>JAFRKA010000028.1 GCA_017432005.1 Erysipelotrichaceae bacterium
GAGTATTACAATACAAAACGTATCAAGGTCAAATTAAAAGGTCTGACCCCTTGTCAGGCAAGAAGCCAGGCCTTATTATTGAGTTGATTTAATTACTTGTCCAAATAATGGGGTTCACGACAATTTTGGGTCCTTGATTTATAAGTGGTGATTCCCTAGGGATTCGAACCCTAGACCCTCTGATTAAGAGTCAGTAGTAGTTTTGTAAAATAATGCATTATTTATCGGCACTTTTATAAACAAGTGCCTTTTCTATACGACCATTTTACGACTTCTTATAAAACAATGAAAAACATCTATCTAATAACAAAAAACCATGTGGAATGCCTCGGCAAAACTATAGATATATAAGAAATAGAAAACACCTCATGTAGTCCTAGAATTATATTTTGAAGCAAAACTGCCTCATATAAACGTATATAGACCTTATTGAGGTGATTTTAGACAGTATCAATAGGGTGCACTTTACTGAAGTATATAAATTATAATGTTATGTAAGGACAGAAAGATATGAAATAACTATTTTGTAACGCTATGTTCATGAAATAGGTTGATGTAACTGATTTTCATAAACAGATTGTTCCTTGTTCTTTGAAATATCACTTATATCAGTAATATTCGGATACCTAAGAAAGACTTCTTGGATCGGCATATCCGTATTCCTTGTAGACTTCATAGACATCAACAGGCATCGGGATATGGCAGATATCATCGCTTGTCCAGAAGATCGGATGGTCGATGATGTCCATATAGAGCCTGGTGTTCATCTTCTTGAGTTCGAGTTTATATTTAAGCTCTTTTGTAACGACCAGGAAGTCCATATAGGACTGCAGATGTCTTGTTCCCACACCGTGTTTCCTTCTGATCAGTTCGGAAAATTCCTGATGAAACTGATTGATGGAAGATAAAGTATTTCCTTTATCTGATTTGAATGAACCGGACGGGATATAGTCGTAGCCGAAACGATTTTTCCTGACGAAGCATGCGATGCTTTGCTTCTCATCACAGATTAATGTGCTCTTTTTGCAGAAGCGATCTGCGAAGGACTGGTATTTCTTAAGATCTTCTTCTCTTGTCCCTGCGATCTTGAACAGAATATGATCATTTTCATCGATCGCGGTCAGCAGACAGATCTTGTGATGAGAGATGCCTCTTAACTGTTTGTGGTTCTTGTCAGGCTTATGTTTTCCTCTTTTCTTGGAATGCCTTGGCATATCTCTCTTCCAGCCTTTGAGGTTGATGGAAGTATAGGCACAATCAATTTCACATAAGCCTTCCAGCTTCCTTGAATCCTGATACTCGCTTAGCGCGTGATAAAGCCTGTGACGCATATTGAAGCAGCCGGTCTTCGAAACGCCGCATATTGCTTCCTCTTGCCTTAAGGAAAGACCTACGACCTCGCATCCGATGAATGTGATCCAGGTATTGTAGCTTACTCTGGAATGGGAAAAGAAAGTGTTTGTTGAATCCTTGAAACTGGAATGACACTGCTTGCACATATATCTCTGTCTTCCTGATTTTGGATCGTGGCCATTCCTTACAAAATGCCTGGATCCGCAACAGGGACATTTCTCTGCCTTCAGATTGTCGAAGTTGGATGTATCATCTTTGATCCTGTCTTTAAACAATACGCCGATATACTGATGCACCATCTGTATTTCTACAGGGGATAAGGATTCCAGAAAGTCTTTGTTTATCATAGAAAGCACCTCTCTGGCATCATGATATTTCAATTCAAAGAACCACATTGTCCATCAATTTGGACAGTATCAACTTATTTCATGAACATAGCGTTATAATATAGGTAATGGTGAATATATGAGAAGAATAAATATCAATACGCATTGGTGCAAAGGCTGCGGCATCTGTGTGACGCTGTGTCCCAAAGGAGTGCTGAAACTGGAGCAGGAAACGGTACAGGTCGAGGATCAGGAAGCCTGTATCGGTTGCAGGCAATGTGAATATCATTGCCCGGATTTTGCGATCACGATAGGAGAAGATGACAATGGGTAACTATCAGATCATGACAGGCAATGAGGCGTGCGCAAAAGCAGCAATCGCCTGCGGGATGCGTTTTTTTGCGGGCTATCCGATCACTCCGGCAACCGAGATCTCGGAGATCTGCAGCGAACTGCTGCCTCAGGTCGATGGCGTGTTTATGCAGATGGAAGATGAACTCTCTTCGATCGGTGCGGTGATCGGTGCCAGCTGTGCGGGCAAGAAGGCGATGACGGCAACCAGCGGTCCGGGTTTTTCTTTGATGCAAGAGAATCTCGGCTGGGCGTATATGAACGAGATCCCGTGCGTCGTCGTCGATGTCATGAGGAAGGGTCCTTCCGGCGGTTCGGCAACCCTGCCGGCCCAGGCCGATATCATGCAGACAAAATGGGGAACGCATGGAGATCATCCGAATCTGGTCATCATGCCTAATTCGGTCGAAGAGATCTATAGGGAAACGATACGGGCTTTCAATCTGAGCGAAAAATACCGCCAGCCGGTAATTTTGCTTTATGATGCGATCCTGGCTCATATGTCGGAAAAGATCTATGTGCCATCTCCGGAAGAGATCGAAGTCATCGATAGACCTGTACCGGATGTCGCCAAAGAAGACTATCTGCCGTTCCATTATGCCGATAGTACGGTTAAAGCTCTGGCGCCGTTCGGCCAGGGATACCATCTGCATCTTTCCGGTCTGACTCATGATGAGACCGGTTTCCCGATCAGCAATCAGGATCTGACGGGATTGCAGATCACGATAGGTCATCTGATGGCAAAGATCGATGATGACTATGATGAACATATCAAGAAATATGAAAACTATATGCTGGAGGATGCGGATATCATCGTAGTATCGGTCGGCATCACTTCCCGCAGCGCCAAGACGGCGGTACGCAAGGCCAGGGAAATGGGCATCAAGGCAGGCTTGTTTCGTCCGATCACGATGTGGCCTTTCCCGCATCATGATTTTTCAAAACTGAATCTTGTCTGTAAAGCTATTGTGACGGCAGAAATGAATATCGGCCAGCTGAACCAGGTCGTGACGGAGGATATCGATCGCAGCCAGAAGCTGGTCATGAAGAATCTGTATGACGGCAACCCGATTCGGGATGTCGATATCCTGAATTCGATTATCGAGGCAAATAAGTATGAGCAATGACATCTATATGAAATATCTGGCATTGGATAAGATGCCGACGATGTGGTGCCCAGGCTGCGGCAATGGTATCATCTTGCAGAGTACCTTAAGGGCTGTGGATGAACTGGGGGTGGATCGGGACAAGGTCGTCTTTGTCTCGGGCATCGGCTGTTCCTCAAGAGCGGTCAATTATCTGGATTTTGACTGCATGCATACCAATCATGGCCGGGCTATCGCTTTTGCGACCGGTCTGAAGATGGCAAACCCCGATTTGCATGTGATCGTCCTGACTGGCGATGGCGACTGCGCCAGCATCGGTGGAAATCATCTGATCCATGCCTGCCGAAGGAACATCGATCTGACCGTCATCTGCATGAACAATTCTAACTATGGCATGACCGGGGGACAGTATTCGCCGACCACGCCGATCGGTTCCCAGACCAAGACATCTGTCTATGGCAGCTATGAGCCGCCGTTTGATCTGTGCAAGCTGACGGAAAGTGCCGGTGCGACCTATGTGGCCAGGGCAGCTACTTATTATCCGTTGCAGATGAAGGAACTGATCAGAAAAGCCCTTCAGCATCACGGTCTGTCCTTCGTGGATTGCGCCAGCGATTGTCCGAGTCTGTTTGGCCGTTTGAATCGCTTAGGCGATGCGGGACAGATGATGCTTCGCTGGAAGGAACGTCTGGTCAGCGTACAGAAGGCAAAGGATCTTTCAACGGAGGAACTGGAGAATAAAGTCGTCTGGGGCGAATTTGTCAATAAAGATGACCGCAAGGAGTATTGTGATATCTATGCGGAAAATATCGCCAAGGCAAAGGAGGCAGCCAATGGATAATTTTCAGTTGCGTTTTGCCGGAACCGGCGGTCAAGGAATGATGCTGATCGGGGATCTGATGGCTTATTATTATGGAATCATTGCCGATAAGCAGATCGTTCTTTTGAAATCCTATGGTCCGGAAGCCAGAGGCGGAGCCTGCCGCAGCGAACTGATCGTCGATGAAGAAGAATGCTATCCGGCAGTGACTTGTCCGGATCTTTTGCTGGCGATGTCGGAACAGTCTTACCATCTCTATACGGAAGATATCGATCAGGATACGATCATCCTGGTTGATAGCGACCTGGTCAAAGATGCCGATCAAAGTCATCCCCATACCTATCAGGTTCCATTGACGGCGATCGCCAAAGAAACGACCGGGAAGACGATCTGTGCCAATATCGTGGCACTGGGAGTCATGACGAAACTGTTGAAGATCGCTCCGGAAGAGATGCTGGAGGTACTGAAAACAAAACTTCCTGCCAGGATCCTGGAGATCAATCTGCAGGCCTTTCAGGCAGGCTATGAGGTAGCGTTATGAATATCCATGAATATCAGGCAAAACAGCTATTCAGAGACTATGGCATTCCTGTGCCGGATGGCTTTCCGGCCTTTGATCTGGAGGATGTCAAACGGATCATGGATCATGAATTTCCGGAAGGGAAGGTCGTTGTCAAAGCACAGGTACATAGCGGCGGAAGAGGCAAAGCCGGGGGGATCCTTCTCGCTGAAGACAGTCAGGAAGCAATAAAGGCTGCCCAAGAGCTCTTTGGCAAGACATTATACACGAAACAGAGCGGTCCGGAAGGCAAAGTGGTACGCAAGCTATATATCGAGAAACAGACCACGCATGACAAGGAATACTATCTGTCTCTTCTGATCGACAACAAGCTTGGGAAATGCGTTTTCATCGCTTCCAAAGAGGGAGGCATGGAAATCGAAGAAGTCGCGGAAAAGGATCCGGAAGCGATCTTGCGTATGCCTGTTGATTCAGATAAAGGCGTTGACGCAAAGGCTGCCATGGAACTGGCAGAAAAACTGGGATTTACCGGCAAGACCGCTGAGGATTTTACGGACTTGTTGAAGAAGATCTATGCGCTGTTTGTTCAACGGGATTGCAGTCTGATCGAGGTCAATCCTCTCTCGGTCTGCGAGGGGAAACCGATCTGTCTGGATGCGAAGGTGTCCTTTGATTCAGGCGCGCTGTTCCGTCAGCCGGAAAATGTGGAAATGCGGTATATCCTGGAGGAGAATCCTTTGGAAGCAGAAGCATCCGATGATGGGATGTCCTATGTCTCTTTAGGAGGTGAGATCGGCTGCATCTGCAATGGCGCAGGTCTGGGCATGTCGACGATGGATACGATCAACTATACCGGGTGCAAGCCGGCGAATTTCCTTGATCTGGGCGGTTCGGTCGATGATGTCAGGGCCAATAAGGCGTTCAAGCTTCTCATCCGGGAAAAAGGAATCAAAGGTGTCATTATCAATATTTTCGGAGGCATTGCCAGGACCAATCTGATTGCCAAGGGGATCACCGAAGCGATCATGGAAACGAACTATCAGGGTCCGGTCGTCTGTCGAATTGAAGGCAATGGCGATGCGGAAGCGCATGAATATATCGCCAGCTGCAAAGGAAACATCTATCCTGCTTCGTCCTGTATCGAAGCCTGCGAGAAGATGCGAGAACTGCTGAAGGAGGAACGCTGATGTCCGTTTTTGTGAATCAGGATACGCGTGTCATCGTACAGGGTATCACCGGAACGCAGGGGAAACTGCACACGGAACTGATGCTGAAGTACGGTACGAAAATCGTTGCCGGTACCAACCCCAAGAAAGCGGGAACGACCGTCTTCGATGTTCCGGTTTTTGCGGATGTAAAGACAGCCAAAGAAGAAACAGGAGCGAATGCTTCGATCATTTTCGTTCCGCCTGTGGCGGCAGCAGATTCGATCATCGAAGCGATCGATGCCGGATTGGATCTGGTTGTCTGTATCACTGAAAACATTCCGGCTTTAGATATGATCAGA
Source organism: Erysipelotrichaceae bacterium (assembly GCA_017432005.1). Classification (GTDB taxonomy): domain Bacteria; phylum Bacillota_I; class Bacilli_A; order Erysipelotrichales; family Erysipelotrichaceae; genus Colivicinus. The sequence goes on from JAFRKA010000028.1 coordinate 5,984, forward strand.
GTCCATGACCGTCTGCAGGATTCCCATACCCGACTGATCGGTCCGAACTGTCCCGGTCTTATTTCCGTCGATGAATGCAAACTGGGGATCATGCCCCAGGATATCCATCTGAAAGGTCATATCGGCATCGTCTCCCGTTCCGGTTCTTTGACCTATGAAACGATCAAGCAGTTATCGAAAAAAGGGATCGGGCAAAGTACGACTGTCGGTATCGGCGGGGATCCGATCAAAGGAACGAACTTTCTGGATGTCTTGAAAGCATTTAATGAGGATGAAGAGACTTATGCGATCGTGCTGATTGGCGAGATCGGTTCGCAAGATGAACAGCTTGCCTGCGCCTGGGCAAAGGAACATATGGAGAAACCGCTGGTCGCCTTCATCGGTGGGGTCAGCGCCCCGCCGGGTAAACGCATGGGACATGCCGGAGCGGTCGTCAATGGCAAAGGCGGTTCCGCCAGAGACAAGATCGCAGCTTTGAAAGAACTGGGTGTCAGTGTCGCTCCGATTTCCGATCAGATCGGCGATACCCTGATCGAAGTCCTGAAAGAGCATGATCTGCTAGAGAAGTGCATGGTGAAATAAAAAATGCATGTTAATTCTGTTTTCATGTGTCTCTTCCTGCTATGTTAAAAGTCCATTTCATTAAGAAGCGCATGCTCTTGCGTAGTTTTGCAAAAGGATCCTATCATCAAAATCATAGAATGCTTTATTGACTTTGTTAATGTATGTCGTTACCATCCTGATCAGATTCTCTCTGTCTGCCGTAGTGGTGAACTTGTCGATGAAGCAATTGATATAATCTGTAAATTCATTATCATGTTTGCCATCCCCGAAATCCGAAATGCCGTTATCGAGTAGCTTTAGATATTCGGGAATCTGTTGCGCAGATCTGTTAATATTTGTCTTTTCTTTTACGGCTTCTGAATCGATTTCATTCCGGCATATATCAGTCAGATCCTTGATGATCCCATGTATACTGTTCGTTAGGTTATGCGATCATGAAGCGCCCTGCAAAGTGGTATCTGTCATTCTGCTTGAACTGCGTTCTTTATCCAAAAACTTCTTCAAACAGGATCGATATGGAGCCTTCGCTGCAGAATTCCCTGACAGAGTATCCAAGATTCGGAGCCTTGTAGGAAGGATCCGCTCCGGCATCCTTCAGTGCCTGGAGCACTTTCTTCAGATCTTCATGAAGTTCATCCGTAAATACTCTGTCTTTGCCTTCGCAATGCTCCGCGTAATTGAATGAAGGAAGGATCTGTTTTGCCTGGAGTGCAAAGCGGTTCAGACCGGAGTTGCCATAGGAATCCAAAGCGTTCACATCCGCCCCCATGACCAGCATCCTTTTCAGAACGGCCAGACCTTCCTCAGCCCTCTCCTTTGTCGAGAAAACACGGAATCCCATGTATTGATCGTCGGTATTCCACCTGCAAAGCATCACCGCACAGTTGATGGCATCATGCAGCACAGGTGTCCTCCATTGGTTGCAGCAGGATCCATCCTCAATGAAATTGACATCCGCACCATTATCCAGAAGATAGTTTGCAATTGCCGTGTTCCCGGTTTTAAGAGCGACCTGCAAAGGCGACTGTCCGTCATCCTTCTTGGGAGGCTGTTTTGCCGTACAATTGACCAGTTCCGGCTTCTTTTCAATGATCTGTTTTATTGTTTCCAGATCAGATTTCCTTATGGCTGTAAACAGTTTCTTCATATTCGTAAACTCCGATCTCGTACTACTCATTAATTATAATTCAGCCTCGAATAATCGGAGCCGTGATCATTTTCTGAATTGTGTTTATAAACCTATACGATTATGAACAGAGAATGCAAAAGAATTCTCGTTCGTGTCTTCACTCAATTATAAATATAGCATTATTGATTCTATTACAGCATACGGCAGCGAACGTCCACAAAAGAACATCAGTCTGAAAGATTCTCTATATTTCTTTCGAACGGTATCCATGATCATATGCTTTTCCAAAATAAAAAGATGTGGAATAAAGCGTTTCCCCAACTCGACAGGGGGCGTGTTCATCTCACATCATCGATAGAATACCATGTTTATTCAGAAATCACGAAATATGTTTATAAACTCATACTTTTATGAGCTTGCAAATAAATCTTAAGCCAGAGGCCAGGATAAATTTTGTTTTTTATTTTTATAAACGCTATGTTCATGAAATAAGTTGATATAAGATATATAGGAGGGAAAAGAATTATGGCAGAATTAAAGAAGATTGTTTATAAGGAATTTGAGGAACGTCTAATGGTCGGAGTTCATAATAACACTTCATTTTTTGAGGCTGGGAACGCATGGAAATCTTATTTTGAAAGTGATAAGATTGACTATTTAAAAAGTTTATCTGAATTTACTTATTGTGAGGATATTGATGAAAATGATGGCATAGGAATGATGTTTAATTTTCAAGATACAAATACTTTTGAATTAATATTAGGAGATTTTATGAGGGTAAATACACCGGTTCCCCATGATCTGTACCAAAAACATATTCCAAGCGGAACGGTTGCTTGTATCCAAATTGAGGGAAATAACATCGCAGAAATTGTTGACTCAGCCTTCTTGTTAATTACAGAAGCCATTGAAAAAACTGATCAAGAAATTGATTTTGAACAGTTTTATTGGTGTGAGATATATACAAAAGAACGATATTCCCTTCCATTAAGTCGTGGTGAAAAAGTAGTTATCGATTATATTTTGCCAGTAAAATTAAAAAAAGACGAATGATGTGACCCCAAAAAGTTAGACTTTTTTAGCGTAGCAGTTTTATGGCTGCTACAGTATAGACATTTTTTGTTGAGAAAAAATAATAATCTGTTTTCTTGTGATAACTCCAAACAGAATAAAGGCGGCTGCGACAAAGGCTACGTCACAACAAAACGGATAGCCGGTTTCTATAGCAGGCATCATAAAACCTGCCGCCAAACAGGCAACCGCAACAATCAAATACATGCAAAACTTTCACAAGAAAAAGTTGAAGCCTTAACAGCACTTGATTTTTTTGCTGATGATTATTCAGAAAAAGCACTTGCAATTATTAGTGATGTAGAATTTAGTGATTGTATCGATCTTACAGAATTTGTTTTGAGTCAAGATAAACTTGATGGCCTTATCGGCTTAACATTGGAAGAGTTAATGAATCAAGGCTTTGAACAAAGTGGTTATAGTGTATATGATGATGTATGTTTCGCATATGCCTATAAAGACATTGCTGATTATGTCATTGAACTTGACATGACAGAAAAGTTTGCTGAAGATGCAGAAATTGAATTCGACGATTTATTAGGTTTCATAGTTAAGAAAATTGAATTTAATGAATTTAATTTATCGGAATTCTCACTAAGATAAAACAAAGGGGTGAAAAGACCAAGATATGAATGGGGAAATTTATGATATGAAAGATCCAGTAAAGGCAAAAGAAAAACAACGTGCTCTTACGCTTTGTGAGAAACTTAATGCCTTGTCAATCACTCAAAACGAAGAACGATTATCAGTTATCAGGGAACTATTTGACCAAATCGGTGCCAATCCTGTGATCTATCCGGGTTTTCATTGTGACAACGGTAAAAATATCAGGATCGGTCATAACGTTTTCATCAATTACAACGTCAGTATCATGGATCGAGGAAGGGTCACGATCGGTGACTATGTATTGCTTGCACCTAATGTGGTGATTACAACTTCCAATCATCCTCTTGATTTGAAAATGCGAAGGGAGTGGCTAGGCTATGCGGCACCAGTTACGATCGGCGATGATGTCTGGATTGGTGCCAATGCAGTGATTTTGCCTGGTGTGACGATCGGCAATAATGTTGTGGTTGCTGTTGGGGCGGTTGTAACAAAAGATGTTCCTAGCAACACTATGGTTGCCGGAGTACCGGCAAAGAGGATCAGAGACATCTGATATCATCTGATGATAATCAATCCAGAGAAGTTTTTTTGCAAGGAGATATAGAAGTTATCACTTACAGATCAAGCTGTCAATGGCATGATGTCCAAGTGAAATAAATGGAAAGATTATGATGCATATTATCCGTATTACGGAGAACTGCAGTATTCCATCAGCAAAAAGAACTTGCGAAAGAACAATTGGAAAAATAGCTGGTGGGAAAAAAGTATATGCATATGAAGTGCTTCGATCCGATTATGAATCGATCGATGTGCAGACAGGCAAAATCAACGGATCCTTTGATGTCGACCTTGGTAAAGTATCCGGCGGTGGTATATTATCATCTCATTCATTAGAAGAATTTGAAGCAGCCGGTGTAGAGGTTATAGGCTGTTCAAGATGGTTCTCCATGACATAGTCTTCGATCGCGCTTAATATCCTTCATTTTCGACCTTCTTGCGGTAACCTTCAGCGATCGGCGAACCGTAGCAGTCCGTACCGGATACGAAGATGACATTGTCTTTGCCGATGCGGTCACGCAGAAAACGCGCATAGACATCCGCATGGACATACATACCGCCGACATGGCCGAAATGCAGAGTTTTATTGCCATAAGGCATACCGCCGGTAATTACCGCACGCTTTGTAAATTCAGGACGTTCCATATCAAAATCCCCCCTCTATAACAATTACAGATCAAAGTAATGCGCAAATTCTGCCGGATGCGGTATCTTGCTGATCTCATCGTTCTCTTTTTCGATCGCCTTTATCCAGTTATTCAACAGTTCTTTAGAAAAGACATTCCCCTTGAGCAGATAATCATGATCCTTCTTGAGCCCTTCCAGAGCTCCACTAAGCGAAACAGGAAGATGTTCGAGCTTGGCTTTCTCTTTTTCTGAAAGATCATAGAGATTGAGATCGAAAGGACCCCAGTTGCGATCCTTAGGATCGATGTGATTGATCACTCCGTCAAGACCTGCCATCAGGATAGCGGCATAGGCAAGATACGGATTGCAGGTGGCATCAGGATTGCGCAGTTCAAAACGCACCGAATCAGCGCTCTTGGCATAACTCGGGATCCTGATGATGGCGCTGCGGTTGGCACAGGCATAACCGACCGTTACCGGTGCTTCAAAGCCCGGGACCAGTCGCTTGTAGGAATTGGTGGACGGATTGCATAAAGCACATAAAGAATTGATGTGCTTGAGCAAGCCACCAATGAAATACATGGCGGTATCCGAAAGATTGCCATAGGCATCTTTC
>JAFRKA010000001.1 GCA_017432005.1 Erysipelotrichaceae bacterium
ATTTTAACCCATCTATGCCTGATTCTATGTAGATCTTATGCCACTTGATTAAAAGATCACACTGTATGCCTGCAGAGACAGCCACAGAATCAGATGATTCTCCCGCTTCCACTCTTTTAATTAACCAGAGTCTCTGATTAAGATCCAGCGTTGGTTTGCCGTGTTCCAAGCCTGCCTCTCCCAGTGAATCGTATATCCTTGACCAATGCCTTATCTGATTTAGAAAACAGTCTCTTTCTTTAAAACCGGGCGGAATCTCAATATAGATGCCCTCCTTTCGTTTTCTGATACATTCAAGTTTGAATTCCTTACTGTACTTCATAAATAAAAAGTGAACCTCCTTTAGTTGGTCCAACTTTAGGGGTTCACTTCAGTATTGCGATTTGTTTTTTGAATGGAATATTTGCCAAATGGTTTCTATTTTTCTATACTGAAGATGTAATTCAAGTCATACTTGAAATGTAAATTAGATAATTCAAGAGAATCTCTGTTTTGTTTTCTCAGGTCTGATTTTATATTTAGGGTGTAAGGAGGAACGATTTATGGCAGAAATGAATACGATTGGTTCAAGGATCGCAAAAGCCAGAAAAGATATGCATATGATCCAGTCTGATGTAGCTGATAAATTAGGTGTTACCTTTCAGGCTGTATCGCTGTGGGAGAGAGATGAAGCTGTACCTGATACATACAACCTGATCGAACTGGCTAAAGTCCTTGGAGTTTCTGTTTCTTTTCTAGTAGAAGATCATGACTATACATTCAAAACCAATGAAAAGATCTTTGATTGGGATCATATGGCTTCCTTTATCAGGCACACATCAAGAGCTAGAAACATGCGTAACACTATAAAGGCCCTGGGCTTTGCGATCAAAGCCCATGAAGGTCAGACAAGAAAAAAATCAGATGTTCCTTATATCTACCATCCGCTGAATATGGCATGTCACTGCTTTGCCATGGGTATTGATGATGATGCAATCGTAGCTGGCTGTCTGCTTCACGATACAGTAGAAGATTGTGGTTGCACATATGATGAACTTCCTGTAGATGATGAGACGAAAGAACTTGTCAGGCTAATGAGCCATGACGAGAATGAGAATGACAGGGAAAAGATGCTAAAAAAATACTTCAAAGGACTGTCAACAAATCCAAAAGCAGCACTTATCAAATGCATTGATAGATGCAACAACATGACAACGATGGCCTGGGGCCTGAGCAGAGAAAGAATCTACAGATACATCGATGAAACTGAAAAATATATTCTTCCACTGTTAAAGGTGGTTAAGGATGAACCTGAATACTATAATGCAGCTTGGCTGTTAAAGTATCAGATTGAAAGCATGCTGGATATCTATAAAAGACTGATGTAAGGAGTTATAGGTATTAATGATCAGGTATTATAAGATTCATGATCCAAACGTTCTTGGAATGAGTGAAGATAGAAAATACTATCTATATATCAATGGCAAATGGGAGAAAGACAGTAACTATATAATCTTTGGCAAACTGAACGGATATGACCCATATGAGCCTGAAGGTTCTCCTTATGGATGGGGAAGTACAAGCGTAATGGATGAGATCGAAGAGATCTCTGAAGAGGAAGCAAAGAGAATAATGGAGAACATTTGATATGGGTAAACAGAAGTATAGAATCGGACAGATTTTCAGATATAGTGGACCTGATCTTGTGGCTTATGAACAGGGAAAAACTTATACGGTTCTGGGATATGATAAAAAACTAGATTTGTATAGGATTATATCAGAACTGGACGAAGCTTATCTTCTTCCGGAAGATGTTTTGAAACCTTTATCTGAAAAGGAAGAGAAAGAGATAAAGATCAGTGATCACATGTATGAGTACTATCATGACACAGATGTTGAGCTTTCGTCTGAAGATTTAAGGGAAATAGATGAAAATTGTCTTACCAGAATCATTGAAATGGCAAAAGACGATATAAAGAACAGTAGACTGAAAAGAGAAAGGAAAGATTTTAACAGTGATTCAGAATACAGGATCTATCTTTCTGATCTTGCCGGGGAAACGTTCTATCTTAAACATGGAATCGAAACACTTTCACAGTCCCTTTCTGAATACTGTCTGTATATAAACGAATTTGATCCGAAGAATGTCATCAAAACAAAAGAAGGAGATAAATACAATTGGAGAAATGAAGAAAGTGTATTTGATGGATCATATTCACCAGACGATAAAGAATTGGATAAGTATCTGGGAAATAAGACATATGACAGCTATGAATTCTATCCCTCATCCTGCTGCTGGCTGTTTGACAAAGAATCATTATTAAAACTGGCTGATTCTTTCCCGGAGATATTCCAGTTGCTGGATAGAACCAAACTTAATAAAGATTATTACGTGGTAATCGAATGCCATTGGGATTGAATTATTGCGATAATATCGTAAGTGTTATTCATGTATATAAGAATAGCTTTTAAAGTTTAATTAATATATTTAGGTAAAACTACTAACTTATGAAGGGAAGAGAATTACTATCAAAATGGAAAGCGTGTGTTACTAAAGAATATATAAGATAGTAACTATATTTTATGGCCGCTCCTGGTTTTATAATAAAAATAGAAAAAAAGGTGAAAATAATGAAAATAATAACACAAGAAAAAATCGATTTAAAAAACCAAACAGACATTAATGAAAAAGCAATTCAAGACTATATTTTTGATAACCCTTCAGTTTTGGGGCTTGGAGAACTAGTACCAATCATGAAGGAAAAAACTCAACCTTTAGGCGGCAGACTTGATATGTTATTTGGCGACGATGACAACACAAGATATGAAGTCGAATTACAGCTTGGAGCAACAGATCCAAGTCACATTATAAGAACTTTGGAATACTGGGATATTGAAAAAAAGAGATATCCTCAATATGACCATGTCGCAGTTATTATTGCCGAAGATATTACAAGTAGATTTCAAAATGTTATTTCACTATTTAATGCTCAAATCCCTTTAATTGCAATTCAGATGAATGCTACAAAAACCAGCAGCGGGGATGTCTCTATTTCTTTCATAAAAGTCATGGACAGAATAGAAAGAGGGAGCGAAGATGACGATAATGCTGAACCGACTGATAGAGTTTATTGGGAGAAACGATCCAATAAAACCATAATGTCTTTAGTCGATAAAGTATTTGAAGGAATAGAGATAAATGACCTAGGCTATGAGAAAAAATATAACAAATTTTATGTAGGTGTTCAAAAAGACGGTGTTGCAAAGAACTACGTTAGCATCAAACCTAAGAAGTCATATCTGTATTTAGAGATAAAGTCTTTAGAAATGCCGGAGATTAGCGAAAGAATAGAACAAGCAGGCTTAGACATAGATTATAATAAGCGTTGGTCAGTATATAGAATCAAAATAAATAAATATGAAGATTTTGAAAAATGCAAAGAAGATATTATGACACTTGTTGAAAAAGCGAAAGAAAGGTACAGTTTAGAATAATTACATAAGAAATAATTATGAAAATTGGTTTGATCTGCAGCATATTTGCTGCAGATTATTTTATTTGCAGGAAGCTTTTTACCAGTCGAAAAAGGCCATCATAATTGATGGCCTTTTTCAGAAAGGAGTACAAAACTATGACGGACAAGAACACAAATGAAAGTGTAACAATCTTGCTATAGCTGAATTCTATAACAAACCAGTGTCACGTTATTTGCACAGTATCAAAGTTATAATTCTATTAGTTAGAAAAAAATCAAAAAAGAAACGGAGATTAGAAAATGAACAGTTATGATCTTATGCTCAGTGATGAGGAAAGGAGCTATATAAGTGAAATATATCCCAATGTCGATTTGGATGATTTAGGAATGCCTGTGATGGGGCTGACTAACGTCACCTCGCTTGAATACCTGGATGTATGTCTGAAGTTTGATATAGAAACAAACGATTTCAGAGGAAAGTTTGATCCAGAGATTGCAAGGGTGATGAGCAAAACAATCAGAAAGAAAATAAAACACTGTAAAGAAAATGAGAGAAGAATTGGTATATCAGAAGAATTAGGAAAATCTGATTCGAGTACAGATACAATTCGAAAAACAGTAAATGCATAAAGGAGATATCTGAATGTTTGAAGAAAGAATACTCAGAGAAAAGACGATAGAATTGTATAAGATGCTGACGCACAGCGATTTCAATGGTAACTATGAAGATGGTTATACTATAGAGCAGCTCTTCACGATGCTCTGTCTTGATCTCGCTTTGAATTCAGGATTCGGTCCGGATCAGAAACCTGGACCGATGAAGCCAAAAGAGATGTTCGATCTTGCCAAGGAGATAATCAGGATAGTAGAAACTGAAAACATAGGATTGAGCAACTATTCAATCATGAACTGGACCAGAGCAACTTTATCCTATATGAGCAATAATGATAAAAAGTACAACGATATACACAGAATGAGTACTGTCGATCTCAAAAAAGAAATTGGAGAATATCTGCAGAAAGACGGTGACTGATAAAGGAGGGCATTATTATGAAAGAAGCTTTACTTTACGCACTTGTATGCATAGTGATGTTACTGATCATGCTGTTCATATTTACCGGAACGATGATATATATCTATATACTTTTACCGATGCTTATAACTGTAGTGTTTAAAAGATAGATCAGCAGATCAGTGCTCTTGCGATCGGTATATCCGCATCAGCCATATCTTCATAGATTATTTGGCTGATCTTGACCCATTTAAGCTGACTGTGTTCGGTATCGTTAATTTCCTGATCATCAGTCATGGTACATCTGTATACCGCAAGTTCAACATTGTAATCACTGTATTCGTAATATGAAGAGCTGATCATTTCATGAACTGAAATGTCGATATCGAGCTCTTCTTTTATTTCTCTTTTCAGTGCCTGCTCAGGAGTCTCTCCTTTTTCGATCTTGCCACCCGGAAATTCCCATTTGCCGCTCAACTCTTTGTCTTTTCTCTGAGCGATCAGGACTTTATCATCTTTTATGATGGCTGCGCCGACAACGTTATAGGTCTTTCTTTCCATATTTATATTTTATGATAAAAGAAAAAAGCCCGAAGGCTTTAAATGATAATTACTTCTTTCCTCTGAAAACTTCTTCATTCCTGAACAGAAGGTTTTTTCTGGATGTACCTATCCTTTTGCCCTTGGCATCAAAGTAGACAGTTTCATTATCAAAGAGGTAGCTCTTTCTGGAAGTGCCGATCTTCTTTCCGTTTTCATCAAAGTAGACTCTTTCATTAGGGAAGATGTAGCTTGGTCTGGAACGTCCGGTCTTTTTATGATCTTTATCATAATAGATCTCTTCTTTAGGGAACAGATAACTCTTGCGGCTCGTTCCGGTCTTATGACGTTTGGAGTCCATATATACAGATTCGTTTTTGAAGAGATAGCTCCTTCTCTTTCTGGTCGTATCTTTATCGAAAAATGACATTGTGTTCTCCTTGAAAATAATATCTTCAGCATTAATTATATAATAACTGTATAAGAGAGTATGAATATGGACAAGTATGAAGAGCTGAAACAGAAGGTAAGAAGATTCAATGAAGACAGAGACTGGGATCAGTTTCATTCACCGGATAATCTGGCTAAATCGGTGGCTATCGAAGCCGGAGAACTGCTGGAATGTTTTCAATGGAACAGTGATTATGATCTGGAAGCTGTAAGCGATGAGATGGCTGATGTCTTTGTCTATCTGCTGGATCTGGCTGACAGACTGGGTGTAGATCTTGTTGAGGTATCAGACCGGAAGATGGATAAGAACGCTTTGAAGTATCCGGTGGATAAGGCTAAAGGGAAAGCAGATAAATATAATAAGCTGTAACCTGTAAGACAGCTGTTTCGTATAATGTTTATGTAAGAAAAGAGAAAAGGAGAACTATGGAAAACTTTGTTCATGATATTCCGACGAAGGTCTATTTCGGCAAGGGTGTGTTAAGTCAGCTTGACTCTGCTTTAAGGCAGTTCGGCAAGAATGTATTGCTTACATACGGCGGAGGTTCGATCAAAAGGAGCGGTCTTTATGATGAGGTCATGAAGATCCTGAATGAGGGCGGTTTCAAGGTGATCGAACTGAACGGTATCGATCCCAATCCGAGGATCTCATCCGTGGAGAAGGGCGTCGCTTTATGTAAGGAGAATGATATCGATGTGGTACTGGCCATCGGCGGAGGAAGCACGATCGACTGTTCCAAGGCGATCTGTGCCGGTTATTACTATGAAAGTGATGATCTCTGGTATATGGTCAAACATGCCAGGGGAGGAATGAAGGTATTGCCGTTAGTCGATATCCTGACGATCTCGGCGACCGGTTCGGATTTTGATGACTCGGCGGTCATCTCCAATCCTGAGACCAATGAGAAGATCGGTGTGGTCTTCGCTCATCCGGCTGTATCCATTCTCGATCCGACTTATACTTTCACCGTACCGGCTTATCAGACAGCAGCCGGTTCAGCCGATATCATGTCTCATATCATGGAGGGTTATTTCTCCAGGACTGAGGATTCGGAAGTATCGGACGGTCTGTGTGAGACGATTCTGAAGACCGTCATCAGGAATTTACCGATCGCATTGAAGGATCCGGATGATTACGCTGCCAGAGCCAATCTGATGCATGCGGAATCAGTAGCATGTTCCGGTATTCCGGAGTATGGCAAACTGGGCTCAGGCTGGCCATGCCATGCGATGGAACACGAACTGTCAGCTTACTACGATATCACTCATGGCGTAGGTCTGGCGATCCTGACACCGCACTGGATGAGATACATCCTGAAGAAAGATCCGAGTTGTATGTGGCGTTTCGTCAGATTCGCTAAGAATGTCTGGGGTCTTGAAGGCGATGATGAACGCGAACTCGCTCTGAAGGGCATCGATGCTCTGGAGGATTTCTTCAAAAGCAATGGTATACCGTCGAGCTTAAGTGAACTCAAGATCGGTACAGAGCATTTTGAGGATATGGCATCTCACTGCTGTGAAGGTGGAAGGATGGGATCAGGATTCGTACCGCTGGACAAAGACGATGTCGTCAATATCTATAAAGACTGTCTATAAGATGCCAAAAAAGTATATAATAGATTTATTATTCTAAAAAGGGGGATTCTACTCATGTTAGACTTTAATGAACTTAAAGAAAAAGCAAAGGCCAATTTCAAGGCCAACTACTGGAGATGTGTAGCTGCTGCATTCGTATTGGCTGCTCTCATCGGCGGAACCGGAACAGCTTCCGCAAACTCTGCCAACAACTCTACTGAATCAGCATCAGGCTCAGCTTCATCATCAGCCGGAACACTTGATCCGAAAGCGATCATGATCATCCTGGGTATCGTTATCAGTATCGTGCTGATCGTCATACTGCTTGCCAGCATTCCGAAGATCTTCGCGATCAACCCGCTGAACGTCGGTCTGCACAACTTCTTCCTGGCCAACTCCGTTTCGGAAGGTAACGCTGAGATCACTGAAGTACTGGTCGGTTTCACTCCTTCATACAAGCGCAATGTGGTCACGATGTTATTGAAGGACCTGTATGTCGGTCTGTATTGCCTGTTACTGATCGTACCGGGTATCATCAAATCTTATGCCTATACTTTAGTACCTTATATCCTGGCTGAAGAACCTGATCTTACCAGCAAGGAAGTACTGAAGAAGTCTGAAGAGATGATGGACGGTCACAAGATGGAATACTTCAAACTGATGCTTTCCTTCTTCGGCTGGTTCCTGATCTCGATCTTCACACTGGGTATCGTCGCTTTGTTCTATGTCAACCCATGGGTCGACTGCACAAAAGCTGAATACTACAGATATCTGAAGGAACAGGCTTAATAAGCTGTAATGAAAGAGGATTGTCTGTGTGACAATCCTCTTTTTTTGTTGTTGTTTATTTGTTATCGATCGGCTGGATCTCTCCGGCTTTTTCCAGTGACATCTTGGTCAAAGACGGTCCTACCAGTTCATAGATCAGTACGGATAACAGGATCACGTTTCTGATCAGCGAACCGTTGACAGGTCCCAGCACCTGAGCCGAGTTGACCATGCCCAGCGCGACACCGGCCTGCGGGAACAGTGTGATACCGAGGTATTTTACGATATTCTCATCCAGTTTCATGATCCTGGCAGGGACGGATGAACCGCAATACTTGCCTAAGCATCTCGTAACGATGTAGACAGCACCGATCAGCAGGGAACTGAACTGGGTGAAGACTTTGAGATCGAGCTCTGCTCCGGAGAGTACGAAGAACGCTACATACAGCGGAGCGGTCCAGTGATCGGTCCTTTCAAACAGATCGGCCGCATAGGCGGATGTATTGCAGAAGACCGTTCCCATCATCATCAGTACCAGTAAAGACGAGAACGAGATCTTGAGTGCTCCGAAGTTATATACCAGTGATGACAGAGCGATAGCCATCAGGACGAAAGTGATCGCCATGGCCATGCGGTGGTCATCAGAGAAGAAGATCTTTTCCAGCTGCGTCAGCAGATAACCCAGGATCGAACCCAGGATGATCGAACAGATGATCTCCACGATCGGGTTGACGATGATCGAAACGAAGTTAAGATTGCCGCCGTTGATGGCCTGGGCAATACCGAGCGAGATCGCAAAGATGATCAGTCCGACTGCATCGTCCAATGCGACGATCGGCAACAGCAGATCCGTTACCGGACCTTTCGCTTTGTATTGTTTGACGACCATCAGGGTAGCGGCTGGAGCAGTCGCTGAAGCGATCGCACCGAGCGTTATGCATGCCGGGATCGGCAAGACTTCCGGACCCAGGATGAAATGTAAGACGAGCAGGGCGATATCGACCAGGATCGAAGCCGTCAGCGCCTGCATGATGCCAATGATGATCGTGGCCTTACCGCTGTGAGCGATCTTGTCCATCTTGAATTCAGCACCGATCGAGAAAGCGATGAAACCCAGGGCAACCGTTGAGATGATGCCGAGGCTCTCCACTTCCGCAAAATTCTTGAAACCTATTCCTTCTATACCCAATCTTCCCAGACAATACGGCCCGACCAGTAATCCGGTCAGGAGGTAAACTGTTACATCCGGGAAACTCAGGTGTAATAATTTAGTGACTCTTGTAAGAAGCAAGCCGGCCAGCAGGGTGATCGCGGTAGTCAGTAAAACGACCATAATACACACCTCCAGATTTATAGATATACAAATCTGTATTATAGTCTCTTTTTTCCTAAATTCAATCTTTCCTGAGGAAACAGTAACAGTATCCGCCGGCGATGATTAAGCCTCCGCCGATGATGTTGCCCAGGGTGACAGGAAGCAGATTGTTCAGAAACATCATGAGAGTGATATCTGCAGTATGTGACATCGCCATCGGAATGAAATACATATTGGTGATACAGTGTTCATAGCCGCACAGGTAGAACAACATCGTCGGGAAGAAAACGCCAAAGATCTTTTCGGTCAGGGACTCGCCCGCATAGGATAGCCAGGCTCCCAGATCGATCAGGATACCGCACAGGATCGCCCGGCCTAAGGCTTCCGTAAAGGGATATGATACTTTATTGATACCGACATTGATGATGAGGTCGATGATCTCGCCTTTATAGCCGCACAGGTTCATGATGAATACGAACAGCAGGCTTCCGGCAAAATTGGCCAGCCAGGCAAGTATAAGATAACGAAGCAGCTCACTGAAGGAGATCTTTTTCCTAATGCAGCCGATCGCCAGCAGAAGGTTGCCGGTAAAAAGCGTACCGCCGCAGCAGGTCGTCAGGATCGAACCGGTCGGGAAGATGAAGGATCCGATCACGTGGCTGCCACTCATCGTTTCCGCCAGCTGGGCACCGAAACAGCCCATCGCTGAATATAAGCCCGCAAAGATCCCCAGGATGATGATCGTCGTAACTGGAGTGCTGACACGGTTTTTCGCACTTGATGAAAAGCTTCTGGTCGTTTCTGCCGGTGAGATCATAAAGAAATCCTCCCTTGAATATAACGGCTATTATATACCCTTAAACAAAAAAGAAAAGAGGAAGTTCTGTTTTTTTGTTCGGTAAAGGGAACGATTGTATATAATTTACTTATGAGGTCATTATCATATTTCGGACTGAGCCTGTTCTGGTGGCTGCTGTTCTATTTCTGTTTCCGGAAAGACAGAAGCAGATACCGCAACTGTTATCTGCTGTTCATCGCCCTGGCTGCCACGCTTTTCAATGCGGTGCTTTATTCCGAATCATATATAAACGGTGTAGTGGTGATCGTCGTCATGATCATCCTGCTGGCGGTATTGATCGTACCGTTCTTTCTGATCTTCAACGGGATCATTATGATCAGGAATGAAGGACGTTCACTGGCGAATCTGCTTTCGCTTGGTTTCGGGATCCTGATCGGTCTGGGTGAGTTTACCACTTTCCTGCTGGTATATCTGGCCATAAGCAGCTACAACGGAAGTGAGAAGATCATGAACATCATCAGGATCTGGGGCGATCCGCTGCTGTTCATCAGTGTTTCCGTCATCTATGTATCCTTATCCTTCCTGATCTTCATGATCTATACGCTGTTTCTGCAGATCATTCCGAAGAAGAAGGATTTCGACTATGTGATCATCCATGGTGCAGGCTTGCTTGAGGGTGAGAGGATATCCAAACTGCTGTCAGAGCGTATCGACAAGGCGCTGGATATCTATCACAAAGATCCGACTCCGCCGATCCTGATCCCTTCCGGGGGACAGGGAAGCGATGAGAAGATCTCCGAAGCAAAAGCCATGGCTGAGTATATGAAAGATAAGAGCATTCCGGAAGACAAGATCATCCTGGAAGATAAGTCAACAACGACTTATGAGAACCTGCTGAATTCCAAGAAGATCATCGATGAAAGAGATGGTGATAAATATACGGCTCTCGTCACCAGCAACTATCACGTCTATCGGGCTTTAAGACATGCCAAGAAGATCGGTCTCAAGTGTACCGGTATCGGTTCTCATGTGGCTTTCTACTACTGGCCGAGTGCCTTGATCAGGGAATATATCGCTGTCCACGCCGAGAAGAAACATTTGATCATCTTCATCTTGGGATGGATCGTATGCATGATACCGGTCATCTATATCATCAGGGGATAAACAGGCATATGATTTGACATATCGGCGAAATGTTATAAAATCATGAATGAAAAATCTATGTATAGAGGTAGCGGTGCAGATGAGTAGTACATGGAGTCGGCAGACTTGGAAGTGTATGAAAGGCAATTACCGCCGAATGTCAGGATCAGGCATGGTCCGGACATGGGGTTGCAGGAAAGACCTGTAACACTCCTGCCACAAGGCAGAGGCGCTATTACTTCCGATTAAATTCGTATGTGATAGTGCATACGATTTTTTATTGGAAGGAGAAATATTCATGAAAAAACTGTTTATCGTAATGCTGCTTATGTTACTGACCGCCTGCGGCGGTTCAGGTGCTTCAGGTGCATCCGATGATGTGCTCAGAGTCGGTATGGAATGCGACTATGCGCCATTCAACTGGACCCAGGTCGAAGCAAATGACACTTCTGTGCAGATCTCTTCTGTCGACTATGCGGACGGCTATGATGTCGTCATCGCTTCGATGATCGCGGAAAAGATCGGACGCAAGGTCGAGATCGTCAAGACCGACTGGGATTCACTCATTCCTTCACTCAATGCCGGAGCGATCGACTGCATCATCGCCGGCATGACCGAAACACCTGAAAGAGCTGAGGAAGTGAACTTTACTACACCGTACTATGAATCACAGATGGTCGTCATCGTGAGAGGCGATTCCGAACTGGTGAACATCGATGATATCCAGCAGCTGGCCGGATACAATGTCCTAGGTCAGGCCAATACCACTTACGATGATGTCATCGATCAGATAGAGGGCGTCAATCACATGACTCCGTTGACAACTTATCCGCGTATGATCCTTTCGCTCACTTCCGGTGAAGCTGATGCGATCACGGCTGAATTACCGGTCGCCAACGGTGTCGTAGCTGCCAACCCTGAACTCAAGATCGTCACCTTTGCACAGGGCAAGGGCTTCACTGTCGATACATCCGTATCCATCGCTGTTGCCAAGCAAAACAGTGAACTGCTCGATCAGATCCAGAACGCCCTGAATGAGATCAGTGAAGCAGACAGACTTGAGATCATGGAAGCAGCCGTCAGCAGACAGCCTTCCGTAGAGGAATAAGATGTCTTTACAGAAGTGTTTTGAGATCATCCTTAAATACTGGCCAAGTTTCTTACTGGGTATCAGGACGACGCTGATCGTGGCTATCAGCGGTACGGCGATAGGTCTGGTGATCGGACTGTTCGTCGGCGGTATCAGAGCCATCAGACTCGACAAGACGTCTCCCGTATCCTTAAAGCTTTTCAAGAGGTTCATCGATGCGGTCCTCAAGGTCTACATCGAAGTGTTCAGAGGAACACCGATGATGGTCCAGGCCGTCTTCATCTACTATCTCGTCTATACCAATATCGTCCACTGGGACAAGATGGTCGCGGCGATCTTCGTCATCTCCATCAATACCGGTGCCTATATGGCCGAGATCGTCAGATCAGGTATCCAGGCGGTCGATCCCGGACAGAACGAAGCGGGAAGATCGCTGGGTATGTCCTCCGGTCAGACGATGATGAACGTCGTTCTGCCGCAGGCCATCAGGAATGCTTTCCCGGCCATCGGCAACGAGCTCATCGTCAACATCAAGGACAGTTCCGTCCTGATGATCATCTCGATCACGGAACTGATGTTCCAGTCCAATTCGATCGCGGGTACGACCTACAGGTTCACGGAGACTTACTTCGTCACCGCCATGATCTATCTGGCCCTGACCAGCATCTCCAGCGTGGTCCTCAGCCGGATCGAAAGAAAGCTCAATCATACCAGGACTTCACTGCCGCAGTCTGATACGAATGCCCACAGTATGGCGATCGCGAGGAAAGGAGCCGACTATGCCGATAATTGAAGTAAGAAACGTCCGCAAGAGTTTTGACGGGATGGGCGTACTCAGAGATATCTGTTTCGATGTTGAAAAGGGCGAAGTAGTATGTCTGATCGGACCGAGCGGTTCTGGCAAGTCGACGATGCTACGGTGCATCAATCTGCTGGAAGATATCGATGCCGGAAAGATCACAGTCCTGTCAGAGGATATCAGTGCGATCAGGGATATCAATGCCTACAGGCGCAGAGTCGGAATGGTGTTCCAGCAGTTCAATCTTTTTGCGAACAAGAACGTCCTCGATAACTGCATCCTGGCTCAGATGAAAGTCCTGAAGAAGGACAGAAAGAGCGCTCAGGAAACAGCCATGGAGCAGCTTAAAAAGGTCGGTATGGCTGATTTTGCGAAGGCATATCCTTCTACACTGTCCGGCGGTCAGAAGCAGCGTGTAGCGATCGCCAGAGCCCTGTGCATGGAACCGGAGATCATGCTGTTTGATGAACCGACATCAGCTCTTGACCCGGAGATGGTCGGAGAAGTATTGAGTGTCATCAGAGATCTGGCAAACGAAGATATGACCATGGTGATCGTAACTCATGAAATGGCTTTTGCCAAAGAGGTTGCCGATAAAGTCGTCTTTATGGATAACGGTATCATCCTTGAAGAAGGAAGTCCTGAAGAGATCTTCAATGATCCGAAAAACGAAAGGACCAGGCAGTTCCTGTCACGGGTCATTAAAAAAGAATTTGTTTCTTAGAAACGTATATTGAAAAGCAGAAGATCCATGATAAGTGATCTTCTGCTTTTTTGTTGATTATTCAGATCTGGTGATCTTTTTGCTTCAGGCATCCAGAGCAGGATCATTAATACTGCTATATGCTTTAGTTATGATCGCTTTGATCTTCTTTTCGGAGAGGTTCGGATTTACTGCAAGCATGACATAACGTAATGTTTTTTATCCTGTACTTTGGTTTTCTCTTCAACTTCTTTTAGCAGTCTTTCAATTGCTTCGCAGATAATCTGCTACTGACTCTAAAGATATTTTTCAATGTATTCTTTTTCAATGTTGAAATATTTAGTTATGCAGTTTACTATTTCTTCATTATCTGCAGATGGAGAAAAAGAACGTATAAATTCTACTGCAGACTTTGCGGTTTCTTCGTGGTCCTGTTTTCTGGTTTTTTCTTCAGTTTCATTCATCAGTCTTTCAATTGCTTCGCACATAGATGTTAAATCCTCCTTTTCCTCTTTTAAATATTTTACCCTTTTTGCGAGTACTTTGTTAATTATCTGACGGTAGTCTGTCTGAAACAGATCGTGGATCAGTCTGCCTATAGGATCATCGGTATTTCTATATGCTCCGTTGACGTAAATTATGTGCTGCTGATCGTTGAAAGGAAGGAAGAGACAGTTGCCGATATAGCGGTCGATGATATAGATCGGCTTGCCCTGTCTGAAGTAGTCATGTTCACAGATCATGATGACATATGTTTCCGGAAGTTCATTGAAATCTTCTTTTCCTTTTTCAAGCGCTGAGAAATCGATCATAGAGGAATAGTATCTCGCTCTTTTTTCACTGGCTCCTTTATTGGCCCGCTGGATCTCGATATCATAGATCTTTCCTTTATCATCGACGGCTTTGATGTCAAAGCGGGCTGAGTGTCCGTAAGTGTTGTTTACGAGGCTCTGGGAGATGCTGGAGGTGACGATGATGTCATCTTTTCCCAGGATGATCTTCAGCAGTTCTGATGTTTCAAGCGGTCTTTCATGGAAGACGATATTCATGAAGAAATCATCGATGATGCGGAAACCGGCGATCTCTTTTTTGTATTTGGACGTATCGGTAGTTTTCATATGTAAATAACCTTCTAATCATTATTCGCCGGAAAGAGGGCTTATACCTAGAATTAATTTGAATTTTCATTAATTTTTCATCTTTTTTATGAGCCCGGGAAATAATAAGATGATCACAGGTATGATATAGTAGATTTATGGAGACATATACGATCATAATAGCGAATGTCTTTTCCCTGGTGGGACAGCTTTTCATGTTGTTCGCATCGACGAGGAAGACCCGCAGAGACATCCTGATCTACCGCTGTATCGCCATCTGTATCGTGGCTGTATCAGGTCTTCTTCTGAAGGGTTATACCGGTGTCGTCATGGACGGGGTCGAACTGGCCAGGAACCTGCTGGCGTTAGGCGGTATAAATTCGAACGTGACGTCTTTCATCTTTATTGGTATTTCGATCTTCCTCGGTCTTCTTTTCAATAACAGAGGCATTTTCGGCGTTCTACCGATCATTGCCAACATCATCCAGTCAACAGTTATCCTGAGTCCGAAAATGAGCCTGAAGGCCGTTAAAATGGGTCTGGGCACGGCAGCACTGTGCTGGTGCGTATTCAACTTTATCTGCAGTGACTACATCGGTTCAGCTTTTACGATCGTCAATGCGACTTCATATTTCATCAATGCTTTCAGAAAGGATGACAGTAAAAATGAATAAACCGCTGATCGGTATCCCGGCCAAACAGAGAAATCCCAGAGACAATGATCCCTGGCACTATCTTGAGATGGCCGATGACATGCGTTATCAGGTCGTGAAGAAAGGCGGACTGGCGATCATGCTGCTGCCGAGTGAAAAAACGCTGGAGTTCAACCAGAACGACTTTGGCGATGACAAGATCCTGAGTGAAGAAGAGATCGCTGATCTGAGAAGACAGGTCGATCTGTGCGACGGCATCATCATGCAGGGAGGACTGTATTCCTGTTCCTATGAAGTGGAGATAGCCCGCTATGCATTAGAGAAGGATCTGCCGATGATCGGCATCTGTGCCGGTTTCAACAATATCCTTCGAGCCCTGGGTATCAATGTCCGTGAAGACAAGAGCGGTGCTCACAACATCTTCGATATAAACTACCGTCATCATATAAAAGTCGTAAAGGATTCGCTCTTATACGAATTCACCGGATCCGGTGATTATGAGGTCAACAGTTTCCATACGATGATCGCTGATCCGGAAGTGGTCGAGACCGTGGCGAAGATCAACGCCTGTTCTGATGACGGACTGGTCGAAGCCTATGAAGTCGAAGGAAAAAGATTCGTACTGGGCATGAAGTGGCATCCGGAACTGATGGACGGTTCACCGTTGTCAGAGAAGCTGTTCACCAGGTTCGTGGACGAGTGCCGTAAAAACTGAGGAACTATCATGAAGATACTATTTGTCACAAGTGAATGTGCACCTTTCTCCAAATCGGGAGGACTGGCCGATGTGGCTTTCTCATTGCCTCCGGCTTTACAAAAAACAGAAAACGAGATCGAGATCATCACCCCTTTATATAAATGTGTAAAACAGCGTTTTGCGGAAGAGATATCCTACACCGATGAGCTGTTCATCGATCTGGGCTACAGACATATGTACTGCGGTCTTTATCGGGGAACGCTGTCCGGTGTACCGGTCTGGTTCATCGACAATGAAGAGATGTTCGACAGAGACAGGCTGTATGGATACGATGACGACAAACTGCGTTTTGCCTTCTTCTCCAAGGCCGTAATCGATGTGATAGACCGTCTGGACTTCGTACCGGATATCCTGCACTGCAACGACTGGGAGAGCGCTTTGAGCATCATCTATCTGAAAGATGATCAGGCTTTGCGGGCTGACTACCGCAACATCAAGACCGTCTTTACGATCCACAATATCGCCTATCAGGGCCAGTACGGAAGAAACGAACTGGAAGATACCTTTGGTCTGGATGAAGGGTGGTATGACGGCGGTCTGGCTTATGAATACATGGGCAGACATGACGTCAATCTCATGAAGGGAGCGATGCTGATGGCGGATGCCGTTTCGACTGTCTCTCCGACCTACGCCCGTGAGCTGCACACTCCGGCCTTCGGCAAAGGACTGGAAGGCGTATGTGATCTCGTGGAATCGAAGATGTACGGTATCCTGAACGGTATCGACCCCGATCACTATGATCCGGGAACGGATAAAAGGATCCCTTACAATTTCACGGCCAGAAACAAGCGCGGCAAGGAGAAATGCAAGGAATATATCCAGGAGAAGTTCGGCCTCAAGAAGGAAAGAAACTGGCCGTTGTTTGCGGTCGTAGCAAGACTCGTCGAACAGAAAGGCGTCGACCTGATCAGTGAACTTATGCCGGAACTGATGAAGAAGGGCATCCAGCTGGTCGTCTTCGGTCAGGGCGAGAAACGCTATGTCGATTATTTCAACTGGTGCAAAGAAGAATATGCCGGACAGTTCGGCTTCTCTGATCAGTATACGGAAGAGACGGCGGCAACGATCTTTGCGGGAGCGGACTTCTATCTGATGCCTTCCGCCTTTGAACCGTGCGGTCTTTCCCAGATGATGGCCATGCGCTACGGTACAGTACCGATCGTCCATGAGACCGGCGGATTGAGGGATACGGTCAGACCATATTCGGATTTCGACGGTATCGGTGACGGTTTCTCCTTCTCGCAATACAACGGGACATCGCTGATGCTGGCGATCGATGAAGCGATCAAGATCTACTTCGCCCAGCAGGACGTCTTTATGATCATCAAAGACCGCTGCATGCGCAAGGATTTCTCCTGGGACAAATCCGCCCAGACTTATCTCAAGATGTACGGTGATATCTGCGGTCACGGCTATGACCCCAATATCACTTTCAAGGATGCCTATGAAGTTCTGGAAGTCGTCTATGGCGATCTCGAAGAGAGGCGCAACAGGTATCTGAAGAAACAGAACGATGATTACGAGTGTGCCTTCCAGATCAGGATCGAAGGACCGGGAGAAGGAACGTTCTTCGTGCGTTTCACCAAGGAAGGCATGGAGATGGCACCTTATGACTACAAGGAGGCCGATGCCTTCATTGCGGCGTCATTCGACAATCTCTACAATATCGCTGTCGGTCAGGTCTCGGCAGACAGGCTGTTCGTCAACGGCCAGCTGAAGGTGGAGGGCAATATCTCCAAGGGAGCGGAACTGCGCTACCTGCTCAGTAAAGAGAAATACTGATAAGGCTGCTGAGCAGCCTTTTTAGAAGCTGGAGTATAATTTAGACAGGAAAGATGGAATATCAGTCGGAAAAAAGATCCCTGGGCGGAGCCGGAAAACTCGTTGCGGCTGTGATCCTCACGGCTCTTTTCTCATTGGTGGCGATCGCCTCATTAAGCAGTGTCATGGGCATCGGCATCATTCCCTATACGGTGATCGATGAGCGTCTAAGCGTCGATGTGAGATACGCTGACGGTACGGATAAACATTACGACAGCAATTACTTTTCGCCTGCCCGCTATGGCGATGTCATTGAAATCGATGTACCGCTTAATGCCGGGGAAAAGAAAGACGGCATGGCCCTATGTTTCAACGTCTACAACAGTATCGTCGATATCACGACGAAAGATGGCAGGAACATCTATTCATATGGTCATGAACTGTCAGACATCAATCGTCAGATCGGCCATCTGATCGTTTTCACAGCGATCCCAGAAGAAGCCTGGGGCTCATCACTTAAGATCACCATCCTGCCGGAAGAAAACAGTTATACGACCTCACTGACCGATGTGTGTCTGATGAATGCCATCGATGCCAGACTGTACTCTCTGGTGGGCAATCAGTTCGATCTTTTCATCTTCGTCCCGCTGTGTATCTTTGCGGGCATCGGCATCATCGGCTTCGGTATCGCCTATCTTCTTGGTTCAAGAAAGATCGAACAGGGTCTCTTCCTGTGCTTCTTCCTTTTCGCCGTGAGCTGCTGGTACATCGGTTTCCAGGGCCTCTTCTATCTGCTGTCCGACAACACGGAAGCCTGCGCCACGATCGAATACCTGTTCCTGTACCTGCTGATGATCCCGTGCCTGGCTTACATGCGAAGAGAAAGATTGCCGAAAACTTCGAGGATCATCCTCAGTGTCTTTGAAGCCGTCTTCATCATCATTGCGGCTATTATAATTCCTTTGAATTATTCAATAATACCGGTCACATTCAGTACTTTCCTCAATCCTTTCAGGATCTTCATGATCATTTCGCTTATCACTGCGATAATCATCCTGTTCATCATCCCGAAAGAGAAACTGGATACATCGGAAAAAACACTGCGCTATGGTCTGATCGGGACCTCGCTCTTCGGTATCATGGAGACTGTCAGGGCCATGATCGGCGGTTTCATCGATATATCGGAAAGCCCATTTCTGAAACGTTTTGTCGATATGAACTTCTCGCGTTTCATGATCCTGGTCTTCCTTTTGTCTTTATTCTTCAGCTATATCCTGAGAGCGATGAACACGCTGAAATCGGAGATGGAGAAGAAACAGCTGTCGATCCTGGCTTACAGAGATCTGCTTACAGACATCCCTAACCGTCAGGATTGCGAACGAAAGGCCAACGCGATGAGTGAAGAGGAAGTCAAAAAGTGTGCCGTGATCTTCCTTGATGCCAACGAACTCAAGAAAGCCAACGATACCTACGGGCACAAGTACGGTGATGAACTGCTGATTCAGGTCGGTAAAGCACTGGAATATGCGATGGAAGGTATCAAAGGTTTCTTTGGCCGATACGGCGGTGATGAATATGTGGCCTGTACCTATGATAGGAACGATGCAGAGAAAGTCTGTGGCAGATTCCACGAATACATCGACCTGATCAACAGGGAAAAACGTCTGCCTTTTGATGTCTCGGCTGCTGTCGGCACAGTATTTTATGATGAGATAAAAGATATGCTTCCGGAGGAGAATACCTCGACGATCCAGACGATGATCAGAGTTGCCGATGAGAAGATGTATCAGAATAAAGTGGAGATGAAAAAGACCAGGAAAGATCTGGGATTTTAAAGGAGAATGATGAAGGGTTTCAGAGTGACACTGGTATGTCCTTTGCCGCGAAAGGGTTTCGGCAAAAGCGAAAGAAGATGTGACGACGAGATCGTTCAGATGGAAAGATATCTGAAAGAAGCAAGCGGTCAGATCATCGTTTTTCCTGAAGGCTATATACCGTCTGACAGGACTGGTGAAGTTGAAGCACTGGCAAAACGATACAAACGCTGGATCATCTGCGGCAGTGAAGATCAGGGCGAAAAGAAAAGTCTCTATACGCTGGTGATCTCTCCTGAGAAAGGTGTAATACAGAAGCACATGAAAACCGCCCTGACGGAAGGCGACAGGAACAATCACGCCGAAGAAGGCAAGGACATTTCAGCAGTCGATACACCTTTTGGCAAGATCGGTGTCATCCTGTGCTATGAGATGCACTTCCCGGAAGTAGCCAGGATCCTGGGCATCGAAGGAGCTCAGGTCATGATCAACACGATCGGTACCGGTATGTGGCATGAACAGCAGTTTGATGAATGGACGACACTGGCCAAGGCAAGAGCCATCGAAAACAGATGTTTCACTCTCGGGACGACTCATTTCTGTGATCCGATCCCGATGATGTATGCCTATGATCCTCATGGCAAACAGCTTGGTCTGAAACGCAATTTTGAAGGGATCATGGAAGTCGATATCGATACGGACCTGATCGATGAAAGAGATTATTTCCGTGACAGGAATCCTGAAGCCTATACAAAGATCTGCCAGAAATAGGGATACCAGTATACAGCTTTTCAATTATTGTGATAATTGAATTAGCATGTTTGATTTGCTATATTATAAGTGATAGTGTGGTTTACGGACCAAAGCGGAAAAGAGGATGCTACCAACATCCTCTTTTCTTTAGCCTGTCCGTAAATCGAATACTAGTTACTCAAGATCAGATACACGTAATAGATTATTGCTATCACGTAATATATGATTTCTATTTTTTGCATGATAGTGTGGTTTACGGGCAGGCTTCAGGAGTTTATGATTCATCATCACAAAATATACCCTCCGGCATCATTGTATATGAAGAAATGAAGCGAAAAATGCAGATTTTCAGCATTGTTTTTCGTTTATCACGGCGTTCTCATTTTCTCCTGTTTTTTGTCCACATTTGCACATAAATGGTGTGGAAAACACGTTAGATTAGTGTGTTTTTAAACTAAAAATATGTCATAATAAATATGTAAAGGGCAATAAATAATTCATATCTGGAGAAAGGAGGTCTTTATGGCCCTGATTGGCAGTTCGATTAAAAGCAAGTTTACGGGAAACAACGGTATCATTACCGGTATAGACAAGAAGAAACTGACTGTGACGTTTACATACGGCGGTAACATCGATGTCCCTTTACAGAAACACGAAGAGCTCTTTTATATGGCTGATGAGACCAGAGACGAGATAAATCAGTTCATCGAAGCTCAGAAAAAACCAAGGAAACAGAAAGAAGCAGAAAATTTGTAGGTGACTACAGATTTTTTTATAATATAACAGATGAAAATGATGAATAACAGTGAACGTAACTGGTGGCATGACGCGGTATTTTATCAGATATATCCGCGCAGTTTTTTTGATTCCGATAATAACGGAAACGGCGATATAAACGGGATCACCGCCAAACTTGATTACATAAAGGATCTGGGTGTCGATGCGATCTGGATCTGTCCTTATTTCGTTTCACCTAAAGCCGACAACGGCTATGATGTGACAGACTACCGGGACATCGATCCGGATTTCGGGACTCTGGATGACTGGAAGAGGATGTGCGAAGAGATCCATAAGAGAGGCATGCGCCTGTTCATGGATCTGGTGGTCAATCATACTTCCGATGAACACCCCTGGTTCATCGATGCGGCAAGTGACCGCAACAGCAGATATCATGACTACTATATCTTCCGTGAAGCGAAACACGACGGCAGTGAGCCTTCCAACTGGATGAGCGTCTTTGGCGGATCGGCCTGGCAATACAATGAGAAGACGGACAGCTATTATTTCCATCTTTTCGCCGTAAAGCAGCCTGATCTCAACTGGGAGAATCCTAAGGTCACCGATGAGGTGGAAGACATCATCGCCTACTGGGCAGACATGGGAGTCGATGGTTTCCGTCTCGATGCTTTCAACAATATCGACAAGGATCAGAGCTTCCCTGATGTGGAAACGGCAGAAGGTGAGAAGTACGGCTATGCGGGAGAGTATTATGTCTCCCGTCCGGGTGTCGACAGACATATCCATGAACTGTACACAAGACAGCTGGGTCCAAAGGGACTGGTAACGGTCGCTGAGACGTCCTACTGTTCACCTGAAAAAGCCTTGGAATATGCCGCTCCGGAAAGGGAAGAGTTCGACATGCTGTATCTGTTCGACCTGCTGAACTTCGATCAGGAAGGCTATGACAAATTCTCTCCGCTGCCATTCAGACCGAGCAATCTGAAAAAAGTACTGGATGAATGGATCAGTACTCTGCATGGCAAGACCTACATGGCACTGTTTCTGGGCAATCATGATCAGTGTCGTCCTTTATCCCGTTTCGGCGATACCGGAAGATACCGTAATGAAAGCGCCAAGACCCTGGCCAATGCGATGTATTTCACCGAAGGCATACCTTACATCTATCAGGGTGAGGAACTGGGACTGCTGAATACGGATTTTGCTTCGATCGATGAGTATCGCGATGTCGAAGTCTTCAATTACTGGTATGATCAGGTCAGCATTAAAGGTGAAGATGAACAGAAGGTCCTGAAGCTTCTGCGGGAAAGAAGCAGGGATACTTCAAGATCGCCGATCCCGTGGAATGATGAGGAATACGGCGGATTCTCGAAACATGAACCGTGGATCAGACTGGGTTCACAATACAAGACCGTCAATGTCGAAGCACAGGAGAAAGATCCTGATTCAGTACTCAATTTCTATCGTGAACTGCTGAAAGTCAGACATGAATATGTGCAGATACTCAAAGGTGATCTGATCTGGATCGATTTAGACAGCGATGAACATATCAGCTATGTCAGAAAAAATGATGATGGCATCCTGATCTCACTGAACAACTTTACAAAGGAAGATGTGACAGTCAAGATACCGGAAGACATAAGCGGACTGAAAGTGCTTTTGAGCAATTACCACCGAAGTGATATCGAAGATGAGACCATCGTTTTAAGACCGTGGGAATGTCTGTGCCTGGGAAAAAAACGATGAAGTATTTCTTTTTTGACATCGATGGAACACTGACGGATATCCATACCGGCAAGCTGGTAGAAAGCGGCATCGAAACATTGAGGAAGCTGGAAGCCAAAGGCCACTTCGTGGCCATCGCGACCGGCAGGGCCTACTACAAGACCGCTGATATCGCCAGGCAAGCGGGCATCCGCAATTATGTCTGCAACGGCGGAGCGGGTCTTGTCATTAATGATGAACTGGTGAAGAATGCTCCACTGGACCGGGAGAAGATCCTGAAGATCATTCATGAAGCTGATGAACTGGGATACGGGATCCTGATCGCTACCGGTGACAGTTGTGATGTCCTGATGAGAGATGAGCGGTTCATCGAACAGGTCGGCAAAAGAAGAGAAGAGACGAACTATATCCTGAAGCCGGATCTGAAGTTTGAAGATATCGATGATTTCTATAAAGTCTATATCTCAATGAGGAAGGATGAGGAAAGAAAACTGCGCAACTTCGATCTGCTGGGACATATAAGGATGGATACGCCTTACTTCTGGTATCAGCACGATCACAAGGACAAAGGGATCTGCGATATGGTGGAGTATCTGAAAGGTGATATCCATGATGTCGTCGTCTTCGGTGACGGTGAGAACGATGTGGTCATGTTCAGGAAGGAGTGGCTGTGTATCGCCATGGGCAACGGCGACAGCAGACTCTTAGAGAAAGCCGACTATGTGACGGCTGCTTCCGAGGATGACGGTATCCGCAAAGCCTGCCTGCATTACGGATTCATAGATGAATAAAAGACTTGCGATGATCGCAAGTCTTTTTGGGTTATTTGTTCTTTCTGTTTCTGATCCAGTTTCTGGTCTTCTTGTAGAGGAAGTATCCCAGAGCGATGATCAGAACGAAGAAGACGATACCGAAGATGTTGTAGGAGAGATCGACCAGGAAGTCTTCGATCGAATAGATGAAGTTCTTCCAGCCGTCTGCCAGGGCGTTGCCGATCCTGGTGAAGAATCCTTCTTTGGTCGTGGATGTGACAGTCGTCTCTCTGACCGTGATGTGGATCGTGGAATAGGCGACCAGGAGGTCATAGTTCTTGATCCTGGCTTCGATCGTTTCGATCTGATATCTGATCTCGGAAAGTCTTGCTTCGATCGACATGAGATCTTCGATGGATTCAGCCTTGTCATAGAATTCCAGGACTTTGGCTTCCTGAGCTTTCAGCGAGCTGAGTCTGGCTTCCAGATCCGTATAGGTATCAGTGATGTCTTCTACTGTTTCAGAATAGTAGGTCGTATTGCCGGTAGCCTTGATGGCTTCCAGGAATTCGCTGTATCTTTCAGCCGGGACTCTGATCACGGCATCATAGGTCTGCTTGGAATTGGTGGCCTGCTGGACATAGGCTCCGTAGGTCTTGACCGCATTCATGATGTTGTCGATGACTTCATTGAGATCTTTCGTATCGATGCTCATGGAGGAAGTCAGGATCATCTTCTTGTTGGCCTGCAGTTCACTGACGCTGGCATTTGAATCGGTCTTGGCTTCATCCGGTGCCATGGCCATGTCTTCATAGTCATAGGCTTCATAGGAACTCATGGCTCCTTCACTGCCGCTGTAGTAGGACGGTTCATAGTCATAAGAGTTGCTGGAATAGCTGGCTTTGCGGCCAAACGGGATGATGTTGATGACGAGCAGGAGGACGGCTGCTGCCGTAGCGACCTTGCCGATCAGTCCCCAGGGGATGACGAAGCGTCTTCTGCCGCTGCCGTCATGTGCTTCTTCTACAAATTCGTCTTTGATCAGGCCGATGGCATCGGCCAGTTTTTCATTCTTTTTCATGCGATTACTCCTTCCTTGATGAGATGTTCCTTCAATTTGTCTCTGGTCCTTTTCAGCATCATCTTCACCTTGCTTTGGCTGAAGCCGAAACGGGAAGCGATGTCTTCGATCGTATCGAAGTACCAGTAACGGCAGACGAAGACTTTTCTTTCGATGTCTTTGAGTTCACCGAGGTAATCATCGATACATTCGGCGATGATCTCGAGCTCGAGGCTTTCCCTGAGGCTCTTTTCATCCGGGATACATTCTTCCAGTTCATCCAGTGAGACTGCTGTCTGACCTCCGCCGCGCTTCTCGGCTGACAGGGTCCGCCAGCGGTTCAAGGAGAGCCTTCTGGTGATCTTGCCTAAGAAGGTCGACAGGACCAGCGGATGATGCGGAGGCATGGCATTCCAGGCCGCCAGATAAGTGTCGTTTACCGATTCTTCGGAATCCTCACGGTTGTGCAGGATGCCGTTGGCGATCGAAAAACAGTAGTTGCCATACTTGTCTCTTGTTTCAGCGATGGCTGATTCATCCCTGTTCCAGTAGAGTTCTACGATCTTGGAATCTTCCATATTGTTCTCCTTTCACCAATCATCTGTACATTTATCTTCATTGCGTCACACTGTTTTCGTTTTTTTCGGTCTCTTTCTGTTTTTTATACAGGAAATCCGTATAGAGATATTCATTGAAGAGGTAACGGATCTCACAGGTCTTGTTTTCGACCATCTTGGCCTGCAGAAGATCTTTATCCACCCAGACCCAGGCCAGCAGGCGGTCGAACTTGTCATGATCCGGAGAGCTGGGGTCCAGTTCCAGGGTGATCTTATTGGCATTTCTCAACATACGGTCGGTGTAGTTCTTGGCTTCCGTATAGCCTTCCTCATCGATCTCCGGCGTATCGACAGCCAGGAAGCGGACCGTCACATCTTCACCGTCGAGAAAGAACACGGCCGTATCACCGTCGAGGATATAACGGTAGCGCACGTCGTATTTGACCGTCTTCTCGCTCATGGTGATCTCGGAAGGAGTGAAGTAATTCACGATATCGTGTTCCAGAGCTCCAAGCGTCGCCAGAAGGATGATAATGATGTATTTCAGCTTCTTTTTCAATCTTCTCACAAATTAATTATATAAAAAGATCAGTTTCACATCGAACTGATCTTTTCCAGCATCTTTTCCAGCTGATCCTCATCGAGGACCGGATAGCCTTTTGCGGAAGTCATCTTGGAGGTCATGTGGACCTGTTTTGAATTGGAGATCCTTAAGACGTCCTGAATGTTTTCGATCCTTACTCCGCCTCCCGGAAGCAGCTGTATCGAATCACCGTATCTGTCATTGAGCCTTCGTATCTCTTCACAGCCTTTGAGTATCTCGGGATAGACGGCCTTGCCGCTGGTCAGGATCCGATCGATCTTAAAACTGATCAGCGTCTGAATGGCTTCATCGAGATCAGTGATCTCATCGAAGGCCTTATGGAAGATCGCTTCTTTTCCGTATGAGTGGATCAATTCTGCCATCTTCTTTGTTTTTTCTTTATTGACGGTCCTGTCTTCATTCAGGAAGCCGAAGACGATGCCGTCGGCCCCTGCTTCCAGCATATTCTTCGCATCTCTAAACATCACTTCATATTCCGTTTCACTGTAGCAGAAATCGCCGCTTCTGATGCGGTCCATGCAGCAAAGCGGAACATCTATCCTTTCCTTGAGATACTTCAAAGTCTCCAGGGTAGGGGTGAGTCCGCCCAGTTCCAGGGCACTGTTGAGTTCGATCCGATCGATCGGATAGGAAGCTGCTTTAAGACCGTCATCAGCAGAGCCGATACAGATCTCGATCTTAATGTCATTTACCATATTTACATTATAAGGTATGTTAAACTGTAAGTATGATAAAAGGTGCTCTGTTCGATATAGATAATACACTGTTTTCCCATCGTCTCAAGCGTGTCCCGCGGGCGACGATCAGAGCTTTGAACAAGCTCAGAGCCAAGGGCATAAAGACAGGGATCTGTACCAGCAGAGCCATTGCCGAGATGAATACGATACCGTCCTCCCTGATGGATCTCATCGACTGCAAGATCATCGGTACCGGAGCCGTGACGATGGTCGACGGCAAGTATTTCAAGAGTTATACGCTCGATCCGGCTCATGTCGAGAAGTATATCAATTTCTTCCATAAGAACAATATTTCCTATCATTACACGGATATCAACGGGGATTTCTTCTACTGGGGCGATCTGGAAAAAGTTAGAAGCGGCGAGCGCATGTCTCGTGTGAGCGGCGGGATGATCAAGAAGTATGAAGATGAAGAGATCACCAATCTTTTCTATTATGAAGCTGATCCGAAGGAAGAGGAATATATCGCATCCGTCAATCCGGATGCGATCATCTCCAGATGGGGCAACTGCGGCAACATCTGCGCTTCTTTAGTCGATAAGAGTTTCGGTCTATTGAAGTTCTGTCAGATGTATTCGCTCACTCCCGATGAAGTCGTAGCGGCAGGAGACGGCATCAACGACGATGTGATGCTGGAGATGGCGGGGATCGGTATCGCCACTGATGATGCGACGGAAAACACCAAAGCCAAGGCTGATTATGTCTGTAAGAAGTCTATCGATGACGGCGGGCTTTATGATGCCCTGGTCGATCTGAAAGTGATCGAGGAAGATGAATATGATCCGAAGATCTTCTTCTTCGATAATGATTCCACACTGTTCGATCATGAGATCCACGCGGTCAGAGCCAAAAGCATGGAGTGTCTTAAGAAGCTCAAAGAGAAGGGCTATAAACTGTGTCTCAATACTTCCCGATCACTGGAGGAATGTGCCAATATACCAAAGGAACTGCTGGACATCATGGATGTCACGATCTTGCTCAACGGAGCCTATATCATCTATAAGGATCATCTGGAGATCTCCTATATCCCGGAAGATGAAGTACACCGGATCTTCAGTTTCATGGACCGCAATGATATAACTTACCGCTATGCCATGGATTCCGGAAAAGGCTATCTCAACAAAGAAGACAAAAAGGCTCAGGCCCTGTTTGAAAAGCTCTATGACATGATCCCGCAGACCAAGCACTACGAAGGCGAGAAGGTCGTGCAGATCCTTTACTATGCGACCGGTGAACTGCGCGATCAGGTCATCGATGTGGCCATCGAAGAAGAGAACTGTCTGCTGAGAAATGCGGGTGAGATCTCACCGGCAGGCTGTTCCAAGGGTCAGGCGATGATCAAGGTCGCCAGACACTTCGGTTATGAGAAAAAAGACATCGTCGCTTTCGGCGACAGCGGTAACGATATCGACATGCTGGAAAGATCGGGGCTGGGCATCGCCATGGGCAACGGTTCCTCAGACTGCCGTCAGAGTGCCGATTATGTCACGGATGCGATAGGAGATGAGGGAATATATACGGCGCTGCTGCGCTTTGGATTTATCGAGGAGTTCTGAAATGGAAAGTACGTTCGTTGAACTGACCGGTATCGGCAAGTCACATCTGAATAAAGAAGAGATAAGCACAAGCGATCTCAAAGACAATGAGGCGATCGTAAAGGCTGAGTATTCACTGATCTCGGCAGGAACGGAACTCTCAAGAGCCTTCGCGCTCAAGAAAGGTTTTTCCTATCCGGTCAGACCCGGTTATTCTCTGGTCGGAAGGATCGTGGAGAAGGGCAAGGACATTCAGGCGGAAAAAGGTGATCCGGTCTTCGTGAATGCACCGCACGCTTCACTGGTGAGATGGGATGATACCGACAGAGTACAGGGCCATCAGATCATCAGGCTGCCTGATGATATCGATCTCAAGGAAGCTACCGCACTCAATCTGCTGCTGGTAGCACTGCAGGGCGTCAATCTTTTAAATACCAGAGCAGGCATGAATACCGGAGTGTTTGGTTTAGGCAATATCGGTATCTTTACCGGGCTGATCTGCAAGAAAATGGGCATGAAGGTCATCGGCCTTGATCCCGTAACGAAAAGATGTGAACTCGCTGAGAAGATGGGATTCGAATATACTATCGACAGTCAGGATCAGAAAGAACAGATCAATAGGATCACGGAAGGCCGAGGCCTAGATATCGCGATCGACGTCACGGGACTTTCACCTGTCATCATGAACTGTGCCGATAGCGCCAGAGCCTATGGCCAGGTACTGCTTCTCGGTTCGCCACGTCAGGCATATGAGACAGATATCACTCCGTTTTTATCCAATATCCACATGAAGGATCTGAAGGTCATCGGTGCCTTCAACAAGACCGTTCCGGTCCATCCGGTGGATGGCTCAGATGATTCCATGGAAAACAATATCCGCATCGCTTTGGATCTGATCAGAAACAGAGATATCGAAATAGAAAAGATGATCGACAGGGTGATCGATCCGAAGGACTGTGAAGAGGCTTATTACGACCTGATGTACAGGAAAGACCAGTGCAGCGGTGTCGTCTTTGACTGGAGGAACTACTGATGGAAGCATATCGCAAGTACTTTCAGGTGATGAAGGAGATCATCGACAAGATCGAGAATACGCAGAAGGACAACATTATGAAAGCCGCTGAGATCCTGGCTGATACGACCGAAAAGGGCGGTATCATCTACGGTTTCGGTACCGGTCATTCCCATCTGGTCGCTGATGATGCTTTCTGGAGAGCAGCTACTCCGGCCAATTACTGTGCCCTGCTGGAACCGAGTGCTTCCGGCAATCAGGAGATCACCAAATCCTATCTTGTGGAGAATACCTACGGGATAGGCACGATGGTCGTCGATTATCACCGCATCACGCCGAACGACTGCATGATCATCATCTCCAATTCCGGCAACAATATCGCTCCGGTCGATGCTGCTTTAAGAGCGAAGGAAAAAGGCATTCCGGTCATTGCGATCACAGCCGTTGATTATTCATATTATCTTAAATGCAAGCACAAAGACGGTGTGAAGCTCAAGGATATAGCGGATGTCGTACTCGACAACTGTTCACTGATCGGCGATGCCGCCGTGGAGATCGAGGGTTTCCCGATGAAAGTCGGTTCCACCTCGACGATCCCCAATATCTTCTTGCAGAACGCCATCCTGACCCAGATGGTCGAGATTCTGGTCAAAAGAGGTTTTGAACCGGATGTTTACTATAACGGACATCTGGCTTTCATGGATGAAAACTGTGCGGATCACAATGACAAGCTGGTCGATAAGTATTTCTACAGGATAAGGAATCTGTAATGGAAAAAAACAAGAGTGTATCACTTACAGAAGGCAATATCCGGAAACTGATCCTGAGTTTTACCTGGCCGGTCTTCATCTCCATGATCTTCACGGAGTTTTACAATATCACCAATTCGATGATCGTCGGCAACTATGTCTCTCTGGAGGCCTTGAGTGCCGTGAGTGCCTGTACCTGGACCTGCAACATCTTCAACTATGCCTTCTTCGGACTGGGCATGGGTGCCGGTATCCTGGTCGCCCGCTACTATGGAGCGAAGGACCATGACAACCTAAAAAAGTCTCTGGACTCGGCGATCGTTTTCGCGCTGGCCGGAGGTATCATCCTGACGGTCATTTCCGAACTGTGTCTGCCGCTGATCATGAAGATCAACCGCATCGCTCCGGATATCTATGATGATGCGTTCAGTTATCTAAGGGTCTATCTTTTAGGCAATACGGCTGTACTGACTTCCCAGATGTGTTTCTTCATGCTGAGGAGTTTTGGCGATACGAAGCATCAGCTTTACTATTCGATCATCTCTTCAGTATGCAACATGCTTTTGGGTCTCTTATTCGTCAGAGTCTTCCATCTTGACGTCATCGGTACGGCCATGGCCACGATCATCTCGCAGTTTCTGATGGATGTGCTGGCTTTGAGGCTGATGCTGAATTACGATGAAGTGGATTTCTCCTTCAGCAATCTCGATTTCTCTTTCCGAGTCGTCGGCGAGATCTGTGCCTTAGGCATTCCCGCCGGTTTCCAGAACATGCTGATCGCGATCAGTTCGATGGTCGTCCAGTCCTATGTCAATCAGTTCTCCAATGAAGTCATCGCCGGGATCGGTGTTGCCGAGAAGATCCTGGGCTGGGGTCAGCTGGTCTCAGTCTCGCTGTCTTCCGCGACGATGGCGCTGGTCGCCCAGAACATGGGTGCACAGCTTTATGACCGCGTTCAGGAATCCATAAGTGAAAGTGTGAAGCTTTCGACTTTCTTCACGCTGATCCTGTGCATCATCATCTTCATCGGTGCACCGTATTTCGTTTCATCTTTCAACAGCAATCCGGAAGTGGCCAGGATCGGTACGGAGATGATCAGGATGGCGATCTTCGGCACGTTCATGATCAATTTCTCGCACATCTACAACGGTGCCTGCCGCGGAGCCGGCAACGTGAGGATCCCGATGTATATCGCGATCTTCTCCCAGGTCATCTGCAAGTTCCTGTTCGTCTACATCGGACTGAAACTGTTCTATGATGTCCATGTGTTATATCTGGGTACTGCCTTCGGCTATACGATGGCCGGTATCCTGGCGACTCTCTACTTCCATACATCGAAGTGGGTAAAAGAAAATCAGCTTCTGAAGAGCTGATCTGATAAGAAAGAAAACGTTTCCTGGGAAACGTTTTTACATGTTTGCTTTGAGCATGGCCTTGAGATCAGCGATACCGTCATGTCCGGACTGGATGAGTTCCTCGACCGTCGGATCGTTGGCTTCTCTGACCGACAGGATCTGCAGGATCATGGCGAGGTTGACGCCGGTGACGACCTGGATCTTGTCGCTTTCAAGATCTTCCGCAATGACGCGGGCAATGCAGTTGCACGGTGAGCCGAACAGCATGTCACAGAAGACGATGACGCCGTCACCTGTGTCTACTTCCGCTACCGCTTCTTTCAGTACATTTACGAAATCATCAGGATTGTCTTCTGCAGACAGACAGCAGGCTTTCATCTGTGCCTGTTCACCGAAAAACAGTTTGGATGTGTCCAGAATACCCTGTGCCATCGGACCATGGCTGGTAATAACGATACCCTTCATTATATTCCTCCTGTAACTGATTAAAGTATATCACTTTCAGGCTGGGAACGGATGTTATAATGAAGTCAGAATACAGAAAGAGGTAAGCAGAATAATGGATATTATGAAGCAGTATTTTGACCTGATCAGAGAAAAGGTCGATGATGCTTATGCGAAGGAAAATGACCGCTTCAGCCAGATCGCTGCGATGTTCGGAGAATGTATGGAGAATCTGGGCGTCGTGCAGCTTTTCGGTGTGAGACACGGTGAAGAGTTCGTCAATGAACTCAATTACCGCGCCGGCGGTATCGCTCCTTTCCACGGGCTTAAACTCAAGGATCTGGTCTTGAAGGAAATGATCGACCAGAAGGATATCGATTCAGGTGCGATCTATGACGATCTGAGCGTTGCCGACAAGTTTGAACAGGCTTATGATCTCGATGACCGGGACATGTATTGCCTGGTGAGCTTCTATGGCAATGAACCGCTGATCATCGAACTGGCCAGAAGAGCCAAAGCGAAAGGCCAGAAAGTCGTCGGGGTCGTCAACAAGAGATCGTATGACAGATTTGGCGGTACCTTACTGGATTATTGCGATGCCTGGCTCGACATGGGTGCCGACGATCCGGATACAGCACTGGAGATCGACGGTCTTAAGATCGGTCAGCTGTCTTCGACCGTCAGCAATGTCATCGCCCAGATGCTTACAGCCGAGATATATCAGTACTATGTCAGATCAGGAAAGGAAGCACCGGTACTTCTTTCGGCAAACATCAACGGTGCCGATGTCCACAATGATTCCCTGACTGATCCATACGGAAGGAGGATCAGATAATGATAGACGCCAAACGTTTTAAGGACGAGCTGGAAGAACTTCTGGAACAGCTCTATGAGAGTCAGAAAGACAATATCGAAGCGACGGCTCAGGCCTTTAAGGAGTGCATCGAAAAAGGCGGTGTCGTCCATGTCTTCGGTTCCGGACATTCGGTAGGTCTGGGTATCGATATCAAGGACAGGATCGGATCACTGGTGCCGATCCATATCATGGAGATGTCAGACTTCGTCACCAGAGGCGGTGTACCGGTCGAGGAGTTCATGGATCACAAGGTCATCTTCGAAAGAAAACCGGGCGTGGCATCCAAACTCTATGATCTCTATGATATCCGTCCGCAGGACATCTTCATCGTCATCTCCAACTCCGGCATCAACGGTATCGTCATCGATATCGCCGATCTGGCGAAGAAGAACGGTCACAAGGTGATCATCATCACTTCGATGAAACACACCCTGGCCGAACAGCCCAGACATCCGAGCGGCAAGAAACTGTACGAATTCGGTGATATCGTCATCGACAACTGCGGTCCGCACGGTGATGCCCTGATAAAGACCGACGGTGTAGCCAAGGTCTGCTCCGTTTCCTCGATTTGCAACAACTGTATCGCTCAGGCCATGGCAGCCAGGACAGTTGAACTGCTCAAGGAAGACGGCTATGAACCACCGGTATTAAACGGTGATAAGCAGCACGATGAAGCTTTAAAGAAAGAATACGAAGGGAGAGCTTAGATATGTTATATGAATACGGGGACAAGATCCTCGAAGTAATGAAGATCGCAGAAGAAAAGAACAAGGAAGTGATCAAGCAGCTGGCTGAGAAGTTTGCGGAAAACATCGAAAACGACAAGATGATCCACACCTTCGGTACCGGACATTCCCACATGCTGGGAATAGAGATGTTCGCCAGAGCCGGCGGACTGGGCAACGTCGATGCGATGCTGGATCCGGATACGCTGACCTCTTTCGGCGCCCAGAGATCCGGTGCCATGGAAAAGACCTCAGGTGTCTCTGATGTCATCTATGATTCCTACAATATCCAGAAGGGCGATATCATGCTCATAACATCCAACTCCGGCAGGAACGCCATGCCGATCGAAATGGCCATGCGCTGCCAGAAGGAAGGTGTCTATGTCGTCGCCATGACCAACCTGGAACAGTCCAGAAACGCGACTTCAAGACATCCTTCAGGCAAGCGACTGTTCGAATGTGCTGACTGCGTCATCGATACCTGTGTTCCGGCAGGTGATGCTTCGATGGATCTCGACGGCATCAAGACCGGTCCGGCTTCTTCGATCGTAACGATGTTCCTGATCAATACGGTCATCACCGAAGCGATCAAGATCGTTCTGTCACACGGCAAGAGACCGTATGTCTTCCAGTCTCAGAACGTCGACGGTTTCGACAACAATGCCATCTACGAGCACTTCAAGGGAAGAGTAAAACACTTCTGATCATCGCAGGACCCTCAGGGGTCCTTTTTTAGTGCGAAAAACAAACTGACACTATTTAGAAAATATTCTAAATAGTTCTTGATTTCCGGAGGAAGGGATACTATAATCTATTTAGAAAATTATCTAAATAGTTACGGAGTCTTTATGAGTTACGGTACAACATTCAAGGCTCTGAGCGATCCGGTGAGAAGACAGATCCTGACCCTGCTAAAACAGGGAAGGATGTCGGCCGGGGAGATAGCTTCCCGTTTCGATATGACCCAGGCTACGGTCTCATATCATCTGAAGACGCTCAGAGAAGCAGATCTTATTTATGAAGAGAAAGAAAAGAATTATATTTACTATGCACTGAATGCCAGCGTGATCGAAGAGGTCATGTTGTGGCTGGCCGATCTGAAAGGAGGAGAACAATGAAAAGACTGACAAAGGAAGAGAGATTCACTTTTATCGTCACGCTGTGTCTGAGTTTTCTTCCGCTCATCGTCGGATTGTTATTGTGGAACAGACTGCCTGATCAGCTGCCGGGTCATTTTGGATTCTCCGGTAAACCTGACCGCTATGATCCGAAGGGGACGATCGTCTTCGGTGCCGGTCTGTTTATACCTCTTCTGTATCTTTTCACGATGTTCATCATGCTGAACGATCCCAAAAACAGCAATATGAGTGAAAAGGTCATGAAGCTCATCATGTGGACCATGCCATGCGTATCTTTGTTTCTGTGCATCACTATCTATGGCTACGCTCTCGGTCTGAAACTGGATATCACCGTCCTTTCGATGATCCTGTTAGGCATCATGTTCATCTTTATCGGCAACTATCTGCCGAAGTGCCGTCAGAGCTATACTGTCGGTATCCGCTGTTCCTGGACGCTCAACGATCCAGAGAACTGGGAGAAGACTCACCGTTTCGCCGGTCACGTCTTTGTGCTGTGCGGTCTGCTTATGATCCTGGTCTCACCGCTGGCCAGGAAGATCGGACCGCTGATCCTGCTGATCATCATAGTTGCTGCCGGTCTGCCGTACATTTATTCCTATGATCTATACAGGAAGAAAATCAATGAAGGATAAATACGATGTGCATCAAAAGATGCACATTCTTTTATATAATGAAATCGATAGAGAGGTAGATTCCGATGAAATACGAATTTGATGAGATCATTGACCGCCGTAACGACAAGTATTCTTTTTCTTTCAAATGGAAATCACCCGGTTATATCCTTGATGATCTGGGAGTAAAGGGCTACAGGGATGATGTGATCTGTCTGGAGACGGCTGATATGGATTTCCGTGTCGCTCCGGAGATCATTGAAGACCTTAAGAATCTGTGCGATCACGGGATCTTCGGATACTCGACCATTCCCTCTTCCTATAAAGAAGCTGTCTGCCGCTGGTACAAAGACAGGCAAGGCTGGGAATTCTCTCCTGAAGATATCTATTATCTTCCGGGAACTCATGAAGCTGTCGCTGAATGTGTAAAGCTCTATACGAAACCGACAGAGGGTGTTATCGTCCTGACGCCGTGCTACGGTTATCATGGCGATGTTGAAGCCAACGGACGCAAGTATGTCAGTGTCGAGATGATCAATGATGGCAATGAGTATTTCACGATCGATTATGAAGCGCTGGAGAAAGCCTGTGCCGATGAAAACAATACGATGATCGTCATGTGTCATCCGCACAATCCGACGGGCAGAGTCTTCACGCATGAAGAACTCAACAGAGTCGCCGATATCTGCCGAAAACACGATGTGCTGATCGTCTCGGATGAAGTCCATTCCGATATCATCAGAAAGGGCATCGTCTTTGAACCGATGATGAAGGCCTGCGGAAGCAAGGGACTGATCGCCTGTACCGCGGTAAACAAGACTTTCAATCTGGCCGGTCTGGCCATGACCAATGTGATCATTTCCGATCCTGAGCTGAAACTGCAGGCCGGAGATATGTATTCGATGCCTACACCTTTCGGTATCCAGGCCGTCATTTCTGCCTATACCAGAGGAGATGCCTGGGTCGATGCGATGAACGAATATGTCGAAGGCAACATCGATGCCTGTATCGATTACATCCATACCAATCTGCCTAAGTGCAAGGTGATACGTCCGGAAGGAGGCTATTCGATCAATGTCGATTTCTCGGACTATGGACTCAGCGG
This sequence comes from Erysipelotrichaceae bacterium, assembly GCA_017432005.1. Lineage (GTDB taxonomy): Bacteria > Bacillota_I > Bacilli_A > Erysipelotrichales > Erysipelotrichaceae > Colivicinus. Next base: position 36,189 of record JAFRKA010000001.1, read on the forward strand.
CGAAGAGATCGTCGAAAGGATCTATGTGAAAGCCGGTGTCATCCTCAATTCCGGTCTCTTCTTTGACGACAGACGCGGCAAGAAGATCCATCGGGCCTGCCTGTCTTCACCGCGCAAGATGTGTCTTGAAGCCTTTGAAAGGATAGCGGAACAGTTCAAAGAAATATGAGAGAAAGAAGGAACGTCATTCCTTCTTTTTATATTATAAAAAAAGAAAACACAGGACATACTCTTATCCTGTGCCATAAGCAGAAAGTGATAAGTTCACCTAACGTGAGCGGAAGCGAACTTTTTTAATTTTGAAAGTACAAACTGTATTATGTTCGTTAATGAAAGATTCAGTGAAAGTAATTTAAAAAAAGTCCTTAAAGTAAGCGATTTTACACCTTTTTAGACTTTTTCCTGCCAAACAGATCGCCTGTAACGTATATAATAATGTCAAGATATAAGGAGATAATTAAAATGGCAGAAAAGAAAAAATACGAAGAAGCAATGAAAATTGATGATTCTGAACTCGAGAAAATAATCGGCGGACTCTCAACAGAGGATCAAGAGAAAATCAATG
>JAFRKA010000003.1 GCA_017432005.1 Erysipelotrichaceae bacterium
GAGTATTACAATACAAAACGTATCAAGGTCAAATTAAAAGGTCTGACCCCTTGTCAGGCAAGAAGCCAGGCCTTATTATTGAGTTGATTTAATTACTTGTCCAAATAATGGGGTTCACGACACATCATACTGGCGAATGTTGCGATCTTTTTTTGTTTCAGGAATTCAGTTCCTTTAGTTTTTCTTTGAGGATCCTGTTTTCTTCTTTTAATTCTTTCAGCTCTTTTTTCAGTTCTTCTTTTTCTTTGAGTTCCAGTTTTCTTTCTCTCTCAACGTTGTATTGCGTTAGAAGCATATCCATCACCTCCGCCATATTGACTATCAGCAGCTGTCTGATCACGAAGTCTTCCGGCAAACTTATTATAACATCGCGCATCAGGCCATATACCTCTTCCTCGTGATCCTTTTCCATCAGTTCATACATACTTGTACGATCTCTGATCTCTTTAATAAAGTAAGCATATTCTTTTAAATACTACATGCTTCCATCAGCTTTTTGTTATGTCCGTAGTTGATGTTGATGATCCTGACTTTCATGTCGATATCGCTTCTGTCAGGATCGGAGAAAGCATCCGAAATATATATTATCCTTTCTTCATCTTCTTTCTCTCTGCCGTTATAAAATACGATGAACTTTGGTACAGGAAGATCCGTTATGGAACTGTTATAGATCCTCTTTCCCTTATCAGCAAATTCTTTTTCATACAGTCTTGATAAATAAATCAGCATCCTTAACGGCAGATTATAACTCCATGTACTCTGATGTTCGTAGATATTAACTTCGTTGTTGATGATAAATGATATGTCATTACGCATTCCAAGATAGACGACGTTCTCCAGAGTATTGAAGATGAGTTCATCCGGATCGCTGTAATGAGATCCGTTTACAGCATTGTACAGCTGCAGCATCCATTCCTTTCTTTCTTCTCTGCCAAAGAGAAAGATAAACAGACGATCTTTATAATTACGATTGTTTCCAGGCAAATAAACACCTCCCTCTATATCTTTATCTGCAAAAAAAGAGGGCTTTCACCTACTTCAGATTTTTAAAATATAGATAATTCGATCAGGATTATTGCCCGGGTATTATTCTGTATCCTTTTTCTTTAATTCCGGTATTATTAGAGATATCACGACCATGATCACGCCGATGATCCCATAGATATCGATCTTTTCTTTAAACAGGATCGTACCGAACAGAACAGCTGCGACCGGTTCGAATGTCGACAACATCGACACCTTGACCACATCGATGTAATTTAGAGCAGTATTGATCAGATAACATGTACAAACGGCATTTGTCAGAGCCCATAAGGTACAGATCAGGATATACTGCGGTCTGCTGCTAAGAACTGTTATGATCTTTCCGTGTTCTGAGAACAGCATTACATATACGAACGAACAGATCGCTGCTCCCAGCGTCGGATAGAAAGTCCTGGTCAGCGCATCATACTTTTTCAGTCTGGTGGAGATCATGATGTTCAGGAAGGCATAACAGAAAGCCGTAAAGATTCCGGCCAGAACGCCCATCAGATCAAAATGACTGTCGCTGAGTATTCCGCTCACCAGAGCACAACCTGCCAGATTGAGAATCAGGCTTAATCCTTTTACCGCAGTGAATTTTTCTTTAAGGAAAAGACAGCTGTAGATCGTAACGATCGCCGGCATCAGATAGATCAGAACACTGGCGGTTCCCATGCCTACCAGATTTATACAGGCCGTATAGGCGACATTGAAACCGAAAATACCGAAAGCTCCTGCCAGCATAAACCAGATCAGATCTTGCCTGTCGACCTGCAGTTTCTTTCTGTCAGTTATGTAGATGAGAACGAATCCGACAAAAGCTGCGATACTTACTTTGATCGCTGCTCTTTCAAAACTGTTGAGTCCGGAATCCGCAAGCAGTCTCACGAAGATGCCGTTGCTTCCCCAGAGGATCCCGGCCAGTAATACCATAAACGGAGCTATCTTTTTCATATACTGTCCAAAGCTATTTTAGCACGCACTTACCGGCACATGCTTGGGTATAATTGTATTAAGCAGATGCTGGAGGTTTTAAATGAGATACTCTGACAGACTCAACGGTTACTGGGAAGAAGGATATCATCTTTATATCGAGATCCGTGATGAGAAGATCACGATCAGAGACTACCGTCGTAAGATCATGAGAGAAACGCTGATCTCTTATGATGCGGACAGCTTGGAGCGAAACGAAAAGACGCTCATAAGTCTGGAGAACAATGTTCTTTCACTCAGTCTCGCTGACGAACCGATGTCCTGGATAGCGGAAATGTTCTATGAGAGTGATCAGCTGCATATAAGAAGATCCTGTTCCTACAGCGATGAAGAACAGAACTATATTCTGCACAAAGTCGATCACGGACCCTTCGATCATCTGAAGATCAGAGATGATGAGTATCTTGAAAAACTGCAGGGAAAATGGGTACAGTGGGGCCATGCCGATAATTCTCTGGTGATTAAAGACGACGTGGTCACCTGTTTCGGTTCAAGCAACAAGTTCCATGTCGTAAGTAATCTTAATAGCTATCAGCCCGATAAAGCAAAGATCGTTCCTTATGATCTGACAGAAGACAATTTCCCAGGCTTTACAGCCATCGATATCGAAAATGATTATCTGTCTACGACGATGATGGTCTACGATGTGAGTATGCCTTTAAGTATTTTTGCCCGAAAAGAGATGCTCGACAAGATCGATGTTCCTGAAGCAGCCAGAAAAGCTCCGGTCAGTACAATGATGAAACAGCCTGATATAGTGCCCATGAAACCTTTTATGGGCATGTCTCAGCAGAATGAAGATCTTCCGCAAAATGGTGAAAGACTGACAATCTGTCCGGATTGTGGAGAAAAGTTTGAAAAAGAAACGCCCCGTTTCTGTCCGGGCTGCGGGAGGAAACTCAAATGAAGATCAGAAAGATGACGATCGATGATTATGAGAACGTTTATGCCCTGTGGGCTTCCTGCAAAGGCATGGGACTCAATAATATCGACGATACCAGAGAAGGCATTGAAAAATTTCTGAACCGCAATCCTGATACATTCTTTGTGGCTGAAGAAGACGATAAGATCGTCGGGGTCATCATGGCCGGCAATGACGGACGCAGAGGTTTTATCTATCACACATCTGTTCACCCCGAATACCGCCGAAGAGGTATCGGCACCGCTCTGGTGGATGAAACCATGAAAGCACTCAAAGAGCTCGGCATAAATAAAGTTGCCATGGTCGTCTTTGAACGCAACACTGACGGAAATGCTTTCTGGGAGAAACAGGGCTTCAGCGAAAGAAAAGACCTTGTCTACCGAAACAAGGCCCTTACAGAGATCATCAGGATGGATACCTGATCAGGACATCACCTTTTTCAGGAACTTTCTGACATCTTCTTTATATTTTTCAGGATCATTGACGATCGAACGTGCGTGATCGGCACCTGGGTAAAGGTGCAGTTCACTGAGATCGTTCTTACAGTTTTCATACATGACTTTGCTGTGCTCGCATCTGATGAGACCGTCATTGTCTCCGTGCATGAAACAGATCGGCACATCCGTATTCCTCACTGCTTCTAACGGTGAGGTATCTTTTATTCTGTAGTCATATCTGATCCTGGCCAGCGGCAGCATCATCGTCAGGATCAGTACCGGCGGTACATGCATATTCTTGCTGATCCATTCACCGAAAAGCGTCTTGCTGTCAGAGAAAGGACAGTCAGCGATGACCAGTTCCGGTCTGTCATAACGAAGTGCCAGCAGTGAGGTGGCTGCACCCATTGATTCACCATGCAGAACGATGCGGCAGTCATCAGAGAATTTCTCTCTGGTAAATTTCATGATCCTGGCCAGATCCTTTGATTCGTTCTGACCTAAAGTAGAGAAAGCACCTTCCGATCTGCCGAAGTGTCTTTCATCATAGATGATCACATTGAATCCTTCATTATAGAAAAGCTCAGCGTATTTAAGTGAAGCGAAACGGTTGACGGTGTGACCGTGGCAGATGATCGCTACCTTGTTATCGGCTTTCGGATTGGTAATGATCTCACCGGAGATCTTCACATCGCCGCAGTCCAGAAGAAAGTCTTCTCTCTGCCACTTGTTCTCATATGCTTCGATCGCTGAAGAAAAGCCTTTTTCGATCTCTTCTGTTCTGATCTCCTCTTCCGTATATATCCTTGGTTTGACGACCAGATTGAGACAGCTGTTGGCGACATAGATCCAGACTGCCAGAACGATCAGTATGATGATTATCCAGAGCATTATTTATTTCCTTTCCTGCGTTCTCTTGCCGCAAAGATCAGTGGTATGAATGTCAGTAAGATCAGCAGCGTCGAGATCAGGAACAGGATATTAGTCGGCAGATAAGAGACCAGACCGTTACTGTCGATGATCTCGCCGTTATTCTTAATGATCGGGTTGGCGATGAATGGCGAAAGTACCCATGGGATCAACACGAAGAAGATGATCCGGAAACCTTCAAACTGTCCCTTGGCTTCTTCCGGGAAGAGCTGTTTCATCCAGACCGATGTCACCTGCATGAACATGATGTATCCGCAGCCGAAGAAGAACAGTCCGATCAGCAATGGCCAGTTGAGGATCGTGCTCGGATCGATGATCTCGGGTTTCCCAAAGATACCCAGAGTTCCTACACCGATCACACTCAGGATGATCGCCACCGAAGCAGCCAATACGAATCTGTCTTTCTTCAGCATTCCGGTAGCCGGTATGACTGAAAACATGCCCAGGATCAATGCGATGCCCTGGATGATGCCGATGTCATCAGCCTTGAAACCCAGGTAATAGATCATGTAGTTGCCTACATGCGGATAATAGACATTGAAAGCGATGAAGTAGACCGTCAGGACCATAAAGACCCAGACGAGCTGTTTATGTCTGAACAGTTCATTGAAATCAAAAGCACTGAAAAGCTGTTTGAGGAAACTGCCCTGAACGTTTGGTCTCAGTTCAGGTGAATCGCTGACCAGCAGCAGAGAGAGGATACCGAAGACGATCGCCAGTCCGCCCATCACGATGAACAGTAGCATATAGTTATCGTTTGCACCGATCAGAAGACCGCCGACGACGGTTCCGATTATCGTACCAATGATCGGCTGTGTCGCTAAGGCAGCACCGATCGCACCGGCGTTGTTTTCATCCATCATGTCATTGAGCCAGGCATTGAAGCTCGCATCGTTGCCCATGGAACCAAAGAACGACATCAAAGCATCGGCCAGTACGACAGCTGTTCCCGCAAACATGACGACATCTGCCGTTGCAGCCTTGCCTTTGGTGATGAATTCTGTCGTTCCAAAAAGGATCGTAAAAATGCCCCACAGGATATAGCCGATCGACATGAACGGTTTGCGTTTTCCTTTACGGTCTGAGAGTGTTCCGAAGATGAAAGTCGAGATCGTCGTTGCGATCGCCGAGACTGCCACCATCCAGGAGATGATCGTCGGATCCTTCGCGATCTTGGCATAAACGAAAGTATTGAACCACTGATTCTCTACGTTCCAGCACAGCTGGCCGATTATTCCCAGACCCCAGACCAGGATCCAGAAACGGAATTTTGACATATTGTTTTTCATAGATGAACCTCTTGTTTTCATTTTAGCTCAAAGCGCATAAAAAAAGGTATGCCTTATCAGACATACCCTGTATCTTTCTATTCTACTGACCGTAGTAGCCTCGCGGGGCATCTTCAGCTTCGATCTGTTCCGGTGTGAGCTCAGTTATTTCTCTTTGAGTAGCCAGTGCCTGCAGATAGACATCGGCACTTTCCTCCAGATAGATGGCAGCACACAGCGCCTGATCAAGACTCTTGCCGTAAGCCATGACCCCGTGATTCTTTAAGATCACGCACAGGGCTTTTCCGGCATACTTCACTGTCTGAACGCCCATGCCCTCATCCGATGAGATCGTGAACGGTGCGACATTCACTTCCGCTTTCACTTCATCAACCATCGTCGTCGAGATCACCGGCAGTCGGTCACAGACCAGTGAAAGAGCGGTAGCCTTAAGCTGATGGGTGTGGATGACGGCTTTCACTTCCGGCATGTGATTGAGGATATATAACGCAGCCTTCAGGTCGCTGCTGGGTTTCCTCTTGCCTTCAACGATATTGCCTTCAAGATCGGTAACGACGATGTCTTCGGGGACCATCGTATCATAGCTCATGGCTGTGGGAGTGATCAGTACTCTGTCATCATCTGTCCTTAAAGTCACATTCCCTCCGGACATTCTGATCAGGTCATATTTTTCCATCTTTCTGGCAGTATCGATCAGTTCCTGCCTCAGTTTCTCATACAGCATCCTCTACCTCCCGTTAGAATACTTATTCTCGTATTCCCTGCCCAAAGCGATGTAGTGTTCATAAGCCCCTTTAAAGCTGGCTGCTTTAAATACAGCTCTGCCGATCACGACGCCGTCTGCTCCGGCTTTGACGATCTCTTCAAGATTGGAATCGTTGACTCCGCCATCGACCCAGATCGTGATGTCTTTACCGGCCATTTTTCGTGCTTCTTCCACTTTTTTCAGGACTGCTTTCCTGAACGGCAGACCGTCTTCATCAGTCTCGACCGAAACAAACAGCAGATGATCGATCTGATCGAGATACGGTTCGATGAAACTGACCGGCGTCTTGAGATTGATCGCCAGTCCGGCTTTCTTTCCGTAATGGTGGACAGTACTCAGAAACAGGCTCGGATAATCCAGCACTTCGATGTGGGCGCTTATCAGTCCGACCTTGGTGTCTTTCAAATCCTCAAGATGATCCAGCGGATTCAATACCTCAAGATGGACATCCAGAGGAATGTCGGTATAGTCAGAGATCTGTCTGACCATTTCAGTCCCAAAGCTGATCCCCTTAACAAAATTTCCGTCATCGACATCCAGATGGATGTGTTCAAAACCTTTGGCTTCATCCAGGACCTTCTTCAGATCCAGCAGATCGGCCGAATAGATCGATGGACTTACTGTAAACATCTATATCACCTGCACTTTCTGAGCCAGCAGATCCACAGCTTCCAGGGCTGCTTCATATGCGGCATATTTCTTTCTGTATATCTCTGCGTATCCTTCACGCGGTTCATAGGTCTTTCCGCTTCTGACCATCTTCCTTACACCTTCTTCAAGATCTTTGAAGATACCGCAGGCCACACCTGCTCCGATCACTGCGCCTCTGGCGCCGGTCTGACTGCCTTCCAGCGTCTCGATCGGGATCTGCAGGGCATCAGCCATCATCTGTGACCAGACGGAAGAATTGCTGACACCGCCGGAGAGTTTGGCTTTCTTATAGGTACTTATTTCTCTTTGCAGATTATGGACATGATGGACACTGGAGAAGACTACGCCTTCGTAGATCGCTCTAAGCATAGCGGCATCGTCGTCGGCAGCACTGATGTTCAGAAAGGCACCGTGCGCATCAGGATGCGTAGCACTGCCGTAAAGATACGGCACAAAGATCACGCTGCTGTCGCAGGGATCTTCCTTTTCCACAAGTTCATTGCAGAAACTGTAGATCTCTTCATTGCTGAGATCCTTGTTGTACTTCTTTATTATCTCATTTATATACCAGTTGAAATTGGAAGCGGAAGTCGGAGTCGAATCTTCCATCAGATACAGACCGTCTATATAGCTCAGTGTAGCGGTGTTGGTCCGCTTGTCATAATCAGTCGTTGCTTCACTGGTCAGGAATTCGTTGATCGACCAGGTCCCGGCGATCAGACACAGTTCTTCATCCGAAAGGATCCCGCTTCCCAGGGCATTCGCATCGATATCGAAGAAGCCGGCTGCCACCGGTGTACCTTCTTTGAGACCGCTGAGTTTTGCTGCTTCCTTTGTCAGATATCCGGCGATCTGCGTACTTCTTCTGATCTTCGGGAATTTCTCAAGACAGTCTTCAATGCCCAGGGTCTCAAAGATGAACGGATCATAACTTTCGCTGTTTAGATCCATTAATGAAGTCGAAGATGCTTCGGTAAGTTCACCATACAGTTCGCCAGTCAGGCGGTAACGGATAAAATCTTTCAGGGAGAGGACCCATCTGGTCTTACTCAAAACTTCCGGTTTATTGTCCCTAAACCACGGCAAAAGTACAGCCGGCTGGGCAGACCAGATCGTCTGTCTGGTATGAGGGAAGATCTTTCTTTCGGTCCCGTCACTTTTGAAACGCTTCACATATTCAGAAGCTCTGTCGTCTGTTGATACGATTGCCGGATAGACCGGTTCGACCTTCTCATCTGCAAAGACCAATCCATTGCCATAGGCGGTGATACCGATAGCGGCAATCTCTTCCGGATCGATATGAGCTTTGCTGAGTGCTTCCCGAATGACCTCGACATTGGCCTTCCAGACCTCATTCGCATCTCTTTCGGTAAAACCTGGCCCCGGTGTTTCGATCGGCAGGTTCCTTGCGGCTACAGCCGTCTCATTTCCCTCAAGATCAAAGATCGCACACTTGATGTCACTGCCGCCGTTATCGATACCCAGAAGATATTTCATCAGTCAAACTTTCCTTTCATGATCAGATCCATGATCTCAGCTACCGCATCATGGTTATTGTCGTTTATCGTCACGTAATCGGCCGCTTCCTTTACCTCATCCAGGGAATTGGCTACGGCGATCCCTGTTCCGGCCTTTTCGAGCATATCGATATCATTGTAATAATTTCCGACCGCGATCGTATCTTTCGCGGCTATCCCCAGCATATCTGCCAGAACTTTAATACCGTTAGACTTGCTGACATCGTTACGCATGATGTCGATCGTTCCCGGTTCGGAATTGGAATAACAAAGTTCAGGTAGCTGTTCATCGATGTATCTGCCTACCGGATCACAGTCAACGGTCGCCATGAAACCTTCAATCCCTTCAAGATCGATATCTTCAAAGCGATCTTTCAATACCGGTGTCACTCCCAGCATCCGCGCATAATCCATCGTCCGGCTGTTGATCTTGGTGACATACCACTCCATGCCCCGGTAGAACTGCAGCTGCAGATCGTTTTTCAGACAGTGTTTTATGATCTTTTCACAGGTCTTTACGTCGATGATCTGGTTGAAGATGATCTTTCTGTCTTTGCAGCGGATGATCTTGCCGCCATTATTGAGGATGTGATAATCCACGCTCCACCGTTCCTCTCCCAGTGTCAGCATGTCCACATCTCTTCTGCCGCTGACAAAAGCGATCACATGACCGGCTTTCTGAGCCTTTGCGATCGCCTCGATACTGGAGGAACTCATACTGTAGTCATCGGCAACGGCTGTACCGTCAAGGTCCATCGCCAGGAGTTTTCTGTTCATCGGATTATCAGATCTTTCCTTTTTACATCATTATCTTAACCAGTTACTCTTTTACCTGTCCACTGAGATACATGAAAACCGGGTCTCCCCGGTTCAGATCAGTCCAAATCTGTTCAGTAAGGCATCGATATCGTTACAGACCGCGAAACCTTCAACCGTCTTTCTGACCACGAAATGATGGGTGACTTTCGGTAACGATGGATCAGAAACTGACAAGAGCTGCGGTTCGATCGTGAACTGCATGTCTTCTTCAAAGTTCCATTCAGCCTTGCCGTTGAGGAACTTTCTAGAGCTGCTCAGCTGTTCGATGTCTTCGCTTGTGAGCTTATCTTTTGCCTCTGTGTCGCTAAGGTGCGTAAAGGTATGACCGAGGTTGCTCGGCTGATCGTCCGTGCGGCTGATCACATTGCTGTGAAGACCTCTGCTTTTGAAGATCTCCAGTGAGAGTTCATAGAGTTCGTTTGGATCCTTGACCTTCTCCAGCTGTTCAAAGATGTCCTGAACTGCTGCCCGGCAGTTGCGGAAATGTTCCCTGATCTTTTCATCATCACCGAAATACAGCGTTACGGACATATCGCCGATGAGTCCGCTTTCTTTGTTTACCGGTGAACAGTAGGCATACAGAAGACCTTCTTTCCAGTCGATCGCTGTTTCGGTCGGCCAGAATTCTTTGTTTCTGAGCGAATCGAAATTAAGTCTTTCTCCGCTTAAGACGGCCAGTCCGAACGGAGGCGGACTGTACCAGCCTCTGGCAAAGACCTCTTTGTCTTCAGACATGAGTTCCAGCCATCTTGAAGCGAATTCGATCTCGCTTACTTCATCGATCCCGTACATTTCGTTGAGTGTCTGTTCAAGACTCCTCACGGCATTTTCTCTGGCGTGATTGAAGATGAGATCTTTATTATCAAGTGTGTAATTGATCATATCGGTCACCTTTTCTCTCATCATAACATATGGGGCACCTTTGTGGTGCCCCATCATTGTTTCTATAAGGTCGCTCTGAGTTCAAAGACCTTGTCCATGAACTCCTTGACGTGTTCCGCACTGACATCTCCGGTGTCTTTGCGGGTATCCTTGAAAGTACTTCCCACGATCGCCGCATCAGCCAGTGACAGTTTTTCAAAGACTGTATCAGTCGTCATACCGGCAGCTACGACCAGCGGGAAATCACCGACGATCTTGCGGAAGTCGATGATCTTCTGAGTCGGAGAATCCATGCCTGTACCTTCGCCGGTCACGGCCAGCGCATGACAGCGCTCCATGCCTATTTTCAGATCTGTTTCCAGATCATTGCCTGATAAGACCGGCTTGTATTTGAAACGGACTCCGCCGATGACATACATGCCGCCTTCATCCATATAGCGTCTGATCATCTCGCCATACGCGACATCTTCTTTAGGAATGAGGTGTCCGGCTACGGAATCGACCTGGATGAATTTGGCTCCGTACTTTTTGGCATATTCCCAGCTGAGCTCCCAATTGTCAAGGACGTTGACACCGATCGTGAAGCCGCCTTTCTCTGACAGCAGTTCCAGTCCGGCTTTTACATCTTCCGCATCGCCGAAGTAGTCTTCGACGATCACCGCATCCACGCCGTTATCCCGGTAGATCTCGGCTTCTCTTAAACAGCGTTCCAGTTTTTCTTCCCGGTTTTCACCTTTGAAGTGCAGCATCCCGAAGACCGGCTTTTTTACCGGGAACAGATCCAGAAACATCTTTACATCTCCTCCTGTGTTTTCTTATACAATCTTTCAGCCTGATCTTTCATCCAGGCTTTGACTTCCAGAGTATACTCCGGGAACGGTCCGTACTGTCTGGCATTGACTCCTGCTGCCACATTGGCGTAGCAGGCGGTCTTCAGAGGATGGAACCCCTCGCAATAACCGTACAGCGATGCACCGGTCGAGCAGTTGCCGCAACCGGTCGAATCGACACTCGTGCCGCTCTCTACCGATGGTGCGAACCAGGCTTTGCCGTCCTGGATCATCGCTGATCCCTTTTTTCCCAGACGGAAGAAACATGGTTTACCTAATTTAATGATCGCTTCGATCGATTCTTCTTCATTATTTGTTCCAAACAGCGCCATGGCTTCCGGACGGTTTAGTGAATAGATATCGATCTTATCGATGAGCTCCAGGACCTTTTCTTTTAAAACAGGATCCTTGGTCTCGGAAGTTGCGATCTCAGCCATGAAGACGGCGTTCGGACAGGCCTTTCGCATTTCCGGCAAGCCGTTCCACACTTCCTCTGTAGCACCCGATTCAAAGTAGATGCCCTTCACATCCTCACCACCGTGTCTGATCACGTATTCGGCTTTCGCCAACGGATAGGGACCATAGAGTTTTTCAAACTCCTCACCGTAGATCGAATGTTCGACCCATTCACCACTCTCTGAGTATTCCAGGACGGTGTAATGCGTCTTCGGGAAACACAGATCGATGCCTTCTTCCGACAGCCCGTTTTTCCGGAAATAATCCCCGAAGATGGAATCAAAATCCGGACCGGCCGCCGAGAGGAAAAGCACATCATCCGTGTAAGGAAGGATGCCGTTTACCGTATAGATGGAACCGCCCAGAAATCCTTTGACCTCTGAGCCGTCGGGATAGCGCATATCATTGACGATCACGCTGCCCGTGACAAGATATCTGGACATCGTTTCTCCGTTATCAGAGCCTGTCTACGAGCTCGTCACAGAACAGGATCTTGCCATCAAGACCCAGCCTCTTGGCCAGTTCACCGATCGCCGGCTTCTTGATCTTGGCATCCGCAACGACTTCCTCGTTCCAGAAGACATCCTGAGCCGTGCCGTCACAGATGATATTCTTATGAGCCATGGCGATGATACGGTCAAAGTTCCTGACCGCAAACTCCATGTCGTGAGTGATCGTTAAGACTGTGATACCTTCATTGGTCAGTGTGTCGACCATCTTACCCAGTACTTCCGTACCGTGAAGGTCCTGACCGGCTGTCGGTTCATCCAGGACGATGTATTTAGGTCTGGAAGCGATGACAGCTGCGATCGCGACGAACTTACGGATCGGATATGGGATCTCGTAAGGGTTGGTATCCATATATTTGGCGATATCACAGATCTCGACCGCATGATCGACACGCTGCTTCACTTCCTCTTCAGAAAGCTTGTAGTAACGCGGCATGAATTCGATCTCCTTGCGGGCGGTACTGTTGAAGATCTGCTCATCAGGGTTCTGGAAGACATAGCCGACCTTGCGGGCGACAGTCGCGACCGTTACTTCCTTGGTGTTGACGCCGTCGATGATGACATCGCCTTCAAAAGGACGGTTCAGACCGTTCATCATCTTGACACAGGTCGTCTTGCCGGCGCCGTTCTGTCCGACGATAGCTACCTTCTCACCTTCTTTGATGGTGAGGTTGATATTCTCCAGGGCGACAAAGCCGTTCGGATATCTGAAACTCGCATTCTTGATCTCTATCATGGCTCTATCTCCTTTCCTTTATAAGCTTGTATGCTTCATCCATCGTGACCGGAACTCTTGGCAGCGGTTTTCCGGCATCTTCCATGGCCAGACCGAATCGCGCCACTTCCGGAATGGATGCTTTATGATCCAGCAGTTCTCTCTTGGTCAGTACTTCATGAGCCGGACCGTTGAAGACTACTGTGCCGTTCTCCATGACCAGGATCTCATCACAGAATTCCGCAATGAGGTCGATCTTGTGTTCCACCAGGATGATGGTCTTGTTGGAATGTTTGAGGGTGTTGATGATCTTGAAGACATTCTCCGTGCCTTCAGGGTCAAGCTGGGATGTAGGTTCATCGATGACCAGAGTATCGGTATCCATCGCGATAATGGAAGCGAACGCTACACGCTGACGCTGACCGCCGGAGAGTTCGTTCGGGTTGTTTCTGATCAGATGACCGATATCCAGCTGGTTGCAGACATCGATGACTCTTTCGATCATCTCGTCTTTCGGAACACCCAGGTTCTCTAAACCGATCGCCACTTCTTCAAAGACCGTGGACTTGATGCCCGAGATCTGGGTGAACGGGTTCTGGAAGACATAGCCGATCTGGGAAGAGAGTTCAGCCGTATTCCATTCACGGATGTCTTTGCCTTCGATCAGACACTCACCGGTGAGCTTGCCCAGATAGAAATGCGGGATCAGACCACGGATGAGGTTGCACAGCGTCGTCTTGCCGCCGCCGTTTTCACCGATGATGCCGTAGAACTTGCCCTTTTCAAAAGAACAGGTCACGTCCTGCAGAGCATAGTTCTTGGTATAAGGATATTTATAAGATACGTTCTTCAGTTCAATAAAAGCCATTGTTCACCTCCTAGATCCTGTGCATTGCCCTTAAGACGGCAAACACGATGGAACCGATCAGCACCAGGATGGCGAGGGCGTCCAGGATATACTCCCATACCGGGATCGGACGAAGGACCCTCAGGTAAGTATGGCCGCCTTCATGAGAGAAAGCACGCGCATCCATGGCGATGGCCTTTTCCTCAGTACCGGACATGGCACTGAGCAGGATCGGACCAAGGGTCGGGAAGAAAGCCTTCATACGGACGATGATGTTGCCGTCCGTTTCGATGCCGCGGGCCTTCTGGCTTTCGAGGATCGTATCAGCAGATTTCTTCATATCGATGATGCTCTGCATGGAACTCAGCATGATGTAGCTCGTAACGTGGCTGACGCCTCTGTTCTCTAATGCCAGCATCAGATCTCTCATTTCCGTGTTAAGGAAGTAGATCAGCAATACGCTTGAAAAGCCGATGATGTAGCAGGAGATATCCATGCCGGCAACAAACGGCTCTTTGTACCATTGCCAGCCAAGCAGATTGAATATCGGTGTATTCCCTTCCATGTGTCCGTACTGCAGCTGACGCATGATCGATGACAGCAGCAGGAGCGGAATGGCGATCGTCAGCAGCGATTTGATATATTTGCTGAAGACCTTGGAATAGATCGCAATGATCGTTGAGAACACGATCAGCACGACACCGAACTGCCAGGTGTGAATTATACAGGAAGAAATACCGAGACAAAGGGCTATGATCAGTTTGGAGATGGGGTTAAGATCCTTGAAGCCATTGCCGTATTTCACATAATCGTTGTATGAGTAAGCAAACTCTTTATCCATAAGATTCCTCCAAGAAAATAACGGCAGGAAACTGAAAACTCCTGCCGTTATTCAATTTAAACAAATTGTTTCAAACAGTTCCTGATATAGGACTATTCTTCTTCCAGAGCTTTCTCTTCGTCGCTGATGTACACAGGTCCCAGAGGGAGCTTAGACAGGAAGCGGGTCGGGAAGGCCTTCAGGATGAAGTAGCAGACGATGACTGTAACAGCCTTGTCGAGCAGGTCGCATGAGAATTCGCCGAGGACCTGAATGAAGAACTTGGTGACCTGATTTTCAGGTGAACCTAAAGCCTTCCACAGAGGCAGAACGACGATTGCAGTCGTGCCGGCACCGAAGTCGAATCCCCAGAGAGACCAGGTGATCAGAGCACCGATGACGCCGCCGATGAAGGCGAAGCCCAGTGAGCTGAGAAGAGTCGGTATGAACTTCTTGAAGACACCCTTCTTTGACAGGTAAGCAGCGAAGACGCCGAATGCCATGTTCAGAGGTGCATAGAAGAGGTTGTTAGGGCTGGTGATAGCAGTCAGGATATTGGAAATAAGACCGACGATGACACCAGGCCATGCGCCACAGAGCGCACCGACGATGATGGTTCCGATTGAATCGAGATAGATCGGTAACTTGAGCAGCAGGATGATAGTTCCGCCGATAAAGTTAACAGCGACACCGATTGGAACAAGGAACCAAGCCAATTTGTTCATTTCTTTTTTAGCCATTATTTTTCCCTCCAAATAATCAAGACTCACAATGTCTGTGATAAATCTTTAAGTATATTTTACTCCTATTGATTTTCCATTGCCATACCTTCAACACATAATTTCACATATTTTAACGTATAAAAAGACCTCTACAGAGAAATATCGATTGCTTCTTGCCCTCATTTCCATATTTAAACTTCACATTCTGCTGCCTTCAGAGAGTTAAGATCATATAAAAGTATGTTGAAAGACATCTTTCAGCAATCTGAATAAGATTCAGATGTGAGATAAAAATTCTGTAACAAAACGATTTTCTGATGATCACAATACAGAAATACTTTCCACAAACAAAAGGAGAAAGAAATGGAAGAAAAGAGAATGCGGAATGCCAGAGAACTGAACAGTGAAGAACTGGACCAGGTTTCAGGCGGATGAACAAGAGTGAAACTTGAAAAGACATATTATAAAGACAGGATCCTAAGAAGAACTGCCGTATGGAAATGGTTAGATCAGTGTTCAGAAGAGGATAAAAAACATATCGTCGCAAGAGAGGAAATAGATCACTAAGCTTGTATCGTGACCCGGCGCGGACGATCTGTTTCTGCTGGCAATTTTGTCGATCCACCCTGCATTGCAGGGTTTTTAATTTATCAGAGACACAGAAAGGATGTTGCGCTTCATCATCCTGCACGTTTTTTAGTTAGTATTAACTAACTATCAGGAGTATAATGGTTAGTGGTGACTAACCGGGGGTGATGACCATGTTTCTGGAACTTAAGAACATCCGCAAGAGCTATGGCGAGAAGGACTATCGAACAGAAGTTCTGAAAGGGATCGATCTGGAGATCGAAAAAGGCGAGTTTGCCGTTCTTTTGGGTCCATCCGGTTCCGGAAAATCCACCCTTCTCAATATCATCGGCGGTATCGATGAAGCCGACGAAGGAACGATTACCATAAACGGACATATTTTGAAAAGCCTGTCAAAGAAGGAGCTGGAAAAGTACCGCCGCAATCATCTCGGTTATATCTTTCAGATGTACAATCTGATCCCTAATCTGACTGTCAGAGAGAATATCGAAACCGGCGCATTTCTCTCCAGAGATCCGCTTGAGATCGATCCGCTTATCGATGTCCTTGGTCTGAAAGAACACCAGCACAAGTTACCAAATCAGCTCTCGGGCGGTCAGCAGCAGAGAACGTCTATCGGACGGGCCATCGTCAAGAATCCCGATCTGCTTCTGTGTGATGAACCTACCGGGGCCCTGGATTATACAACATCCAAGGAGATCATGAAGCTGATAGAGACTGTCAATCAGACATACCGGACCACGATCATCATGGTCACTCACAACGATGCCTTCAAAGGCCTGGCGGATCATGTCATCAGACTGCGTGACGGACAGATCAGAAAATCATACTACAACGACACAAAGATCAAGGCGGAGGATCTGGAATGGTAAAAGATCCTTTACGCAAAAGACTGCTCAGGGATCTTAAAGAAGAGTTTGGCAAGTATCTTGTCATCTTTATTCTGATGGCTTCATCGATCGGCTTTGTCTCCGGTTTTCTGGTGGCTGACGTCTCCATGCTGAAAGCCTACAATGAGAGCTTTGAAAAATACAATATCGAAGACGGAAACTTTTCGGTAAACAGGAAGCTCAATCTTGCGGACAAGAAGATCATTGAAAGCTTCGGCATAAAAATCTACGAAAACTTCTATCTGTCGATCTCAAATGACGAAAAAGAGATAAGGGTCTTCAAAGACCGAAAGGACGTCGATAAGGTCTGTCTCATGGAAGGAAAGATGCCGCAAAGTGATGATGAGATCGCCATCGACAGGATGTTTGCCGACAACAACAGTATCCATACCGGTGATGTTCTGAAAATGAACGAAGGCGATTTTAAAGTTACGGGTCTTGTCGCCCTTTCCGATTATTCTGCCCTGTTCTCCGATAATTCCGATGTCATGTTTGACTCTATATCTTTTTCCGTCGGGATCGTCACAGATAATGAATTTGCTTCACTGGGAAAACCTACTTATTCATATGCCTATAAATATGATGTGAGTCCGCTTGATAAGCAGGATGAGAAAGAAAAGGCTGATGAACTGATGAAGAAGATCAACGGTGAGATCCCTCTTAAAACATTTACACCGCAATATGCCAATCAGGCGATCATGTTTACCGGTACAGATATGGGATCAGATAAAGGCATGATCGAGATCCTGCTATATATGATCATCGTGATCCTGGCTTTCATCTTTGCCGTGACTGCTTCTTCAACGATCCACAAGGAAATGAGTGTTATCGGTACCCTGTTGGCATCAGGATATACCCGCAGGGAACTCGTCATTCACTACATGACGATGCCGCTGATCGTGACTTTTGTTTCATCGATCATCGGCAATATCCTCGGTTATACCGTTATGAAAAATATCTGTGCCGATCTGTACTACAGTTCTTATTCCCTGCCTACATACATTACCGTCTGGTCACCGGAGGCTTTCATCAAGACTACTGTCATCCCTTCTGTCATGATGATACTGATCAATCTGTTTGTTCTTATATACAAACTGAACATGCCGATCATGAACTTCTTAAGAAGGCAGGAAAGCAGTGGCAGAAACAGAAAGGTCCTGCCGTTGAATAAACATATCCCTTTTTTTACGAGATACCGCCTGAGGATCTTCTTTCAGAATATACCGGCTTATCTTGTCTTGCTGATAGGCATCCTTTTCGCAAATCTCTTCATCCTGTTTGGTCTTGATTTTCCGGACATCATGGATCTATATGAGATCGAAATGAAAGAAAATCCGCTGGCACCCTATATAACGATGCTTGCCCTTCCTGACAGTATCAACCGTGATGATCACAAACTTGAGTCAAGTATCGAACTGCTCGGTTTCTTTAATGAGGTCGAATCGGAAAACGAAACCGCTGAAAAGTTCTCGGCATATCAGCTGAAGTCTGCCCCCGATCCAGCCAAAAGCTACAACGGAGAAAACGTCACCATTTACGGTATAGCAAACGATTCGAAATTCATCAGTCTTGATGTCAGCGATCATAAGATCTATGTATCAAGCGCCTATGCGGATAAATTCGATCTGAAAAAAGGAAGTAGTATATTACTCAAAGAAGAATTTGATGATCAGTATTACCGCTTTGAAATAGACGGCGTATATGAATATCTCGGATCCTTATGCGTATTCATGAGCAGAGAAGATCTCAACGAACTCTTCGACATGGGTAAAGATACTTTTGTCGGATACTTTTCTGAAAGCAGTATCGAAGATATCGATAAGGAATATATCGGGACAGTCATTGACTATAAGGCTCTGACCAAGCTGTCAAGACAGCTCAATGTCTCCTTTGGCGGCATGATGGACCTTGTCGTCTATTTTGCGATCATCGTCTATGTGACGCTGATCTACGTACTGTCCAAAACGATTATCGACAACAACGCCCAATCCATTTCCATGAACAGGATCATGGGCTACAGCAGTTTTGAGATCTCGAGATTATACATCAACACTACAACGATCATCTTCGTTGTTCTGCTTATATCAAGTATGCCTCTGGAAGTCTATGTACTGAAACTGCTGTTCAGGTACATGATGATCGCGAAAATGTCGGGGTGGTTCCCTTTGACGGTCAGTAAAGAAATAATCATGAAAGTGATCATCATTGCCTTGCTGTCATATGGTGCTGTAAGTATCATTGAATATCGGCGTATAAGCAAGGTACCGATGGATCAGGCTTTGAAGAATGTGGAATAGAAGGGGGGATGAACAGATGAAGAAAATATTGACCATGATAACAGTCGTAATGTTTGTGCTGTGCGGATGTGAGAAAAAAGAAACAGAAGATATCCGGCCGGATGTGACTAATGTCAAAGATAAGATCGAATCCGTGAAGGAAGAGAAGTTCGTCACCCATATCGAGCATGATAAAGAAGAGACTGTCTACGTAACAGCCGACGCCTATGGAAATCCGGAAAAGACCGAAGTAGAAGTGATCCTGAAATCAGGTGATTCAAAAACTATCGAAGATATCTCCAACCTTTACGATATCCGTAATACCGGATCTGATGAGACCTTTACCAACGATGATATGAATCTTGTATTTGAAAACAAAGGCGAAGATATACACTATAAAGGCCTCAGTGATCTGCCTTTGCCGGTAAACGTCAGGCTCTCTTATTATCTTGACGGCAGGACCGTAAGTGCAGAAGAACTGAAAGGCGCCACAGGCAGAGTCAGGATCCGTTTTGACTACACGAACACTACGAGTGTTTCACAGGACGGATATACACTGATACAGCCTTTCTTGGCCCTCAGTGTCGTAGTGCTTGACAGCGAAAAGAGCACCAACATCAAAGTGGAAAACGGAAAACTTCTGGAATTTGACGGCAACAGGATCGCTCTGATCGCCGCCTTACCGGGCATCAGAGATTCGCTGAAGCTTTCATCATATGAACTTACAAAAGACCTGGGACTGAAAGATTACGGTGAGATCGAATTTGATGCCTGCGACTTTTCTCTGGAATATACGGCAACCATCTTAAGCAATGATCTGTTTTCCGAGCTGAAAGACGATGATCTGGATGAACTTTATGATTTTGCGGATCAGACAAAAGACTTCAAAAAAGATTCTGAAGAACTGACTGACAGCACAGCCAAAATGCTCGATGCCTGTATAACTCTGCAGGAGGGACTGAACGCTTATACCGGAGCGATCAATATCCTTGATACTTCGATGGATACGATCACAGAAGGTGCAGCCCAATTGGCAGCAGGACTGGAGCAGATATCTGAAATGTTCGAAGCGGAAGAAGACAAAAAAACGGCGATCGAAGAGATCATTGAGCTGCTTAAAAGTCTGATGGAGCAGACTGAAGAATATGAAAAAGCGCTTGAGCAGCTGGAAACAGACATCCAGGAACTTGAAGGCTATGCTGAATCGATTGCCGATCCTGAAAAGAAAGCAGAGTTTACCGCAAAGACGGAAGACTGTAAAACGCAATTGGAAAAACTTAAAGAGATGAAAGTAAATGATCTTCTGACAGCCGTCGATGTCATCGTCACAAAGATAAGCCTGCTTCAGGAAAACCTTCAGCAGTTAAGCGCGGGATCGTCACAGCTTTCAGATGGTCTTGCAAAGATAAAAGAAGGAACTTCGGCATTGTCAGAAAACGGCTGCCAGATCAATCTCGGTGTTAAGCAGCTTGTCAAGGCTGCCAGAGAATTTGATGACGGCATGAACGACTTTGTGAATGATGATCTTGATGATCTGATGAAACTTGGAGGAAGTTCGTTGAGCGAAATAGCAGACAGGATCAAGGCAATGAAAAAAGTCGACAGCAGTTACGGATGCTTCTCCGGTCTGAAAGAAGGTAGGAGCGGAAAGACAGTCTTTATCATTGAGACTGCAGCGATCAAACAGTAAACAAGTTCACATATCATCCTTTTTTCATCTGACCGGTAAGCTATAATTAAATTGATCAGAAACGGAGAAGAAGATGGAAACTGTAAAAGACTACGCCGTATATATCGGCGATGTAGCACTTGATGAATACTATCGGGCTGACCGCTGGCCGGGCAAGGCTGACAAAGAAAACGTGGAAGCCCTGGAACCCGTTCCCGGAGGAATGATCGCCAATGCCGCCTGTGTGCGAGCTGCACTGGGTGAGAAGACCCTCTTCTGGACCTGCATGAACTCCGGACCGGTCTCAAGACTGCTGCTGGACGATCTGGAGAAAAGAGGTATCGATACCTCCCTGTCCGTGACTGATGATTCTCTGCCCGATTCCAAGACGATGATCTTCCTGGTAGGTGATGAACATACCGTCCTGATCCCGATCCTGAACATCGATCATATCGACATCACCGATGAGATGTATGAAGTCATGAAGAACGCTTCCTACATCTATGCCACCTCAGGCACACTGATGACGCTTAGATACAAAGGCCGTCACTGGAACGATTTCTCGAAAGACCTCAGAGCTGAAGGCGCCAGAGTCGTTGTCGACTTCGATGTGGATTATGAAAGAAACGGTGATGACGGACGCTTCATGACTGTCGATATCGGCTTCTTCAACGAGACCGGTTATGACAGCGTCAGAGAAGACAGGACCTATGAGGAACAGGCTGATAAACTGCACCGTCTGGGCATGAAACTGGTAGTCGTCACCCTGGCTGATAAAGGCTGTGTCATCTACGAAGAAGGAAAAGAGACTCTGCACATCCAGGCCAGGAAAGTCGATGTAGTGGATGTCACCGGAGCTGGTGATACCTTCTGCAGCAGCTTCTGTTCCGTCATGGATGAGATGGGCATAAGAAAAGCAGCTGAATTTGCGACTGCTGCTGCTTCGATCTGTATCACTTCCTTAGGCGCCAGGAGCGGTGCTGTCTCCAAGGAAGAAGTATTCAAGGTCCTGGGATCATAGTTCCACGAACCTGTCATCACTTATATAGTAGATATTCTCCCGCTTGTAGCCGTATTTTCCGTCTCTAAGACAGATATGCGGTTCCAGCGTAAAAGGCTTCCCGTATTCCCGGAAGCTTTTATTATTTCCCATCTCCAGACAGATCCTCTTCTTTTCATCCGTTTCGATGGAATGACCGAGGTTGCCATGGAAATCAAGATTGACGAAACCGAGCTCATGGATCTCTTCAGTCAGGATCTGATAGACCTCTTCATACGTCATATCCGGAGACAGTTCCTCCTTCAGGATCCGGTGCAGTTCCAGTTCCGCCTCCAGCCCCCTTCTGAATTCCTCATCAGTTACATCATTCTCAGTTACGACCTTGCCATTCTCCAGGAAGATAGTCCTGGCATAGTCGCCCCATTCGCCATTGAAAGTCGGACTGCAGTCGATCGTTACGATGTCCGTCTCTTTGAGACAGTTATTCATATCCGGAACATAATTGCGGGCACTCAAAGACAGCACTGATCTTTTGCCCAGCAGCACCAGAGCTCCGACACCGTGATACCAGAAAGGACCTGATCCTTTCTTTTCCATCAGTTCACAGGTCAGGGTCGCTATCTCGTCTTCGTTCATTCCCGGATGCAGTAACCCGGCAAGTTCATCCAGTGTCTCGGAAGCGATCCTTTGCGCTCTTCTATTGTTTTCCAGCTGTGTTTCAGGATAGATCATTATTGTTTACTTCGTTCCCCTTGATATTATCATAAACCATCTGCGTATCATTTGCTGTTCACGTCCATCTTGATTCATGAAATAATATTTTCAAAGAGGGACCAGCTATGACTACAGAAATCAAGAAAAAAATACCGGTCAACGGGATCATGCAGAAGATACATGTCGTCAGTAAAGATCCGACGCTTCCTGTGCTTCTGTTCCTCCATGGTGGACCGGGTGTCGTCAACCGTCACAGTATCTTTGCCAGCCACAGTGATCTTCTGGATTCTTTCACTCTGGCTACATGGGATCAGAGAGGTACAGGCGGTTCCTATGCAGGAGTAGATACCAATACTCTTACGATCAGCCAGCTCGTGGATGATGCCAGAGAGGTCGTTCAGTACCTCTGTGATGAATTCAATAAAGATAAGATCTTCATCATCGGTGGAAGCTGGGGAAGCCTGCTTGGAATAAGGCTGGCTTACGCCTATCCCGAACACATTGCTGCCTTTGTCGGATTCGGCCAGTTTGTCAACGGAGAGAAGAATGAAGAAATAAGCTATCAATATACGCTTTCTGAAGCGAAAGCCGCCAAAGACGAAGAAGCAGTCAAAACACTCGAAAGTGTCGGTCCGCCGGTTGCGGGTGTATATAAAGGCGGTTTTGACGGGATGATGAAACAGCGCAGACTGATGATGAAATACGGAGGATATTCAAAAGCAGAAGAAAAACGCAGCTACTTGGATTCGTTCGTCAAACCGATGCTGCTGTCAGGCGAATACAGTCTGAGCGATCTTGCCGGGATCCTGCTCGGCTACAAGAAAGTCCTGAAAGCCATGTGGCCGGAGATCGGTGCTGAAGATCTTACCCGCTACATTTCTTTCGCTGTTCCGATCTTTGTCTTTGACGGCAGACTGGACATGAATACTCCGGCAGAGCTCGTCGAAGACTGGTTTGCCAAGATCAAGGCTCCTGAAAAAGAACTGATCTGGTTTGATAATTCCGGACATAACCCGATGGGTGATGAACCTGAAAGATTCAAAAAACTGCTTAAAGAAAAACTGAAAAAATACTCTGTCTGAGAATGATCATGGAACTTAACAAGCATTTCGTTTTGCTTATATGATAAAATAAGTCCCATACAAAAGGAGCAACTCATCTATGAAAGTTACAAGCATCTGCCCACTGATCGTTTCACCCAAGGCCAAGGAATTGATCGAACTGTTTGAAGAAATGGGCTTTGAAGGTGCTCATGTCAAATCCGACATCGAGAATGGAGCCAACATCAATACCGATCTGAAAGACACCAACGGCAACCGCATCGACATCGCCTCATCCGAAGTCCTGCCGAAAGATCTCTTATCCATCAAGATCAATGTCGATGATTTCGATGAAGCATACGAGTTCCTCAAAAGCAAAGGCTTCGTCAATACCAGAGGAGACAAGATCACGATCACAAGTTCATCCAAGGATACCTTCATGGTGTCACCGACTGGTTTGGGCATCACCCTTTCTCAGCATCTCAAATAAAACAATAAAACCGTTACACTTCTGACATTCTGGATCGTAACGGTTTTCTTTCAATCAACTGTTTTTATAATGGTTTCCGGTTTTATTTCATCGCTCTTATCATAATCGCTTTTATATTCTCTTGAATCACTGATCTCGATGAAACGAAGAGCCTCGCGATCATAGCCCCAGTGAGGCACAAGAAACCAGCGGTTCATGAGGCCGGTATACTCTTCGACCTTCTTTTCAAAATAATCTTCAGGAAACACATACTTTACGTTCTTCAGATATCTTTCAAATCCCGGAAGCCTGGGATCATCGATGGCGTTATAGTCATAGTTTCTGTGCTCGATATAGTACCACTGTCCGTCTTCAGCGTGATCTCTGTACCAGCGCCAGGTCGCTGACTTGTCGACCTTGCCGACGAAATGACAGATGTGATCGAGTTGCCACCATTTCAGATCTTCTTCGTCTTTTGCTTCAAAAACAAGACGATCCGGATCGCCTCTCTCTCCTTCTGACATCACCTTAAGACCATCCAGATATAAGCCGGAGAATACGTCTATGTTTTCGTCCCTGCAGTCTTCAGGAAGATGTACTCTTAACCATTTTTCATCTAATTTCATTCTTGTTGTCATTATTAAAATTTCTTAATCAGATTATGATCGTCTGTCTTTTTCCGCAACGATCACAAACCGGTGTATCGTTCCGCTGATGATGCCGTTTCTGTCGATCTCTTCCTGCATCTTCAGCAAGCGGTCAAAACATTTATCTACACTGAATCCTTCGAATTCCCATTCGATGATGCGGGCAAACCAAACAAAGGCACCGATATCATAAAACCTGATCGGACGGAATGCTTCTTCTGCTTTCAGGATCCTGAAGCCTGCTTCTTTGAATCTTTCTTCCTGTATGGAAAGATGCTGATCAGGAAAAGGTTCCTCTGTTCCAGGTAAGACCATTTCCACAAGGTCTCGATCGTTTTGCGCTCCGACCTGTTCGGTGATGAAGATGCCGCCCTCTTTGAGTATCCTGTACAATTCTTTCGGATCGATATCACCGTGCCGGTTTATCACGATATCGAAAGTTTCGTCCGCAAACGGAATATGAGAACAGTCATGACATTCTCTGATATCGATACCTAACGGTTTGAGTCTTTCTTCACATAACTTCACGTTTGGAGGATAACCTTCAGTAGCGGATGTATTACTGTAAGGATGATTCAGACTCAGAAGATATTCTCCACCGCCGGTATCATAATCCAGAAGCTTCATCTCATCTTTAAGATAGGAACGGACGATCGCATCATAATCCCAAGGCAGATCTTCCTCTTCTTCATACCTGTCATTTATATGAGAAAAATCCCATCCTACGATGTGAGCGATCTCTTCTTCCTTTAACCAAGCTTTCTTTAATTCTTCAGTATTCATTCTTCTGAATGTCCTTTGATTTGTGTTTGATTTATACCAATTAGCTTACACAATTATTGTTGCACAAACGCTTTGTTTTAGTGTAACTTCACATTTCTCAAAACATAAAAAGAGCCGATCGTTGCTTATATATCGCGCTATTCGGCTCTTTAAGATTTTGCTGGCGGAGACGGTGGGATTCGAACCCACGGACCGCGTTTATGCGATCAAACGATTTCGAGTCGTTCTCGTTATGACCACTTCGATACATCTCCGTATACAGTTGTCCGTTACCGGTCAACTGTTATTATATCATTTTGGATTTTACTGATTATCGATTTGTTCCAGGAAATGGTAATAATGATCATCACATGTTCCGGTCAGATCTTCAGAAGCGTTATTGAATTTTACCTTGGTATAGACGAAGTCGATCGGATCGAAGACCTCTTCCCTGAGCGGACTTACGATAAGCAGATAGTCGTTCGTCTTTTCCCAGTCATAACCTTTTACCAGCAGATCTTTCTTTAAAGCCGTTTCACCGAAACAGATCCCCAGACAGACGGCCAGTTTGTACAGATCTTCTTCAGATCTCAACTGGGATTTGATGTTGCGGACAAAGTTGATCGTCTGATCGATCCTGAAAAACATTCCTTCGATCTTCTTGCCGATAGCCTTCTTCGCCAGATCGTCTGCTCTTTCACACATGGAATCGATGTTGTAACCTTCGATATAAGTCCTGCCGTCATGGGTCTTGTAGAAGTCGATCTTTTTCAAGATCTCTTCTGGCAGCGCTTTGGCTTCATCGGTCTTAAAAATGTTGTGTTCCCTGTCATATCTGATCATCGATCCCAGCATCTCCATGTTCGTAACAGAAGACATGCCTTCGGCCGGAAGGTTTAGATTGTCCACATCGATATCGGGATAACGTTCTTTGACGAATTCCCTTTCTTCTTCATTCAGTCTCAGTATGTTGTAGATCATATGTGTGCCTCACTCGATCGTGTAGGATATCTCTTTTCCTTCAAGACCTTCACAGGAGATGATGAGTTTTCCTGTACCTTTCTTGCCTGTGGTCTTCACATAGGTACCGATCATGCCGCCTTCCAATGTTGCGTTGGCAGGACCGACAAGTTCCAGTTCACCTTCACATTCAAAATGCAGCGGCAGCTGAGCGAATGAAGCGATCGTGTCGTTCTCATCGAGGATCCTGATCCTGACGGCAGCCATATCATAGGTATCGCTTTCGTGCAGGACGTTGGAACTGCTGGTGACTTCAAGGTGCAGATGACTGCTCGGACAGAGCGTCTTGGAACAGACGACCTTGCCGTCCTTTATTCCATCAAAGCGCCAGACCGTAGCTTCTCCTCCCCAGTTTCCTACGTATTTCCCGTAGAGTCCGTGGAGGTATTCATAGTTGAGATCATACTTCTTTGCGGCAGCAAGGATCTTGAGTTTATGTCGCATCGGCAGACTGTCGACACCATAGCGGGCTGCTGCCACCAGGAAACTGTGGATGGCCTTTTCCTTGTCTCCCTCAAGACCTTCCTTTGTTTTTAACAGATCACCGACCGTATCATCGATCCAGATCGGTCCATGATTGAGTGCTTTGAAACGCGAGTATTTATACTCCTTGACGAAGTCGTTGTTTTTGTAGAGTTTTATGCTGTCGGCATTGGAGAAGACATAGATTTTCCCGAGATTGCCGGCAGGATAATCACCGATATCCATCGTCGTACCGACTTCGAGCACCGGTCTTTTTTCTCCCTGCATGGCGTAGACCGCAGCTGCCAGTTTCGGGTTGCGGAACGCATCCATGACGCCGTGGTAACAGATCCTGTCACCGCTGCCGAAATCCTTGTGTGTCGCATAGTCGAACATGCACCACTGGAAGACACCGGTATGTTCATGACTGCCTAAGGCTCCGTTCATGACTCGCGCATGACGCAGAGCGTGTTCCTGTCTGACTTCCCACTTGTCAAAAGACTTGGTCGGAAACATATGACCGTTGGCTTCCGAGATCAGTAAAGCCTTTTTCATGTCGGTCGTGACATCTTTCTTCTTGCGGACCGGTCCATTGTTGCCGCAGTGTGAGAAATCGTTGTAGGCATAGACGTCTTCGAAAAGCTTGCTCTTGGTGATATAGCGCACACCGGAAGTCGGTCTGGAAGGATCCAGTTCATGAGCGATCCGATTGGTCTCTTTATAAAATTCATCATCGTCAGCACTTTCGTTGATCCTGACGCCCCACAATACGATCGAAGGATGATTGCGGTACTGCAAGACCATCTCCTTCACATGTTCACAAGCGACTTTCTTCCACTGCTGATCACCGATGTGCTGCCAGCCCGGGATCTCCGTGAATACCAGTAGACCCATCTCATCACAGGCATCGATGAAAGCGTGGGACTGCGGATAATGGGAAGTACGCACCGCGTTGCAGCAGAGCTCTTCTTTCAGGATACGGGCATCCTCTACCTGCAGTGAATCAGAGACCGCATAACCGACATACGGATAACACTGATGACGGTCCAGTCCGCGCATGATCATCTTTTTGCCGTTGAGATAGAAAGCTCTGGCTGTGAATTCGATCGTCCTGAATCCAAATCTGACGTTTTTCTTAGCCCCACTAGCCAGTGATACTTCGCAATGATATAGATTCGGATCATCTGTACTCCATGGTTTTACACCATTTGCTTTCAGCGTGATCTCGTTTTTATCCGTGACGGTTTCATTCAGAACGTTTCCGTCCTTATCCAGGATCTTTATCGTCTTATCCTGTTTCTGATCACCGTCTATCTCGATCTTCAGATGAGCTTCATCAAGAGACGGTGTTGTGACGAAAACGTCCTTGATATATTCTTTCTCTTCTATATCCAGCCAGACTGATCGGTAGATACCGCCGTAGGTGAGGTAATCGATGACGAATCCGAACGGCGGGATCGTCGGGTTCTCAGTTGAATCCAGTCTGACAGCTACTTCACATTCTTCTCCGGCTTTTACTTCTTCACTGATCTCCACTCTGAATGCTGTATAGCCTCCTTTATGAGTGATCAGTTCTTTTCCGTTTACATATACAGTAGCGATATGTGCAGCTCCGTCAAACTGCAGGAAGACTCTTTTGCCTTCAGCTTCTTCAGGGATGAGTACCTTCTTCCGGTATCCACTGATCATCTGATAGTCTTTGTCATCGCTGTAATGCAAAGACATCAGCTTCACGGTGTGCGGTATGCGTACCTCTTCGGTATCTTTATCTATAAAACGCAGGAAATCTTCACTCCATGTCTTTGAAAACTGCCAGCCATTATTGATTTTATACATATCGTCACCTCTTATTCATATCCATCTTATCACACATAAAAAATGCAGGCTTTGAAGAAGTGCCCTGATCAAAGACAAAAAGAATCTGATGATTTTTGGATGATATAGGATCAGTGAAGATCTGGAAAACTCTTTTATCCTGATGTTTCAACTCGATAGATCACATATTCGACATTCGGATCAGAAAATACCGGAATTATTATAGTTTTATCGCTGCCGAAACCACTCAGGTCATTCTCTGACACAAGATATTCCACGCCGATCTTAGAAAGATCGTCAACATTCAGAATAATGTTGATCCAATCATCGTTGAGTACTTCAGGTCTGGTCTTTTCTGTATCTGTTAGTTCGACCGTGATGTGTGCATAACGGTTATAACGGTCTTCATAAAGACCGGTTGGATCCAGCTGTTTCCACAGCTCAACATTCATATATGTATTAGTACAGTTGATTGTATGAAAATGTATATTTAGAATATAAAGATATAAAAAGAAGCTCTGATAAAGCTTCTCTGGGTTCTATTTCGGCGGTCTGTTTTTGCCTCTTCTGATCGTGATATCAAGTTCCTTAAGCTGTTCATATACCTCGTCAGCCGCCTTCTTCAGAACATCGACATCATATCCTCTTTCATTCATTACGTGTTCGAATGCTTTCGCATAATCACGTTTGAATCTGGTGTTGAGTTCGTGCCAATTGATGTTTTTGAAATAAGGGAGCGCTTTCTCATCAGCTTTAACTCTTCCCTGTCTGATCAGTACAGCGATCAGCGGATAACCGGGATAGGCCTGCCAGTAAGTGGCGTTGTCGTTGGAAGAATAGACATCACCTTCCCAGACCACGGTATAAGACTTCTTACCGTTTGATGACTGAACATGTGCTTCGTTAACGTCATCAGAAAACTCAACGCGCCCATCAGCCAGCGCACTGAACGCTTCATAGATCTTTTCGATCGGTCCGACTTTTTCCATTATTCCTTAATTCTAACAGAAACGGAAAGCCTCTTAAAATAACATAATTTTTAAGATGAGGAGCTTATAAATATGCCTGGCTGATCGAAAAAATCAGAGAGAATCAGGACAGCGGACTGGAGATTTCGCAGGCGATCGACAGTACTATAATGATGTTGCCGGAAGACTTCGTGATCAGAAAAATCCTGACGGCAGAAAGAGTAGAGGTGATAGATATGCTGCTTTGGGAATACGATGAAGAATACGAGAAAAGGTGCCAGTTAAGAGATAAAGAAAGAGCGGATCTTGAAGCTAAAAGAGCTGATATGGAAGCTAAAAGAGCTGACCAGGAAACCAAAAAAGCTGATATGGCAATAGAAAGAGCGAATCAACTGGAAATAATGAACAATCAGCTGAAAGATGAGTTCAGTAAAGAAAAACTTAAACATAAAGAAGATGTCGAAAGGCTGGAAGAGGAGATTCGTTTATTGGAAGAATCTCTGGCGTCCAAAAACATCAATTAGATTAATTTGAATAACAGGAATACTTACCGCTATCAGTAACTGATGGCGGTTTTTTATTCGTTACCGGAGAGAATCCTGTTGTACACGACGATCCACAGGATCAGCTGCGCAGAAAGCGTTATGGTCCAGCTTAAAGGAAAGCAGAGATAGAGGACCTGTGGAGTATGGTGGGTGCTGAAATAAGTAAAGATATATGCCAGACGGAATCCGCAGACACCAAACAGTGTGATGATCGTCGGCAGATTGGACAGACCCATGCCTCGGATACTGTTGACCACTACATCCAGAGCGCCATTAAGGAACAGGAAGAGCGTTACGCACTGAAGACGGATCATTCCCAGCCTGATGACTTCGCTTTCATCTGAAAGCAATCCCAGCAAAGTGTTGCCGTTGAGCAGGATAAACAGACCGATCGCAAAGGCTCCGATACTTCCCATCAGCACCGATTCGATGATCAGTTTTCTGATCTTTTTGTACTGACCGGCTCCATACATCTGAGAGGTGAAAGTCAGAGACGCCTGCGGGAAGGCATCCACAAAGACATAGACGTATTCTTCGATCGCACAGGCAGCCGTGTTGGCAGCGACGAATGTTGAACCAAAGGAATTGATACTGGACTGGACGATCATGTTGCTGAAAGAAAACAGCTGATTCTGCAAAGCTGAAGGTATGCCATACGCCAGGATCTTCCCCGCCATCTCGCTGTCGTAGTTTTCTCTGTCGATCTCCAGGGATACGATGCTGTTGTTTTTGAGCAGTTTCTTCAGGATCAGAAAAGCTCCGAAATATTGAGATATGACGGTGGCGATAGCCACTCCGGCTACATTCAACCTGAATACGACGACAAACAGCAGGTTCAGTATGACATTCAATGCTCCGGATACAGCCAGATAGACAGTCGGATTTCTGGTATCGCCGCTGGCTCTTAAAACCGAGGAACCGAAATCAAAGATACCGATCGCTGCACCACAAAGGAAATAGATCCGCAGATAGAGGGTCGCATCTTTCATGATATCTGCCGGTGTGCTCTGCCATTTCAGCATCATCGAGGCAAACAAGACACCGAACAGCGATACGGCTGTTCCGGCAACAAGACCGATGAACATCCCGGAAAAGACAGCTTTCTTTATGCCTTCGTGTTTTCTCGCTCCAATCAGACGGGAGACCAGAACATTGGCACCCATGGACAGACCGTTGAGTCCCCACATGAAAAAGACCGTGATCGGTGCAGTCGTTCCTACGGCAGCCAGGCCTTGTTTGGAGGCAAAGTTTCCTACGACCAGCGTATCCGCAAACTGGAACGTGATCTGCAGGATGTTTGACAACATCAAAGGCCAGACAAAAAGCAGGATATTCTTTATCAGTGATCCGTTCAGGATGTCGATCATTTCCTTCTGTCTTTCTTCTTCCACAATGACTTAATTATACTCTATGACAGAAGAAAAGCTGCCGCTCCTTGTGCGACAGCTTTGTTTTAGTATTCGATCCTCTTGAACGGTTTTACATCCTTGACCGCATCTTTGGTACTGATGATTGTCTCACCGTTATCCAGATCGATCAGGATGTAACGGTCATTGCCCATACCCAGTTCCTTCATATAAGTGAGCTGACGGAAACCGTGACGGCTCTCCATCCTTTCCCACAGAGCACCATTCTGTTCCTTGGTCATCGCATGGACGAGATCGACGCAGGCACTGTCGATGGCGCAGATGTCCGTAGATGCCAGGATGCCGACGTTAGGCGTGACGACCGGTTCGGCAGCCAGACCTTCACAGTCACAGGATACTGACATGTTTCTCATGACATTCACATAGCAGACTCTCTTTCCGAAGTAATCGATGGTGGCTTTAGTGGATTCGGTGATCTTCTCCATCAGTTCTTCCTTGGATACGGACCACTGGCCTTCTCCCTCGTTGGTATGGATCATCCTCTTACCTATCTTGCCGTCGGCGCAGCCGATACCGATGTTCTTATTGGAACCGCCAAAGCCGCCCTGGACATGTCCCTTGAAATGGGTCAGGGTGAACAGCGAATCATACTTGAGCATGTTCTTGCCTACGGTCATATGATCGAACCACTTGCCGCCTTCTACCGGCAGATCAGCCGTACCGTCTTCATCAGTGATATCGACAGGGCAGAAAGTCCAGCCGTTGACTTCCAGTGTCTCACGGTGCTTCTCGGTCGTATCGCGGTCACCGACATAGTAGGTGTTCGTCTCGATGATCGTTGCATCTTTCAGTGTCTCACTGGTCTCAATGACTTCCTTGACCCAGGAAGCCGGAGTAAAGTTCGGGCCGTTCTTTTCGCCGGTATGGAGCTTTACTGCTACCTTGCCGCAGATATTGCCGTTAACTTTTTCATATGCTTTCTTTATTCCCTCAGGAGAGATGTCTCTGGTGAAATATACGATAGATTCGTTGCCCTTTCGGTCTTCATACGGAACATAGATGTTGCCGTCTGTTGCCGCCTTGATTTCTGACATATTATGTTTCCTCTTCTTTCAGTTACATTATAACCTGAACCGCCTGCATACCCTGTGTTTTTGCATCAATGATACAATCATAGTATGGAAAAACAGTTCAGTATCTATCTCAAGATCGATGATGAGGCTGCAAAGTATCATTACCTGCTGCTTCTGGATACCGTGGCCAACACTGCCGATGTCTGTTATCTGGATAATTCTCTTCTCACCACCGGTGACGATGAAGATATCGTCAGGCTGTTTTCCAAAGCGCCCGATTACCATCTGAACATCAAGTCAGAGGCTCTGGCCATCATCGTCGACGAACTGGGCGGCATCACCTGCAACGGTCAGCAGTTAGACGGAAAAGCAGCTCTAGAGACCGCCAGAGAAGGAAGGCTCGACAAGATGCTGGATGCGATCGGTGAAAAACTGAACGCCTCACATAAACTGGTCTTCATGCTTCCTTCACTGATCTCTTCCATCAAAGATCTCTATGAGAGCGATCTGCACATCATGGAAGCAATCAAAACAGCGATCGGTGAGATCCCTGATTTTCCCAAATGGAAAGCCAACATCGTCACCGACATCAGTAAGCTCACCAATAAGCAGTCTAATAGTTTATAATTAAGACGATGCGAGCGTGGTTCAATGGTAGAACCCGACCTTCCCAAGGTTGTGACGCGGGTTCGATTCCCGTCGCTCGCTCCATTGGAACATAAAACATCTCGTACTGAGATGTTTTTATTTAATCAAATGAAAAAACCAATAAAACCTGATCTTCAATCTATTTCAACGAATATCTTATTGGCATATCCGTTTTCATCGGTTTGTTCATACTTCAACGAAGAAGAAATACCTCTGACGATCTTTAATGGAAGATCATCAGTTTTTTTATCAATAATATTGAACGGCTCATCACCATAGAGGACGGTTATCTCAACCCTTTCATCTTTATTGGAATAGACGATGGTGAAATGAACTTTGTAGTCATCGAGTTTTTTAAGAAGGATCCCCTGGCACAGTTCCTCAAAGACCGAATGTATGTGGTATGACTTCTTGTAGTCGATCTGATTCTTGCGGCAGTATTCATCAATGGATGCATATGCGCCGTAAAAATCATAATCGCTGCTGTCGATCCTGAATTCCAGAACCTTGAGTCCGTTGACAAAGCGTCTGGTTTTTTCTTTTTTAGGATTGCTGAAGATCGTTTCAGGATCACCTTCCTCATAGATGACACCTTCATCCATGTAGAAAAGACGGTTGCCTATCGTTCTGGCAAAATCCATATCATGGGTGACGATGATCATTGTCTTTCCGGTATTGGTGAGATCTTTGATGACGGCCTTGACCTCGCCGACCATCGCAGGATCAAGAGCGCTTACAGGTTCATCAAACAGAATGATCTCAGGATCCATGGCCAGAGTTCTGGCGATGGCGACACGCTGTTTCTGCCCACCGGAAAGCTGATTGGGATAGCTGAAGGCTTTCTGGAAAAGATTGACTCTTTTAAGCAGCGCTACTGCTTTGTCATAGGCTTCCTGTTTTCCTGTTTTAAGGATCTCGATCTGCGGGACCATGACGTTTTCAATTACCGTCATATGTTCAAAAAGATTGAAATTCTGGAAGACCATGCCGACCTTCCTGCTCACTTTCAGAAGATCATAACCCACAGCCGTTATCTCTTCACCGTCAATAAAGATCTGACCGCTGGTCGGCCTTTCCAGCATGTTTATGCATTTGATGAAAGTCGATTTGCCGCAGCCCGAAGGGCCGATGACGGAAATAATGTCTCCATCATTAATGGTCACCGAAAGATCGTTTACGATCGGATTGACACGGTATATTTTTACAAGATTCTTTATCTCAATCATTCTGTCTTTACTCCTTTCAGTATCTGTTCAGGAGTACGTTTTCTTCGATCGATCTTAAGATCTATCCTTTTCACAACCGCATTGAGGATGCCGGCCAATACAAAATACAGCACCGTTACAACGATCAGCGGGAAAAAAGCTTCATAGGTCCTGCTTCTGATCAGATCGCCGATTTTGGTCAGATCCTGTACGGCGATATAGCCGACAACTGAAGTTGCCTTGATCAAAGATACGATCTCGGATTTATATGAAGGCATAATATGGCCTATGGCCTGAGGAAGCAGTATCTTGTAGAAACACAATTTATCTGAATAACCAAGAGTAAAAGCGGCCTGTCTCTGACCTGGGTCGATCGTGGCGATTGCACCTGAAAGCATGTTGTAAACCGAGCAGGCAAAAGTCAGAGTAAAACCGAAGATCGAAACCCAGAAACTGTCTATGGAAACTTTTCCGAAAATGATGTAGTAGAGCACCATCAGAAGAACGACTACCGGCATGCCCTGGATGAGCCAGATCGAGAATCTGACGATCTTTAAAGCAAGGCCTTTATTGTTTCTGGTATTTGTATACATGACGAATCCCAGAAGTGTTCCGAAGATGATCGAAAGGATGGTGATCGCCACGGTGGCAAAGATCCCCTCAAAGAACATTTTCCAGCGGTCTTCATCTATGAAGGTCCTTCTGAAGCTTTCTTTTATACTGTTAATGAATCCGCCTGCAGAAACGTCAGTTTTCTTGAGAATGCCAACATCGCCATAGACGATCGCTTCGGTATCGGAGAAGATTACAGATTTAGCTCTTTCTTCGGTCTTACCGATGCCGCCGACAGCGATATCGGCTTTACCGCTCTGCACAGCTGAAAGAAGACCATCGAAATACATCTCATCCACTTCCAGAGCGTACCCGTATTTTTCACAGAACATCGCTATCAGTTCCACCTCGTAACCGGCTATCTGCCCGTTGAGCAGGATCGCAAAAGGCGG
This sequence comes from Erysipelotrichaceae bacterium, assembly GCA_017432005.1. Classification (GTDB taxonomy): domain Bacteria; phylum Bacillota_I; class Bacilli_A; order Erysipelotrichales; family Erysipelotrichaceae; genus Colivicinus. The sequence continues at coordinate 35,291 of JAFRKA010000003.1, forward strand.
GCAGCCTGTCTGGGAGGCCAGAGTAATCTTTCCGTTGCCGCCCTTGAGAGAGCTGATATCAAACATCTCGGTATTGGAATCGTAGTTCCTCCATTTTTCATACAGCCTATCTAGTTCGCCGCTGTCTCTTAGTTCCTTGAGCATGACGTTCATCTTCTCACAGAGTTCTGCTCCATAATCGTTCTTATTGAAAACAAAAGCAACTTCAAAAGTAGCAACATGAACATCGAGACGCCCGATTTCCGGGTTCTCTTTTATGACATCAGAGAGAATCGTATCATCAATAACAAACGCATCGATCTTGTTTCCCTTAAGCGCAGCAGCCAGATCGGATGCAGAAGCGAAATAGAAGTATTCTCCGTCAGGGAAAGTCTTCTTGGATATGCCGTCATAAACCGTTCCCTGTTTGATGCCTATACGTTTATCTCTAAGTTCCTCTACTGATGTGAATTCTTTGTCATTAGATCCGGCGCAGCCGAAAAGAGCTAAAGAAAGAAAGGTTATCAGCAATATATTGAAAAGTTTCTCTTTTTTCATACACATTCAGTTGTCTCTATTTTATAACAGGATTTATTCTGTGCGTTATCAGTGGATATTTTTGTTTTTCAATCAACGAAAATTAAAGCAGACTTCTATGAGTCTGCTTATGATGTTTAGAACAGATTAACGATCGTCTGTGTTCCTGATACTCTGTTTACTTCAACCCCTCTTTTGTATCTTATTGTAGCAGGATATCTCGTGATACCCGGTTTATGCATTAGCCGTTCGTTGTTTTTCCGTTCTTTAATGAGTTTTATTGTTGATGCTCATAAGAATTTTATACGAACGAAGCAGTTCCAAGACAAACGATCATCTCGATCTATAAAAATCTTTGAACTGCTTCTTATCTATAAGATCGCTCTTCTTAGACCGATCTCAAAGCCTTTTCTGATTGTTTCAACATAAGACAAGCTTTCATATAATTTGATAAGATATTAATTATCAAGGGACCCTTTTCTGATCCTCAGAAAGGCTTCCTTAGTCATTAATCATTCTTTGTTCTGTTTCTGGATCCTTTCCCTGTTTCCTCGGTTTATCAGGATAGTGTACAAGACGGGAAGACCGCTGAATAAATGGAACGATCTGTAAAGATCGCTGTCTGTTGAAAGGAGGAGTCTATGCGTTTGATGAAGATCGAAGATTATAAGGAGATCTATGATCTCTGGAACGAATGTGAAGGCATGGATATCAATGATATCGATGAATCCGAAGAAGGTATCGGAAAATACCTGGAACGCAATCCCTCTACCTGTTTCGTTGAAGAAAGAGACGGAAAGATCGTCGGAGTCATCATGGCCGGACATGACGGTCGTAGAGGTACCCTTCACCATCTGGCGGTCAGGAAAAGCTGGCGTCGTCAGGGTATCGGTAGAGCGCTGTGTGCACACGCTCTGAAGGCTCTGCACGATCAGGGTATCAAGAAGGCCGGCCTGTTCATCTACAACGACAACGAAGTCGGTCTTGCTTTCTGGAAACAGGAACGCTTCGTTTCTCATGACGATTATGAATACTATGACAAAGTACTGTGATACGTATATAAATGTTTAAGGAGATGTAAAGATATGCTGCTGCTGTATTATTTCGCCAAACCTACATCCTGGATTATCCCCTGGATCATTCAGGCCTTCATTTATTTCCGTCTGCTGAAAAAGATGGGACAGAACGGAAAATATGCGCTGATACCTTTTGTGGCTGAAAGCCGATTTTCCCGGATCTTTTTCAAGAACAGAAGATACTATACCCATACACTGATCGTTACGATCATCTTTCTGATCGGCGGAGCCTACCTGCGCTATTACGCCAAGGGTACGATGAGTGCAATCTACGGAATCCTCTTCAATCTGCTGGCGATGATCGTCTACGGTGTTTTCCTGATGGCGCTGTACTGGAAGATCGCCAGATCTTTCGGAAAGAAGTTCTTCTATTGCCTGCTGACGGTCCTGTTCCCGTTCTTCTTCCTGTTCTTGCTGACCAGAAGAAAAGAAACGTTCTATCACGGTCCGACATTCAGACGCAGCCGTTTCGTCACGAGACCGATGAGGTTCATCTACAACGCTGTTACCGAACTCGGATTCCTGGGTATCGCAGCCGCCCTTTTCCTGGGCGTGGCTTATTTATCAATAACTTCATATCTGCCGCGTCCTTTGGTCTCGCTGTTACTTAACGACAAGAGCAACGACATCGCCAATCTGCACAGTGACGGCAAGATCATCGACAGAGAAGCCACCATGGGCGACGAATACTACAAGCTCAACAGCGAATATGCACCGGGAAGAGAAAAGTACTTCCCTGATCATTCCCATGACAAGAGCGTCGTCGTATTGGAATACATCATCGGCTCCAACCTGGAAGATATGTACGGACTGGCTTCCTTCAACATTGACCAGATGATCAAGGCGACCAAGAATGGTTCATCACTGAAATTCGTCATCGAAGCCGGAGGCTCTGGCCGCTGGTTCACAAGCGGAATAAAAGACAACTCACGCGGACGTTATGTGATCGAGAACGGCAAACTCACACAGGTCGAAGAGCTTGACGCCACCGTCACCATGTCTTCTCCTGATACGCTCTACGATTTCCTTGACTGGGCTAAAAACAACATTGAAGCTGACCGGTATATGCTGGTGTTCTGGGATCACGGCGGCGGTCTTAGTTCCGGATACGGACAGGACGACCTGAACAAACGTGAAGACAACAAATACGGAACGATGCTCATCAACGAGATGGCCGAAGCGCTGGAGAAGGCCGGCATGAAATTCGATCTGATCGGTTTTGATGCCTGTCTGATGCAGGGCGTTGAAGTAGCCAAGGCCCTGGAACCGTATGCCGATTATTACCTGGCTTCCGAAGAGACCGAGAGCGGTGACGGCTGGTTCTATACCACAGCTTTCAATCTACTGGCCAGGGATCCGGGTGTTGCCACCGAAGTCTTCGCGAAAGAGATGATCTCTTCCTTTGATGTCTACAATACTGTTTTGAAAAACGGTAAGGAACAGGCCGATACGACGTTGTCGATCATCGATCTGACCAGGATCAACCCGGCTTACGATCTGCTTACCGACCTCTATGACAGACAGGACGAAGCTATCAAAGCCGATTCCTCCAATTACAGAGACATCTCGGCAGCAGCTTCCGTATCCTATAAATTCTTTGGTGAGGAACAGCTCGACCTGATCCATTATCTTGAACTGCTCGATGATTCCGACTACGATGATACGATCATCTCTTCAGAAGAGCTGCAGAAGATCATCAACTATTTCAAAGCGGCTGTCGTCTACCGCAACGCCGTTTCCAACGAAGGCATCAACGGCCTGGCCGTCTCCTTCCCTTACGGTTCCATCTCTTCTTACAAGGATGACCACACGCAATATGCGGCTCTGGAAATGGATAAGGCTTCAAACTTCTATGATGACTACTTCAGTATCATGGCCTATCAGAAAAAAGAGTCCAACAAGCCGGTGGAGATCTTCGGCATAGAGATCCCGACCACCGACTACACGGAAGAAGAATGGTATGTCGCAGGTTTTGAAAACTATGAGAATATCGAAAACATCATTGATATCCCGCTCATGGAGAAAGACGGAGCCTATGAACTGCAGCTCCCTGAAAACGTCTGGAAGATCATCATGGATGCACAAGAAGTCTATTATCAGAAAGCCGATGAAGGCTGGCGCTATCTGGGCACGGATGTCGCAGGCATGCTGGATGAAAACGACAGACCGTTATTATCTACTGACGGATACTGGATCTTCATCAACAATCAGCTCATCTGCTATGAAGCGACCGATAAAGTCGTCAGTGATGAAGGCGTTATCTACAAAGGCGTATGCAGAGCGCTGCTGAATAACGAGAAAGAAATAGTCCTGAACATCGAATGGGAACCGATAAACGAAGAGACCGGTGAAGATGTTACCGGCAAGGTCACAGGTTACTACCTGGCCGACAACGATACCTACTACATGGAAAAGGGTCTGCATGAGATCAAACCGGGTGAAACGATCCAGTTCCTCTTTGATTACTATGATGAACAGGGCGAGCTGATCAAGAGCGAACCTTACGGCAATACGATCAGAGTAACGGCTATGGATTCCTTAAGAGTTGAAGATAAACATCTGAAAGAATGTGATCTTCGCTACGGTATCGTTCTGACCGATATCTATCAGCGTACCTTCGCTACCGAAATGGTCGAAAGCCACATCACAGATTAAAAACCAACAACATGAAAACGGGCTCAATGCCTGTTTTCAGATTTTAATGTTTCAATGTTAAGGAGACAGGATCTGTAAAAATGAAAACCGACATATTAAAAACTCCATTAGGAGACATCTGGATCGAGGACGAAAACGGGACCTGTGTTCCTTTTGAAATTGTGCCGAATACATGTACAAATCACAATGTGTTTCTGAAAAATGACGAGGATCAGAAAATCGATGTGACGGATTATGAAGAATGCAGGATGCGTTTGGATACCAGGGATCTAAAGATCGGAAAGAATTATTATGTCAGATCATCTGAACACCTAGAATACCTGGATTCGGATGAATGGCTTTTCACATACGGGATCAGAAAAGACGATAAGATCATGGCGATCTCTTTTCCGCAGCCAAACGACGAATACATGATGCATCAAAGAATAAACGAAGATGAAATGGAAGGCTATTATTTTGAAACCGACAGCGGTCAGGGAAACATCGTTCTCAGAATATTGGATCATAAATATATGTACATCTTTTTTCCTGTTGCCTGGATCTGGGATATCAAAAACAACACGGACGATTATGAGGCTGCAGCTGTATGCATGACCTGGGACGGTCTGTCCTGGAACGATATATTCGGTCAGAAGATCAAATAATATGATCGTTCATTAATGTTTAGGTTCTTTTCATTTAAGATTTTCAGAGAACAAATTATAATAAATACAGAAACCAGGAGGTCAATATGTCTAATACTATAATCACGCAGGTCGCAGTATATCGCGAAGGCGCTTTTGTGAAAAGAAAAGGAAAGATCAGCCTGAAAAAAGGCAAAGAGACGCTCATCGTTGCGCAACTTCCTAATTCGCTGGATTCTTCGACTCTGACGCTTTCTTTGCCTGACAAGGTCATTGGATCCAACGTTCAGGTCGAAGCACTCAGTGCCGAGGAAAGAAAAGAGAAGACAGCTGAACTGAATAAGAAGATCAAGGCTCTGAACAACCAGATCACCATCAAACAGAATCAGATGGAGATGTGGAACAAGAACGGCGACTTCTCTTCCTGCACATCCATGAATATCGCCGATATGAGCTCCTATATCGAGAAGCTTCCGGAAAGGCTCGGAGCACTCTATGATGAACTGGAGAAACTCAACGAAGAAAACGAAGAACTGAATAAACAGCTGAAGGATCTCAACGAAGAGATCGCGCTGTACAACGTCAAAGCCGACCTGGAGACCGAAGAAGACGGTGAGTATCCGTTTGAGCTGCGCTACTTTGACCGCAGCGCTTCCTGGTCACCGATGTATGAGATCCACAGCGGCGAAGAAGACAGCATCTCCGTCAAGCTCAAAGCCAGGATCAGACAGAACACCTGTGAAGACTGGAATGATGTAAAAGTGCTGTTATACACAGGGAATCCTAACGTTTCTCTGGATATTCCGGTCCTGTATCCGGAAAAACTGTCTTTCTATGTTCCGCAGAGGAATCTGTTCAAAGCTGCAGGCAGAGGCGCCAATATGATGGGCATGGCCAAAGCCATGGCCATGGAAGATGCTGCTCCAATGATGGAAGTTGAGGAAGTCGATGAAGAAGAAGTAGAACTCACCGATGTCAGCTATGCGGATGCACAGACCAGACAGAGCGATACGATGACTGAATATGAACTCAGCGGGACCTGGAACGTTTCCAAGATAAATGAAACAGTGGCCGATATCTATTCACATAAGATCCCTTGCACATACCACGATATCGCCGTACCGAAGAAAGACGACTGCGCCTATCTGGCTGCCAAAGTCAAGACGGCTGATGTAATGGAACTGTTAGAGACTTCAACGTTCATCTATCACGAAGGTACTTTCCAGGGCGAAGCTTATCTGAATATCGATTCCTCGAAACCGGAATGTGATATCTCCCTGGGCCGTGATGAAAGTGTACGCTTGAAGAGGACACAGAAAAAGAAATACACTTCCAATGTTCTGCTTAAGGGACAGAAGAAATGCGAATATGAATATGAGCTCGATGTGAAATCAGCCAAAGCCAAGGACTGCAAAGTCACGCTCGTCGATCAGATCCCTGTCTCTCAGGATAAAGAGATCAATGTTGATAAGAACGAACTGTCCGGTGGCAAATACAACGAGGAAAACGGAGAAGTCACCTGGGAATTCGATCTGGAAGCCAGAGGCGAAAAGAACTTCGCCCTTGCCTACAGCGTAGCCTGGCCGAAGGATAAAAGACTCAACTATTAATATCTGAAACAAACTGATAAAGACAGAACGATGGTTCTGTCTTTTCTTTGTCCTGTTTCGATCATGAAAAAGTAAGCTAAAATAGTAATGATGAAAAAACTCCGGGAATATCGGATCTCTGTCTTCAGTATCGGCTGGTGGTTCTATGTGATCTTCACTTTTGTTTTACTTGCAGCGATGACTGCATACACGTCGTCTTTTACTGATGAAAAGAAATACCGTTTCATCCTGATCGTAAGCGTCATTGAACTGATCATCTTAAGGATCTATAAATTCTCCCTCAAAGACATACGTTCGGACTATAACTATTTCAATGAACTGCCCTGCTATCTGTGCAATCAGTCGACACTCATGTGCATCGTGGCTTCGGTCATTCACGATGTTCCGATCATGGCTTATTGCGTCGCGGTGGGAACACTGGGTGCCGTACTGGCCTATGTGATGCCTGATTCCTACAACCAGGATCAGCGCTTCTTCTCCAAACAGGCTTTCGGTTTCTACGGCTATCACGGCTTACTGATCGTCACCTGTCTGAGTTTCTATACGATGGGACTGTATGAGCCTAAAGTCAGCGACTGCATCTGGCCGGCTTTCTATACCTTTGTGCTGGCGACCATCGCTCATTTCCTGAACCTGTATTTAAGAAGGAGCGGACTCAATCCCAGAGCCAACTATGTCTTCACCTTTGATCCTGACAACATCATCTTAAAAAAGATGTACGCTCTGCTGCCTGTTCCTTTGTTCTATATGTTGCCGGTATTGCCGATCTTTGCAACCTATTCGGCGATCCTGTTTGCGATCCTGGGAATGTTCTGACATTCCTTTCTTTTTTCGGATATAATATCAGCGATGAAGTATGTAAGTTTAGATCTAGGAAGTGTGACCTGCGGTATCGCGAAGTCTGACACGGGACGTCTGGCTCAGCCGGTGAAGACGATCCGTTTTCATCCTGACGATTATGATGAAGCGATCGACAGGATCCTCGCGTACCTTGAAGAAGAAAAGCCTGACCTTGTCGTCATGGGTTATCCTCTGCTGGAAAACGATGATGAGGGACCTAGAGCTCAATTGTCACGTGAGATCGGTGAGATCATCGAACAGGAATCGGGTATCAAAGTCGTCCTGCAGGACGAAAGGAATACCACCAAGGATTCTGAAGCTTTTCTGATCGAAGCCAACGTCTCCCGCAAGAAGCGCAAAAAGGTCATCGACCAGCAGGCTGCGGTCAGGATCCTGCAGTATTATCTGGAAAAAAACAGAAAATGAATGATTCCTGTTGACAGGAATATTTTCACGGATGTAAGATTATTTCGTATTTGATTTTGTACGGCCGTACAGAAAAATAACGTCCATGTAAGGGAGCATGGTTAAGATTTTAAAACCCCTGTTAAACACATCGCCAACGATGTTGTTTTTTTTATTATTTTTCTGGAGGTAACACATGTCAAAATTCATCTTTGTGACCGGAGGAGTCGTATCCGGTCTGGGTAAAGGTATAACGGATGCATCATTAGGAAGACTGTTAAAAGCCAGGGGTCTGAAAGTGGCTTCACAGAAACTCGATCCCTATATCAATGTCGATCCGGGTACCATGTCACCTTTACAGCACGGTGAAGTCTTCGTGACGGAAGACGGTGCGGAGACCGACCTGGATCTGGGACACTATGAAAGATTCATCGACGAAGACCTCAACCGCTTCTCCAACCTCACTACCGGCAAGGTCTACTGGAATATCCTGAACAAAGAAAGACGCGGAGAATTCCTGGGCAAGACTGTTCAGGTCATCCCGCACATTACCAATGAGATCAAGAATTTCATTTACTCTGCTGCCGAAAAAGATGATCCGGACATCCTGATCTGTGAAGTAGGCGGTACGATCGGCGATATCGAATCACAGCCTTTCATCGAAGCCATCCGTCAGATCGGACTGGAACAGGGACCGGACAACGTCTGTTACATCCATGTGACGCTGATCCCTTATCTGGAAAGCTCCAAGGAACACAAGACCAAGCCGACTCAGCATTCCGTCAAGGAACTGCAGGGCATGGGCATCAATCCGGATCTGATCGTCCTTCGCTGTGTAAGACCATTAGAAGATGACGTCTTTGAAAAAATCGCCATGTTCTGTAATATAAGAAAAGAATGTGTCATTGAAAACCGGACACTTCATCTGCTTTATGAAGTACCGCTGATGCTGGAAAAACAGCACTTTGCGGAAAACGTCTGTGAGAAACTGAAGATCGAAACAGGTGCTCCTGATCTGCAGGAATGGAAGCAGATGATCAAGAAAGCCAAACATCCAACAAAGACCGTCACGATCGGACTGGTCGGCAAATACGTGAAACTGCACGATGCCTATCTGTCCGTCGCCGAAGCTCTGACGCATGCCGGCTATCACTTTGAAACAAAGGTGAAGATCAGATGGATCGATTCCGAGACCATCAGTGAAAACACTGTTTCTGATAAACTGAAAGAATGTAACGGCATCATCGTTCCCGGAGGCTTTGGAAGCAGAGGCATCGAGGGAATGATCATCACCGCGAAATACTGCCGCGAACACAAGATCCCCTATCTGGGCATCTGTCTGGGCATGCAGGTGGCAGTGATAGAATTTGCCCGCCATGTCTGCGGCATGGAAAAAGCCGATTCCAGAGAGTTTGATCCTGATTCACCTTACAAGGTCATCGACTATCTGCCGGATCAGAACGACCTGACCAACAAAGGTGGAACATTGAGGCTCGGCGCCTATGAGTGTCGTCTTAAAGAAGGCACCCGGATACGTAAAGCATACGACAGCGATCAGATCAGGGAGAGACACCGTCACCGTTATGAATTCAGTAACGAGTTCCGACAGCAGCTCGCCGATGCAGGTATGATCCTTTCCGGAACATCACCTGATGACTATATCGTAGAAACGATCGAATATGCAGATCATCCTTACTTTATCGGGGTCCAGTTCCATCCGGAATTCAAATCCCGTCCGAACAGACCGCATCCGCTGTTTGCCGGTCTGGTCGCTTCAGCAATCACTAAACAGGAGGAAACAATATGACTGACATAATAAAAACATTCGGTATAAGAGTATTCAATGACGAGGTCATGAAGACCAGGCTTTCCAAAGCCACATATCAGGAACTTAACAGGACGATCAAAAGAGGGACCTACCTCAATAAAGAGATCGCCGAAGAAGTAGCCAAAGCCATGAAAGACTGGGCAGTAGAAAACGGTGCAACGCATTTCACCCACTGGTTCCATCCGCTCAGCGGAGCTACGGCTGAGAAACACGAGAGCTTCGTTTCCGCTGCCGGCGGTGGCAAGATCACTTTGGAGTTTTCTCCTTCCAATCTCGTCAGAGGTGAAGCCGATGCTTCGTCGTTCCCTTCCGGCGGACTCAGAGATACCTTTGAAGCCAGAGGCTATACGGCCTGGGATCCGACTTCCTATGCCTTCATCAAAGACGGTATCCTCTGTATCCCTACCATCTTCTGTGCCTATAATGGCGAAGCCTTGGACCACAAGACACCTTTACTCAGATCGATGGAAGCTCTGAATGAACAGGCCATGAGGATCCTGAAACTCTTCGGCAACAAAGACGTCGACCACGTCAAGGCGACAGCCGGTGCTGAACAGGAATACTTCCTGGTCGATAAGAAATATTTTGATGAAAGAGAAGACCTGAAACTTACCGGCAGGACGCTGTTTGGAGCCTTGCCGCCTAAGGGTCAGGAAATGAACGATCACTACTACGGTTCCATCAAGACGACCGTTCAGGACTTCATGAAAGATCTGAATGAAGAGCTGTGGAAGCTCGGCATCCAGGCCAAGACCGAACACAATGAGGTCGCGCCTTCACAGCACGAGCTCGCCAATAACTTCCTGACCGTCAACGTCTCTGCCGATCAGAACAACCTGACCATGGAGATCATGAAGAAAGTCGCACGTCGGCACGGTCTGGAATGTCTGCTTCATGAGAAGCCTTTCGCCAACATCAACGGCTCAGGCAAGCACAACAACTGGTCACTCAAGACCGATACCGGTATGAACCTTCTCGATCCGGGCGATACTCCGAAAGAGAACGCCCAGTTCCTGGTCTTCCTTTGTTCAGTCATCAAGGCTGTCGATGAGTATCAGGATCTGATCAGGATCTCCGTCTCTTCAGCCGGAAACGACCATCGTCTGGGCGGACACGAAGCTCCACCGGCCATCATCTCAGTCTTCCTGGGTGATGAGCTCACCGGTATCCTCGACAGTATCGTCAACGGCACTTCATACGATCAGAAGCGTTCATCGATCCAGATCGGTGTCCATACGATCCCGGCCTTCCCTAAAGACAACACGGACCGCAACCGTACTTCGCCTTTTGCCTTCACCGGCAACAAGTTCGAATTCCGTATGCCGGGTTCCAGCGCCTCTATCGCCACCCCGAACACGATCCTGAATGCGGTGATCGCCGAGGAACTGAAACAGTTTGCGGATGAACTGGAAAACAGCAAGGATCTCAACAGCGCCGTCCATGATCTGGTCATCAGGACCATCAACAAACACAAGCGCATCATCTTCAACGGCAACGGCTATGATGAAGCCTGGATCAGGGAAGCCAAGAAGCGCGGCCTGAGCAATTACTCCTCCACTCCGGAAGCTCTGGCTCATTACATGGATGAGAAGAATGTCAGAGTCCTCATCGACAATCATGTCCTGAGCGAGACCGAGATGCATTCCCGCTACGAGATCTATCTCGAGAAATACTACAAAACCATCAATATCGAAGCTCTGACGATGATCGACATGCTGAAAAAGGATATCCTGCCGGCTTTGAGCTGTTTTGAAAAGCAGCTGTTAAAAGTCATGATGGAAAGAAAAGAGCTCGGCCTTTCTGATAAAGACTCCTATGAACTGAAGACGCTCAAAAAGATGGATGAATACAGAAAGCAGATCATCAGTGCCATGGAAAAAGCTGAAGAACTGCTGGAAAAAGATGTTCCAGTATCAAATGCCGACAAGGCCTTCTTCTATCATGATCGGATCATCCCGCAGATGGAGATCATGAGGAAGTGTGCGGATGAAGCCGAAAAGATCTGTGACCGTGCCTGCTGGCCGTATCCGACTTATCTAGAACTGCTGTTCGGTGTCGATTAAAACATACAAAACCTTCCGTAGCAGGAAGGTTTTTAATTGTTTTCTTTGTATCTTGTTTCAAATTCTTCGACCGTGATCGGGCGTGAGAAGTAATAACCCTGGAAACGGGAACAGCCCATGGCACATAATGATTCGAGCTGCTGCTTTGTTTCGATACCTTCAGTCACGACATCCATACCCAGTGACTTGCCCATCCTGATTACTGATTCCAGGATGATCCTGTCGCGATCCTTTTCGATCTGTTCGACCAGACTCATGTCGATCTTCAGGATATCCGCATGAATCTCCTTGAGCAGGGTCAAAGACGAATGGCCTTTTCCGAAATCGTCTATCTCGACCAGGAATCCCCGGTCTCTTAGTTTCTTGACGATAGTATTGCTCTGCTCAGGTTCCTTCAACAGCGCGGTCTCGGTGATCTCCAGACGCAGTTTGCCGGTATCGACATGATACCTGTCCGTGAGTTCACAGATATATTCATAGATATCGATGCTGTAAAAATCCTTGGCTGAGACATTGACGGAGATCGTCAGATCTTTTTTGTCGGTGTTGTCCCATTCGCTCAGCTGTCTGACTGCACACTCCCAGATATACATGTCCAGTTCGTGGATCCTGCCGGCGTTCTCCAGTGTTTCGATAAAGTCTCCCGGCATGATGATGCTGCCATCAGGTCTTTGCCATCTGACGAGTGCTTCGCCTCCAAGATACTTTCCGTTTTCATCGACCAGTGGCTGCAGATACATCCGGAACTGTCCGGTCTTCAGCGCTTCATCGAAGCCGCTGACCACTTCCTGATCGAAGAGGCTCTTCATCTGCATCTTCTCATCGAAGACGGCTACCGTACGCATCAGGTCTTCTCTGATCGTCCTTAAAGCGGTGTTGGCTCTGCCGCACATGACCGAGACAGGGATCGATGATTCATTTATTTCATAGACACCGAAGTGGATGCGGAACGTATAGATGCCGCTGTTGAATTCTTCAGCCAGACTGTTTGCCGTATCCAGCAGATCTTCTTCTTTATACAGTTCCTTCGGGATCAGCAGGGCAAAGCGGTCTCCGCCCATCCTGCCGCAGAGTCCTCCGCAGTCTTCAGCGATCTTCTCCAGCAGGGAGGCCGTCTTCATCAGCACCTCATTGCCTCTCATGACGCCGAAGAGCGTATTGACCAGACGGAAATCCATGATATTGCCGGTGATCATCACCCAGGCCATGTCCGGATTCTTTACGAACTGTTCACGGGAGAACTCATAGAAGGCTTCAGCCGTCAGGACTTTTGTCAGGGTGTCGTGGACGGCTTTGTATTCTGCGGCTTTATGATCGAGGTTCTCGGCGTCTCTGTCGTTGGCTTTAAGATCCTCGGGTTCCTTTTCCTTGATGTTTACCAGTTCGACGACTGCCTCATAGGAATCGCCGTCAGGCAGTTTCAGCGTGACGGGGTTGGATTGGATATGATAGACCTGGTCCTGAAAGTGTTCGGCCTTTTCCTGATGACAGCCGGTCTTGCAGGCCAAAGCACTTGAACAGTTCATACACTTCTGTCCGGCATTCCAGATGCCGTAACAGCTCTTGTTCATGGTGATCTTGCCGTCGCTGTCAAATTCCAGGATGCGGCATTCGATCGGGTCTACCACCCTTGCGACGTCATACATCCCCGACATGTTCTTCAACAGCGATCTCATTTCTTCGATCGTATATTCCGAAACTTTCATCTGCTTACTCCCGTCATTAGATACAGCTTTATTTTAATCGTAATGTATATAAAAAGCTATCCGTCAGGATAGCTCATTGATTGAAACTGATCGTATTCAGGAAAGCTTCAAAAGCTTTTTCTGAATCTTCTGAGCGGTCGGTGAACCAGCCGCTGTAAGAACCGTTGTTGCGGATCTCGTAGACATCGTTTCCGTGCTGAGTATAGTACTCATACGGTGCTCCGTCGTCGTTTGTAAGTACGGTATATGTTATACCGTTGACTGTCTGTTCCTCATAGGTCTTATCCGGATCTTTCACTTCATCGATCGTGCTGTCTTTGTAGACTCTGATCATGAAACGGAAATCCATGTTGTCATCGCTCTCGCCGAACTTCCAGACGATCGTCTTCTCCAGCGGTTTTCCGCTTGGATCTTCTACATAACTGCTGGTCATGCAGTAGACGTTCAGGGCAGGATCGAGCTCATAACTGATATCATAGAGATCCATGTCGTTTTTAAGCAGCTCGGTCTTTTCGTCTTTGAAAGACATTTCGCTGACAGCCTTATTGAATACTTCAGCGTCCTGGTCTTCCGTAAGGAGATATTCCAGACCATAGATATCTTCGCCGACCTGTACCAGCGCGAGATAGTCGCTGCCGGATGTATAGGTGTAGATCGTGTTTCCGTTGCTTTCGATCTTTTCCAGCTTATCCAGATTTGATCCCAGCATCTCGACAAGATCCTGATCAGGCATAAAGGCATAGCTGATGCCACCATCCTCAGTGAAAGAATAATTGAGGTTCTTTTCGATTATTTTTCCGCTTCCGTCCTCTTCGATGTATCTTTCGAGCTCTACATAGTTTTCCGGCACGGTGACGACCATCCGTCCCATCGTCGTATCATCAGCCAGTGTCCTGACTTCGGATTCGCTGCCTTCAGGTGTTACACTTTCGTTAGAACCTGAGCAGCCGCATAATGTCAGCAGCGTGACCATCATCACCAGCACTACCAACGCTTTTTTCATCTTCATCTACCTCCAAAAAATACAGTATGTATTATAGTACATTATTCCTTCAGGCGATATCCAGCTGTCCGTCTTTCATGATCAGATCGATCATGCGCGGATCCTGTTTCATCTGTTCAAGCATCTTGGCGTCTTCATATATGTCATTCAGATCCATGTCCTTGCCAAGCAGGGTGCGGCCGATCACCGCAGCACTTAAAGACGCTCCAAACACCGAGCTGTGTTCACCGTCGTCAAAATACAGTTCCTCTTCCGGATGCATTTCTTTTATCTTCCACCAGACCCTGCCGACCGGACAGACGCTGGCGCCCGTTTTTTCCGCGAGCTCTTCATAGGCCTGGCTCATCACTTCCTGACCTTCAGGATTGTTTTTCTCGCTCCAGGTCATGTAAAGATAGACCTTGGCGGTCTCGGGGATCAGATCGATCATTTCCTTTCCGAAACGAAGCAGTGCTTCCTTGCCCGGAAACGGATGGGCGTTATGCTGCAGCGCTACCGCATCATAGTCTCCGTACAGTACATTGAAATAAGTCTGAGATTGTTTGAGATGCCAGTCTAGTCCCATGCCCGGGTGCGTCAGCATCACGGCTTCGATCTTTTCTCCGTATTTCTTTCCCAGTTCCATCACTCTCATCGGAACGTAATGGACAAAAGTGTGACTGTTGCCGATAAACAGTACTTTCATATTTTTCTCCGTATGTCTGATATATCAGATCAATTATATTTTAAAAGGTATCACCGCTTAGGTGATACCTTACTGTGTTTGATTATTCAACGTCAGAAGAAACGAGACACTTGATATAGGTGGTGAGTCCGACGTTCTGCGGATAATCGCCCAGCTGTTCCCCACCGATCTCGATCGATAAGAGGATGCCCGGCTCGTAGTTCTTATAGACGACCGGAACGATATCGTAATTCATGAAGCCTCTGCCAAAGAGATATCTGTGCATGTTCCAGGCGGCATGTTCATAATCGCCTTCAACTGTCACTTCATCATAGATCGTACCGAATGCTTCGATGATCGCTGTTTCCTGAACGACCGGTCCGCTGGATACATTGTATCCGACTTTTTCACCGGCCTTCATCTTGCCGTGATCATTGTAAGTGACAGTGCCCTTCGGTAAGAGCGATGATTCTTCGATCCTTGAGCCGACCAGGATACCGTTGGCTGACAGGAACTTCAGCAGTTCGTTTTCATCCTGTCCGGTGAAATCCGGCACATCGACATAAGTCTCTTCCTGACCGAGCGATACATAGTATGTTACATAGTCGCCAGTTGAATACTTGCCGTAGTTGTAAGAGACGATCTTTCCGGCCGGTACAGTATTGGAATAGACGGTCTTGCGGTCGCCTTTCAGTGTCAGCATATCCAGGTAATCGATGAAGTTGGATTCCTTGCCGCCCTCATAACCCTGCTGAACATAAGCCGGACCGTAGGAGATACCATACTTGAAGTCTTCACCTTTGACGTAGACACCGTTACCGTGAGTGACGATGTTGCCCTTATCGACTTTGGCGGAGTATGAGTCTCTGCCGGTGATGTGGACAGGATTCAGAGTCAGGCTCTGAGCGATCTTGATGAATTCGCTCTCGGTCTTGCCGACATATTCACTAGGATTGACGGTGATCGCATTGATGCAGACACCGTAGTTGAATGTTTCATCTTTTTCATAGACGCCTGATCCGTGCCAGACGATGTTGCCGATCTTGACGTTGGCATCGAACTTGTCACGGCTGGTCTGGTGATTAGGTTTGAGACCTAAGGCCTTGGCCTTCTCTTCAAACTGATCGACCGTGATGCCGATGTAGTCGCCGTATTTGACTTCGATCGTCGTATCGACCGGAGCAGCCGGACCAGAAGAGATATAGACGGTCACCGGTGTATCCTTGGTGATATGGGCTTCCGGTTCCATCCTGATGACATGGTTCTTTTCAACGGTGTCGCTGGTCTCGTATTTGAAGACGAGTTCCTTCAGACCACTGGCCTCTTTCCAGACCTCGATATCAGACATCGTGACTTCCGGAGTGATATACGGAATGGCGATCTCTGAAGCGTTGCCGTTGGAAACCTTGAAGTGGATATCTTCCTTCAGTTTCTTGCCGGCTTTGATTGACTGCTCAAAGACGATGTCCTTTTCGAAGTCGCCGTTATCTTCGTAAGCGATCTCACATGAGTAATCATCGCTGAGGGTTCCGCACCACTCATAGACGTCTTTGACGTTGCGTCCGACGAACTCTTCAACAACGGTATGTGAAGATGATCCGCCCGAGCATGCGCTCAGCATCATTAAGCACGTAAGCAGGATTATTATTCTTTTCATTTACAACCTCCAATATTTATATGATATGTTCAAACGCTATTTTTTCCAATATCCGTTTTTTCCAGGGGGCGGAAGAGACCGCCTTCTTCATAACGCTTATAATACTCGTGGATCAGGGAACGATAACCCAGTTTCTTCATGTCGCTGTATCTGATCCGGTACTTGGCATTGGTCTTGCGGCCGCTGCCGACGATCCTTAGTGATTCCTGAGACAGCTGATCGAGCAGCTTCAGCCTTTCAGTCGAATTGATGATCGTCATGACCCGGTAGGCAAAGCCTAAGTTTTCAGCGTGCTCACCGGTCGCATAGAACTGTCTGTTTATATAGGCTGCCATCCTTCTTAGAGCTTCTTCCTTGTCAAAGTAGCCCTTGGAGATGCCACGCAGCAGTCTGTTGGCCCGGTGTTTCATCCTGACGGTGATCTTTTCGTAGGTGTTGTCCGAGATCTCAACGAGGTCCTTGCCGAACTTGTATCCCAGCAGGTCGTATTCTTCATAAGGCATGATGAGACCTGTCTTCTCTTCGTTCAAAGTCAGGCCCAGTTTGTTTTCCACGATATCTTTGAGCAGGGCGAGATTTGCTTCAGCACTTTCTTTGTCTTCACACATGACGCAGATGTCATCGGTATAACGCACATAGATCAGCGATCTTTGTGAAAGAGTCTCATCCAATTCAGCCAGGAAGAGGTTTTCCAGGAAGCTGGTCAGCGGATTGCCGGACATCACGGAAGTGAAGCCTTTTTCCAGAACGCCGTTATGATAGTACTCGTTCCTGGTGACCAGCCACATGATGAAACGATGGAACTCCGGTTCGTCTTTCAGCCACTCTTTCAGTTTGACGTCGAGTATGTCGGTATTGATGGTCTCGCCATAGGAGTGGATATCCGCTTTGATGATATAGTGCTCCCTCTGCGGGTCGTTTCTGATGATGGATCGAAACAGATACAGCTGATTGTTTTCCTTGCGGAAAGAATAAAGATTGGGACTGTAGCGTTCGTCGTATTTTTCCATGACCATATAGACCATGTACTGCAGAAGCGAGCGGTCGTCGATCGCGAAACTGTACACCTTGCGCCGGCGGTTACTGCCAGCCTTCCTAAGCATGATCAGCTTCGGTCTTTCCATGTAGTAATCTCCGGCGATCAGTCTGTCGAGGTCGCTGTCGATCCGATCAGAAAAAAAATAATCGCTGACTTCGCGCAGACGCTGATCGTTCATGCTCAGGGATGAGCTTTTCTTTTCAATGAAAGCCTTCTTATTTTCTGCTTTCTTCATCTCTTCAAAAATCATGATTCTCTCCTGTCGCGGGAAAACAGTTCCCATAGCGCTACCGCCAGATCGCTCTTGTTTATAGAAGAGGCAGATGTCCTGCCCGGTACATAAGCTTCCAGATCGAAAGCATATCGTTCATCATAGCGTCCGCTTATAATGCCGCCATCTATGATCAGGGCTCTCTTGCCCTGTTTCAGTCGCTCATCATCGATCCTCAATGTTTTATCGTTTTCGCTGTCTTTTATCAGGATCGTCGTGAAACCTTTTTTCTTCAGCAGATCAGTGATCGTTTCGTTACATATCCCCCTTGGGATCGACAGAACATACGCGGCCGACGACCTGATCAGTGTCCGGCTGTAAGGATTGATGTTGTCTTCATACAGTATGCCGTCGCAGCCCAACGCGATCGCTGTCCGGCAGATCGCACCGATAATACCGGCCTGCTTTTCGCTGTTTTCCCAGTTGCGGAAAACGATTATTCTTTCGCTTTTATCGAGGATCTTCTCTGCTTCTGTCAGGGGCTTCTTTTTAAACAGCCCGGCACACCCGACTTTACTTAAGAGATTGTCGCTGCGACCTTCATAGAATTCCTTATTGAAATGATACACATGCCTGATCAGACAGACCGGCGAATCGGGATAAAGCCCGATCATTTCTTCTATAAAAGGTGCGTAATGAACGTTGTTTTTGACAAAGGTCAGGACTGGTTCATATCCTTCTTTTATAGCGACCCGGTGATTATTCCCAAAGAGGACCGCAAACAGTTCGTCTTCAAAGGCGGCGACAGTATCGTCCTTCAACGAGCAGAAATAATGATCGATGGCCTCGTTATCCGTTTCTGTTCTGTCGATCAGATGCAGCCTTCCGAGCAGATCGTTCTCAAAAGGCATGACAGATTCTTTATTCATGGCTCGCTTCTCCTCTGCCCAGTTCATACAGGGCGATAGCGGCCGCATCAGTCAGATTAAGAGAGTCGGCGTGATTGTACATCGGGATCGTGATCACGTGATCAGCGCTGTCGATGCTTTCTTCTTTCAGACCGCGAGCTTCATTGCCGACCATGATCGCAGTCCTTTCGGTTTCGATCTTCCGGATATCTCTGATATCAAGAGACTGTTTTCTTAGCGCCAGCGCAAAGATCTCATATCCGCATTTTTTCATTAGAGCTCTGTTGGCATGGCGGTCTTCCGGCATCTTCACCAGCGGCAGGATCATGTTGCCGAAATCCGTCATACGGGACACATACGGACAGAAAGGGTTTCTTACCGTATCGATGTAGAACAGGTCATCACAGCCAAAACGGAAACAGTTTTTTATCATATTGGCAACATTGATCAGATAGCTGGGATCTTCAATGATCAGCACTTTCCGGAAACGGCTTATAACTTCTTCACAGAAAGGCAGAGGTCCAATGTCCCAGACTGCTTTGATCCCGGAAGGTAAAACGACATCTTCGCTTTTTCTGCTCAGGTATTCGGCTACCTCATCCTTATCCGCAAAATAACTTATCAGTTCCGGATATTGCTGTCTTATGATCCTTTCATGTTCTCTTTCTTCTTCACAGTCATCAAAAATGATCGAAAGGGGTCTCTTTCCCATTTCCAGCAGTTTCATTATCTGATCAAAGTCTTTATAGTATGTGCTTTTTCTGTTTAGATAATTTGTGTCCAGTTCTTCCTGAAGAGTTCTCATCTTGTTTTCAGTAAAGCAAGGCAAGGGAAGCCTTTGAAAGCGAAAGCCTCAGAACAGCACCTTGCATCAAGCCGTCCGCCAGGCCACTTACAGATACAGGAACTGTTCACATGCGGACGCGCGAAACGCGCACCCTTGCCTTGATTTAATTATATGATACGCAAAGAAAAACAAGCGCAATATACTTTATACTGCACCTGTCTTGTTCTTATCTGTTTATGCTGGCAGCCATACGGTGATACGTATGACGAACACCCCTTATTACGATACTGTAGGCGATGATATTTTCCGGAAGAGCCATGCCCAGATACCCGGAATCACCGATGTGATGGATGTCTGTTCCGGTCTGCTTGGCCATCAGAGCGATCCTTCTGATCGTTTCGGTGTCAGCCCCTTCCTGGCTGGTGCCGATCGCCGTAAGTGTCAGTTTACCCAATTCATGAGCCTTCTCGACTCTTTTCTTTACCCATCCGATATCGACGCCCGGAACCGTTCCCGGTGAAGGCATCAGGATGATGTCGGCTCCCGCTTTTGCGAACTCTTCCACCTCTTCAACAGAAAGGATGGCTTCAGCTCCCTCTTTCAGGATGCCGCTGGCATGCATCTTTCCTGCAGCCAGGATCACGCTGTTACCCAGATCTTCACGGATCGCTTTTATCGAACCGATGATCGCTTCGTTGGATACACCGTTGCCCGGATTACCGGTCAGGACGATCATATCCACACCCATCTCGACAGCCTTCCTGGCATTTTCAGGCGTAGCTGTCCGTCCTGAGCTCAATGCCCAGACGCTGCAGTCTTCTTCATTTATCTTTGCCGGTTCCAGATTGATGGCGATCGGTCTGCCTGTCAGTTTCTTCAAGGTCCTGATCGTCTCGCTTTTTTCGCATTCCGGCAAGCCCCTGATCACCGGATCATCGACATCAAAGATATTCAGGATGATCAGATCTGCACCCATCGCTGCGACCATTTCGGCGTTGGTGATATCTTCGCCAAGCGGTTGTGTCATACTGACACACTCGCCCGCCAGCACCCTGCCTTCGCTGCCTGCGATCGCTTCCAGCAGTTCAAACGAACTCATTTTTAAAAAATCAGAGGCAAAACAGTTAAGTATCCTTTTATGCATATCGTTTATTCCTTTTTATGATTAAGATCATTATTATCTTATCATGTCCTTTGTTTCCTGTTTGGAAAGAAGGCAGGGCAGAATTATAATTAAAACGGAGAACCATACGGATATGAAAAAATTCATTTTATTACTTCTGGTCATGCTCGTCCTGTGGGGCTGCAGCGGCAAAAGCGAAGGACCGACTGTTGAACCTGAACCTGTTTCACCAACAGCCGATCCACCGACAGACACTACCGGACCACGGGTCGTTCCTGATGACATCATCGAATGGCTGAACGGCGACTGGCACATCGTCACTGCCGATCCCGAAACTAACGGCTCTGTTTCGCTCTCTTTTGATGCGGCAACAAAGACCGTCAAGATCTCAAGAATCGACAACGAATATATCGTTGCGGAACTTGAGGCATTTGATTCTTTCGACGATCCGCAGATCAGTAACGACGCTCTGCGTTTCAAATTCAAAGAAGCTTCTGCTTTCTACATCGATACCTTCGGTACGGCTGAATACGTGTATCAGTCTGACATGCAGTATGTCACCGGATACTTTGAAGACCGTGATTTCCTCTTCTTGAGAGAACTGGGCAACGGCTTCTCGGTGATCGATTCGGAAGCCATGGGTGATTTTGACAAGATGGCCGGTGATTACGGCTGGGTATTTGTTAGAGAAAACACCGGAAACACCTTCCCGACCATGAGCGAAAACGAAGATCTCAAGATCAAAGACGAGACGTTCTTTGCCTACTGCTGGGGCAGAGGCGACACTTATCTCTTACAGAAAGTCAACGTCATCGAACAGGAAGAAGAATGGTACGAAGGCCTTGTCTACAATACTTACAGGATCGTTCCTGCTGAAGGCGAATATAAATATACCGCCTTCCTCTATGATGGAGAAAAGCTCCCGGAAGATCCAAGACCGAGCCTGGTCAAGGTAAGCGTCAGTAACGGAGCGATCCATGACCTGCGGGAATATGCCTATGTAGGCTACGGTGCCTATACTGCTGATTAACTGAATCATCATCATGATATCGATATCCTTCTGGTCACAGAAGGATATTTTTTGTCTTACAGATATATAATAAGAATAACTGTGCGGGGGTGCCCATATGAACTTTGAAGACATTCAGAACAACAACATCAGGGAGATCATCAGACTGATCAGAGAGACGAAAAGTGCCAAGATCCTTTCGATAGCTCTGGAAGATTTCCATGACAGCGACATTTCCGATGCCCTGGCTTATCTGAGTGCCGAAGAAAGAAAACACCTGTATAAAGCTGTCGGACCGGAGAGAGTCGGTGAGATCTTTTCCTATTTGAAATACGATGTCGACAAATACATCTCTGAGATAAACATCAATGAGGCTGCCCGTATCGTTGAAGAGATGGATACTGATGACGCGGTCGATCTTCTCGATCAGATCGATGACAGGGTCGAGGAACAGATCCTGGACAAGATGGATGATAAAGTCGAGGATGAGATCAGGCTCATTCAGTCGTATGACAGCGATGAGCTGGGTTCTCTGATGACGACCAACTTTATAAAACTTAATATCTACTACACGGTCAAACAGGCCATGAGAGAACTGATAAAACAATCGGAAGACAACGATAATATCGACATGCTGTATGTCGTCGACAACAACAATCTCTTCTGCGGTGCCGTCGATCTGCGTGATCTGATCAAAGCCCGTGAATCTGATAAATTCAATGAACTGGTCATCACTTCCTATCCGGTCCTCAACGACCACGATAAGATCTCCGAATGTCTGGAAGAGATCAGGGACTATTCCGAGAACTCCCTGCCGGTCCTGGATAAGGACCAGCACCTCCTGGGTGTCATCACTGCTACCGATATCATCGAAACAGTCGATGAAGAGATCTCTGATGACTATGCCAAGCTGGGTGGTCTTTCTTCTGAAGAAGATCTCAATGAACCGCTTCTTGCGAGCATGAGGAAACGTCTGCCCTGGCTGGCAGCCTTGCTGGTGCTGGGTATCGGTGTCTCGGCTGTCGTCGGTATCTTCGAGGATGTCGTCAAAGAGATCGCCATCATCGTCTGCTTCCAGTCGCTGGTCCTGGATATGGCCGGTAACGTCGGAACACAATCGCTGGCTGTCACAATCAGAGTCCTGATGGATGAAAAGATCTCGGCCAGAGAAAAGCTCAAACTGGTCCTGAAAGAAGTGAGAGTCGGTTTCTTCAACGGCCTGCTGCTTGGAACGATCTCTTTTGTCTTTATCGGACTGTATATCTTCTTGCTGAAGAACTATCCTGTGACTTTTGCCTTTGCGGTCTCGGCCTGTGTCGGTTTTGCCCTGCTGACGGCGATGCTGGTATCGAGCCTGGTGGGAACGGTCGTTCCGATCGTCTTTGACCGGATCCATGTCGACCCGGCTGTTGCTTCAGGTCCGTTCATCACCACGATCAACGACCTCGTAGCAGTCGTCACCTACTACGGCCTTTCCTGGTTCCTTTTACTGAACGTCATGCATCTGTAACGGTCAATGAAACGTCCTCTGACAAGATTCATAGCTGCTGTTATGCTTGTGCTGATCGATGTGACAGCGATGTCTCTTTTCAGGTGCTTTCCTTCCCTGTTTTTCCCAACTTATCGCATCATCTCCAAAAAATGGATAGCTTTGCTTTCGTCGTTAAGTTCGGCTTTTCCGTTTTCGCTTTGGGACATACTTGCATTAGTCTTGTTTATCATCTTTATCGTTTCTTTTGTGCAGATGATCCGCAGAAGGAAGTCTTTTCTTAATTGGCTTTCGATCGTTCTGCTTATTGTATCGATCATCGGATCAGAAGCGGTCCTTGGATGGATGCTGAATCATTATGGTCCCGCTTTATCTGAAGAGATCGGACTCACGATCAGAGACTATAACAAGCAGGAACTGTATGATGCTTCCGAATATTATCTTCTCAAGGCCGGCGAATACGCTGACAGGATCGAAAGAGATGAGGAAGGTCATGCCTTGGATATGGATGTCACTGAGATCGGTGTCCTGGCCGGAAAAGCCTATCAGAACATTGAAAGTGAATATCTGATCTTTAAAGGATCGCACGATCGGGTAAAAAGATTCTCACTGATCGGCGATTATCTGTTGTATAACGGCGTCATCGGCATGTTCATGCCGGTGGACGGCGAAGCTTCCGTTCCGGCTCACGTCCCTCCTGTTCCGCTGGCTTTCACTATGTGCCATGAAGCTGCACACCGCCTGGGCATCGCTTCCGAACAGGAAGCCAACTTCGCCGCTTTTATGGCCTGCATAAACAGTGATGATATTCGGTTCCTGTACAGCGGTTACTATTCAGCCTTCTCCTACTGTTTCTCTTCGTTATATAAAAACGATCCGGAACTGGCTCTGGAACTTTACAGCAAGTACACCGATCCCAACATTGAACTGCTGAAACAGGACCGCCGCGATACCAATGAGATCTATAAGAAATACGACTCTCCTTTAAAAGAAGTGTCCGATCAGATCAATGATACTTATCTCAAGACCTTCAACGAAGAGAGCGGTATCCTCTCCTATTCTGAAGTGACTGAATATCTTCTGGCCTGGTATCTGAACGAGTGATATCTTCATATATTTTTGTCTCTTACATAATTTCACATTTCTTTGCGATGTTCTTTCCGTCACTAATTTTATAAAATAGATATCGGATCACTTATGATCAAGGAGGCTATGATGAAAAAATTACTTACGATATCCGCAGTGCTCCTGATGATCGTCACCATGAGCGCCTGTACGAAAAAAGAACCGGAGATCGATCTTCCGGAAATGATCCCGGATGAACTGTGCGGTCTTTATACTGATTCGATCGCCGGCAGAGCCAATGTTTCGGTTCAGACAACAGGCATAACGGTCGACTGGGCAGGTAGCGCTTTTGAGAAAGCTCACTACGAACTGCCTACGGATTATGACGGTGAAAACGGCAGGATAAACTATGCTCACGGCGTTCTCAAGAATCGCACTTATACTTCTGATGGCAATTTCACGGAAGAGACCGTTTATGAAGATGGCACCGGTTATTTTGAGATCACTGAAGACGGATTGATCTGGCACGATGACAAACAGGAAAGCGATCTGGAACCAACAGTCCTGGTCAGAGCTGATCAGCCTATCGGCTATCCTAATCCGTGGACTTATACGACTGATCTTGCTGAAGCGATCACCGTTTCCGGTATCGACTTCGATCCACCGCTTCCGCTTGAAGGTTATGAATTACAGACTTACGGAGCTCTCAAAGACCAGCTCATCGAAGCTCAGTATGTCAAAGACGGCATAAAGCTCACCGTCCGCAAGAGCGCCGAACTCAGCGGTCAGGATCTTTCCGGTGATTATTATGATTACCCGGCTACCTGGACTCTGGTCCTTAAGGGTGTAGAAGCTGTCTGCTACGGAGACGAAGAAGGTCACATCAATCTGGCTTACTTCGATAACGGTACATACAATTATTCAGTAACCGTTCACTCGTTTGACGAAACTGTATCCGCAGGTGCTTCTATCGATGCCGATGATCTGAATTCACTGATCATGAGCATGCAGTAAAAAGAATATAAAAAAACTCATTTTATAAAGCCGCTACGGTCACATCCCGTAACGGCTTTATTTAATCATCTGACAGCCGAGTGTCTGTCTTCAGTATCCCGTATATGTAATAATCGCACCAGGTATTGACCATCTTCCCCTGCCTGATCAGTCCTTCTTTTTTATAGCCGCATTTTTCAAGCATTCTCGATGAAGCAACATTCCTGACATCGACCTGTGTCCACAGTCTCTGCAGTTCCGTGTTTTCAAAACAGAATCTTGTCATCGCAGACAGAGCCTCTGTTCCATAGCCCTTGCCGTGTTTATCCTTTGATAATCTGATCGCGATCTGAGCCATCCTGTCGTTTTCTATCAGATAGACCCAAAGATCACCTATCACTTCGTTGTCCTTTTTATCAGCGATACCCAGATGGAAACTCTTTGTCGGTCTCTCTGTTTTCTCAAACAGCAACTCCGGATCCTTTTCAGCTTTGCTTGGGCCTTTGCCCCAATAGGTATAGATCGATCTGTCCGGCATCCACTTCTTCAGTGCAGGAACATCCAAAACGGTCATCGGTCTTATGATCAGTCGTTTTGTTTCAATGACGGGTTTGTTGTCGATGTAATCAGCAAGCGCCATAAATATCTCCTTTTCTGATACGTCATTATACAAAGTGTCATTTATACTTCAAGCACTTATAAAAAATTTTGTTCTTTCATTTTGCTGCGATTTTTTTGTGTTGACAAGTAAACTTGGCATGGAGGAAAACATGGAAAAAGAAAAGATTTTAGAGAACAGCCGTCTGGAAAACAAAGGCAAGGATATATATGCTTTAGAAGTGGAATCGACCGGTGTGAAGATCGCTTCCGTGACGATGCTGATAATGGCTTTGGTCTATTACACATACGAGATCATGACAGGCAAGGGTTCCAATCCGGCTTTCTATTCACTGATCACGGTCTACAACACCGTCTTGTACGGATACAAAGCATGGAAGATCGAGGAGAAAAGAAAACTCTCCATCTTCACAGCCGTCGTATGGGGCATCCTGACCGTTATGCTGGTGCTGTCTTATTTCGGAGTCCTTTAAGATGAATGGACCCCTGGTTCTTAAAAACAACCTGAAAGAGATCCGCAAGGAGAAAAACATCTCGCAACAGGAGCTGGCCGATATGGTCGGTGTTTCCCGCAACACGATCAGTTCGCTCGAGACTGGACAATATGAACCGAGCGCAAAGCTCGCCTATATCCTCTCGATCGCGCTGGATAAAAAATTCGAGGAAGTCTTCTATTTTTAGGATCTTTGAGAAACTGAAAAGGCCCAATAGTTTTTGAAACTTG
This sequence comes from Erysipelotrichaceae bacterium, assembly GCA_017432005.1. Classification (GTDB taxonomy): domain Bacteria; phylum Bacillota_I; class Bacilli_A; order Erysipelotrichales; family Erysipelotrichaceae; genus Colivicinus. Next base: position 61,903 of record JAFRKA010000003.1, read on the forward strand.
GGGCCTTTGTTTGTTGTGTGCTTGTGTTCTGACCGATCTGATCAGTTCCAAGATCCGATGATGCTTTCCACTCTGTCTTTGATGTCGCTGGCTATCTGATAGTTGAAATCGATGTCAGGCAAAGTGAACTGAGAATCTGAGAGCGTTTCATGAAGATCGTTTAGTGCGTCATTTACTGCCGGAATTATTGAGTCGGCGTTTTCTATGATCTGCGGCAAGACATCTTTATTATCTTTCAGAATCTGTCTGATGTTTGCGGAAAGATCCTCGATCTTCAGATCAGAAACTATATCATTGACCGGATTCGTTATCTTCTGACTTGCTTCGTGAAGCGGCCTGATTTCTACAGGGCCTATGACATAGCGATCGTCTCCTTTTGTCCAGCAGACCATTATGGTCGAAAGATCTGTCGGCAGATCAAAGTCATATTTGGTGGAGAAAGAAAGTTCTGTTGAACCAAAATAGTATTTAAGTTTGTTCTGGAAAGAGAAACCCCGATCTGTCCACAGATCAAGTTCATAGTCATAAGAATCATCACTGACATTAGAAACGATGACGTTCCTGAATTTTTCAGGGAGATAGTCCAATGCAGGGCTGGCAACGATGATGTTGTCGAAGACTCCGCTGACCAACATTGTATGATTGTCGTTTTTGTCTATTTCGTAATCCAGTTTATACAGACCATCGATTCCCTGATAATAGACCTCAAGGTCGTTTCCAAAGGTCAGGGTACCGTCAGATTTCAATTTCAGCTGATAAGAATATTTTCCGCCGTTTACCGGTATATCCTTTCCCGATATGATGAACTGGTGTGGTATGATCCATCTTTCGTTAATGATCTCGATGTTGGCGGCCGAAAAACCATAGGTCTTGATGATGGTCGCATAAGAAAGAGTCTCGTCGTCTAACGGAAGAGAATCGACATGAGCGATGACGATCACGCGTCTGTTTTCTTCTGAACTCTCTGCATACACGGTCGTCATTCCTGCTTGAAGGATCAGGATCGCTGACAGCAATATGGCTAATGCTTTTTTCATAAACGGTACCTCGGATTGTCAAATAATAATCTTCTATAATTCTGCTATCTGATGATTCAGATGATCTTGGTTATTGATAAATAAATTTTATAATCATTTAATGTTTTTAAAAGTTTTTTTCTGGCTTCCTGCAGATTACTCAGGTAGACAAAGAAATATGAAATGCCAAATAATATAACTGAAATTAAACATTTGGTTTTGTCGTTTGATTTACAGATAAAACACTATTTACGCAGATATTGTTGGAGGGCGGTATGAAACTTGATGATATCTTTAAAAACGGTTTTGAGAACTTTTTGATCCTGGTGGTATCGGTTTCGGCAGTATGCGTTATCATCTGGCTGTCGATCGAAAAGAAGATCGATAGATTCAACATGACCTATCCGGATCGTGCTGTTTCAAAGGTTTTTGTTTCTTCAGCTGTACGCTTTGCCTATACGCTCATAGGTTTTCTGATCGTCTTCAGTCAGATAAAGGCTTTCGATCCGATAATGGATGTTCTTTTTTCTACCGGAGGTGTTCTGGCGATCTGTGTGACCTTTGCCGCCAGAGAATCTCTCGCCAACTACATAGCCGGTTTCCTGCTGGCAATACATAAGCCGTTCCGGATCGGTGAAAAGATAAACCTTGAATCGATCAAGGTCGCCGGCGTTGTGGAAGACATCACCTTCCGTCATACGATAATCAGGACTGAAAACGGAAGCGTCGTCACAGTCCCTAACGCCATCATGAATTCGATTTCGATCGAAGATCTGACTGAGGTGAAAAAACCTAAACAAAAGAAAAGCAGGCCTTCTTCAGGAAAATGATCTGCGGAACATACCAAAACCACTTTCTCTTTTCCTGATATAATTTAGTCAGGGAGAGTACAGATATCATGAAAAAGATCAGACAGTTTCTGTTTTTGCTTTTATGTATCATCTTTGTTCTGAGTGGCTGTACCGGTAAGAAAGAGGAAAGCCAGGATGCTTATGATCTTTCCGGTAAGACTTACTACAATACCGTCGATGAATTTGGGAACAACGATCATTCGAAGGTCTGGTTTGGCAAGGACGGCAGTTTCGTTCTGAAAGACAATTTCTATGACGGTACCTACGAAATGAACGGCAGCTGGTCAGTCAATAAAGATGTCTGCACGCTTGAGGTCAAAGAATCGGGCGTAGGTAATTTTTCGAAAGTCATCTTTGAGATCGAAGACGAGGATACGCTTGTACTGAAGACTACACTGGCCGGTTCGGTCTCTGATCAGATCTTCTCGACGACCGAGATCAAGGGTTCGTCGGGGTCTTCATCAGGGTCATCTTCCGGGTCAGACAACAGCGAAACCAAACCGGAACCGGCAAAGGAGATCCCTTGTACCGGACTGACATCTACGTATCACAACTACTGGTCGATGGAGGGCAGCGGTTCCTGGAACATCGGGGCCAAAGCTGAACCGGAAAACACTACCGATGTCATCACTTATTCAAGTGATGATGAGAATGTCGTCAAGGTCGATGCGGAAGGCAACATGTATCCGCAGAAACAGGGCAAGACCAAGATCCACATAAAGTGCGGAACACAGGAACTGGTCGTCGGCTTTGAGACCAAAGTCAAGGGTCCGACTACCGTCAAGCTGGACAAGGATTCGCTCACGCTTTATATGAACAACACCGCCAAGATCAGCGCAACGGTCGAGCCTGATACGGCTGCTGATAAAACTCTGACTTTCACTTCGGCCGACAAGAGTATCGCCAAAGTCGATTCCGAAGGAAATGTGACCGGCGTTTCTCCGGGTAACACCAAGATCACCGTCAAAGCTGTCAACGATGTCTCGGCGACCTGCGATGTATGTGTCGAAGGTGAGACGGTCATCTTTGAGATGAAAAACAACGTCAGCGTCAAGGCCGGCAGCGGCGAGAAGATCCCGTACAAGGCTTATCATGTCGGCTGTTATGACGGCGAGACTTTCAAGAACGATGTGACGGATTATGTCGATTTCCACACTGCCTATACATCGGCACTGGATATCGACGGCAACGGCAACGTCTATGCGAAAGGTGCGGTCTATGAGACGGTCGATATCGAAGTCTACTTCACTTATTCGGACGGAGGTTCCTTCTTCGTGACCTCCGATACCTATATCGTTCACGTAGAGAAATAATATATAAACTGTGACCGGAACAACTGTTCCGGTCTTTTTCTCCGTTTGAGACATATCCTGTCCTGTCTGTTACAATAACTGTTGATCGAGGTCATAGTTCTGAAATGATGATGATCCTTCTCAAACAGATATTCGTTATGTATGTGCTGATGTTTGTCGGCTTCTTTTTGTACCGTAAAAAGATGGTCACCGATGAAGGCGCCAGGGATATCGGCAAGATCCTTCTGAACATCGTCATACCGGTCATCGTCATCTCCAATTTCTGGATCGAGAAGACTCCTGAAAGGACAGCTGATCTGCTTCATTCAATGATCATCTCTTCGCTGTGCATGTTCATCTCGATCGTGATCTCTTATTTTATCTATCACAAGAGGAACAGGATCGATGAATTCTCGACCTGTTTTTCCAATGCCGGCTTCATCGGTATCCCGCTGGTCCAGGCGACCTTGGGAAGCGGAGCGGTCTTCTTTATCTCGATGATGATCGTGCTGGTCGGCGTCCTGCAGTGGACTTATGGTGTCTATACGATCACTGATGAGCGGAAGTATATCAATCTGAACAAGATCGTCACCAATCCGATCGTCAACTCTGTTTTGATAGGTCTGCTTATCTATGTTGCGGGCGTTCCGATGCCTTCTGTCGTTAATAACGTTTTCACGCTCATCTCCGCTATGAACACGCCGCTGGCGATGATCGTCTCCGGTGTCTATCTGGCGCAAAGCAACATACTAACAGTCATCAGAAAAAAAGAGGTCTATGTGACCTCCTTCGTCAGACTTATCCTTATCCCGGTCGTAACGGTCTTTGTTTTTCGTTTTATCCGTTTCGGTTCGCAAGATCTGAAGCTGGCCATCCTGATCGCCGGAGCCTGTCCGGTCGGGGCCAATGTTGCCGTCTTCGCCCAGCAGTATGACAAAGATTACCGCCGTGGCATCGAGAACGTCTGTGTCTCTACGATCTTAAGTATCCTGACTCTGCCTTTTATCGTTTATCTTGCTTCGCTTATTCTGTCTTAATCCAGATCTTCAAGCGTCATTTTATCTTTAGGATATTTTCTCGCTACCAGCACATCCATGCAGTGGATATGCGGTACACCTGAGGACCTGCATTCAAAGATCGTCTCATCGATCCTTTCAAATTTCCAGTCCGGATAATAGGAGAACAGTTTGCCGGTCGGCCACATCTTTTCCCCTTCATCCCAATCAGGCGGTAAGCAGATGAACGGTTTATCGACAAACACATTGAACCAGTTGACTCCTCCCGGCAGCGTCATTTCTTTTACTTTTTTGAAGAAGTTATCGATCTGATCGTCTTCCAGATACTGGATGGTACCGGTCGAGTAGATGATGTCGAATTTCTCCGGGATCTCAAAGTCGTTGATGTCTGCCACGAAAGCATTGATCTCCACGTCGTTTTCTTTGGCCATCCTCTTGGTCTTGGCGATGCCGTTCTCGGTTATATCAAAGGCATATACATCATAACCGTGCTTGGCGAAAAAGACCGCATCTTTACCTTCACCGCAGCCGATATCCAGTACTTTTGTATTCTCGGAAGGCGGTACGAGCTTGATCAGTTCGTAACAGAGTTCGGCGGGTTCTGTTCCCCAGAAGTAATCTTCACATTCATACCATTTCTCATAATTGGTTTTAAGGGCCATGATATATTCCTCCTGCTTTCATTATAGTTTAAAAGGGAGCTGTTTTTCAGCTCCTAAATGATATCCAGTAACTGTTCCGGTCTTTCGATCAGCTCATCGGCTCCGCCATTCAGCAGATTATCGCTGTCCCTGTAGCCCCAGAGACAGCCGACGGTCTTCATGCCGGCGTTCTTTCCGGTCTTCATATCGATATCGGAATCTCCGACATAAGCGATCTCTTCTGGTATAAGCTCCATGAGTTTCGCTATCTCATTAGCTGCCTGAGGATCCGGTTTGTGCGGAACGCCTTCTCTTGAACCGTAAACAGCGACAAATTCAATTCCCGGGAAATTTCGAGCGATCAGATCTTTCGTGAATTCATCGCTCTTGTTGGAATTGACGGCCAGTTTGATGCCTTTGCTTTGCAGTTCTTTGATTGTTTCGTACATGCCGTCATAAGCTGCGGTCTTTTTCCAGTAATTTTGAGCGTAGACCTGTTTATAGAAATTGGCGACTTTCTCTCTAAGTTCGTCATTGACGTCTTTCGGTACCAGGTTGTTCACCAGCATCCTGAAACCCTGACCGACGCCCATGCGGACATCTTCTTTCGATCTTTCAGGAAAACCGAATTCCTTCAGCGCCACATTGAATGAATCGGCGATGTCATCGAGCGTATAGATGGTCGTGCCGTCCAGGTCGAAGATCATCCCTTTTATCACTGTCTTTTCTCCACGATGTTGTCTTCGTCTTTATAGATGGAGTTGGCCGGAACGAGTCCTCTGACTCTAGCCAGCGGATAGACGTTGGAATTGCGGCCGATGACTGTTCCCGGATTCATGACGCTGTTGCAGCCGATCTCGGCGTTATCACCGATCATGGCACCGAATTTTCTCAGGTGTGTCTCGACGACTTCCTCTCCGTCTCTGATGACGACGTCGCGTCCGTCAGCTTTCAGGTTGGAGACGATCGAGCCGGCACCCATATGCGCATGGAAGCCCAGGATCGCATCACCGACATAATTGAAATGCGGGACCTGGCTCTTGTCGAAGATGATGGCGTTCTTGATTTCGCAAGAATTGCCGATGACACAGCCTTCACCGATGATGGCGTTGCCGCGAATGTAGGCAGAAGGCCTGATCTCGCTGTCCTTGCCAATGATGGCCGGACCGGTCAATGAAGCGCTTGGAGCGATGGAGACGCTCTTGTGTGCCCAGACGTTTTCCGCTACTTCCTTATATTCGTTCTTATCAAGTTTTTCAATAAGTTCTTTGATAAAATTCTTTATCTCCGGAAGAGCTTCCCAGGGATATTCATATTTTTCCAGATATTCTTTGGCGATCGTGTGATCAAGATCGAAAAGGTTTTTGGTCGTATACATAAGATTTCCTCCTCCCCTATTTTATTACAATTCCCCGGATATGAAAAAAGCGACCATTATCACAGTCGCTCAATATGCTTCTTGTTTAAATCGGATTTAAGGACCTTTATCCTTCGGTGAAAGTTACCTGGATCTCAGAGATCTTGCCGTTCTGGTCGATCATGAAGCCTCTCTTGCAGCGATAGCAGACCAGGACTTCGCTGCCTGACTGATCGGAATAGAGTGCGATCGATTCATGCAGCATGTCGTCTTTGTGGCACCACGGGCAGTAGACATCGAATTTCCATTTGCCGAATTCGATATTCTTGCCGCCGTTGACGTCTGTAAGCATGTCTTCGGTGATCCTTCTTGCTTTCTTACTTTCCATTGTTTTACCCCTTTGTTTCTATTTTATACGAACGACGTTTCTTCTGTGGCAATCAGATGTTCAGAAGTTCGCTGTATTCTTTTAATGCGCCTTCGGTATCGTGAGCCAGGACCCTCTTGGCCAGGACCTTGCCGAGCTGAACGCCTTCCTGGTCGAAGCTGTTGAGGTTCCACAAGAAGCCCTGGAACATGACTTTGTTTTCAAAGTGTGCCAGCAGAGCTCCGAGCACTTCCGGATCCAGGATGTCAGCGACGATGATCGATGAAGGGCGGTTGCCTTCAAAGTATTTGTTCGGATTTTCATCATCCTTGCCACAGGCAAAGCCGACGATCTGAGCGGCAACATTGGCTGACAGTTTAGCCTGTGAGGTGCTGCCCTGAATCTCGAGGTCCATTCCGATCTGGCTGTTGCGGAAACCGATGAACTGCATCGGGATGATATTCTTGCCCTGATGCAGGAGCTGATAGAAGGAATGCTGACCGTTGGTTCCCGGTTCACCGAAGATGACCGGTCCGGTCACGTAATCGACTTTTTCGCCATAGCGGTTGACGGATTTGCCGTTGGATTCCATATCCAGCTGCTGCAGATGGGCCGGGAAGCGGCTCAGTGCCTGCGAGTATGGCAGAACAGCTGTCGTCTCATATCCCAGGACGTTTCTTTCATAGACGCCGATCAGCGCATCCAGCATCGCCGGATTGTTCCTGATGTCTTTTTCCTTGGCCAGTCTGTCGGCTGCAGCTGCACCTTCCAGGAAACGGTTGAAGACTTCCGGTGTGAAAGCCAGCGAAAGGACACATCCACCTACGGCTGAAGATGATGAATATCTTCCGCCGATGTAGTCGTCCATGAAGAAGGCATCCAGGTAGCCTTCGTTTCTTGCCAGAGGCGAGGTCTCGCTGGTCACGGCCACCATGTGTCTGGCCGGATCGAGTCCTTCTTCTTCCAGTGCCCGTTTGACGAAAGTCTCGTTGGTAAGTGTTTCTAAGGTCGTACCGGACTTGGAGACCAGCACGAACAGCGAGCGGGACAGATCGATCTTCTTGATGACTGCTGCCGCATCGTCAGGGTCGACATTGCTGATGAAAGAAGCCTCCATCTTCAGCAGTCCTCTTTCTCTCGCCCAGTTCTCGAGCGCCAGATAGATGGCTCTTGGACCCAGATCCGATCCGCCGATACCGATCTGAACGACATGGGCGAAGGTCTTGCCTTCGCCGTTGACGATCTCACCGTTATGGACTTTATCCGCAAAGTCGGCGATCCTTTCCTGCTGTTTCAGATAGAACTCGCGCTTGTTCACGCCGTCAGCGATCACGTCTTCGCCGAGCTGTCCGCGGCACAGCTGGTGTAAGACCAGTCTCTTTTCACCGGTATTTATAACAGCTCCGTTGTAGAGTTCTTTATACTTTTCCGTAAGTTCAGCTTCGTCTGCCAGTTCCTGCATGATGTTCAGGATCTGATCGTCGACGCACTTGGCTGCATAGTTGTAAGTCATGCCTTTGAGCATCTGAGTGCTGTAGTTTCTAACTCTTGCAGCCCCGTTTTCGCCGCTCATGACTTTTTTAAGTTCGACTTTTTCTGCTTCCTGAAGTTTTCTGAATGCTTCTCTTTTATCCAGGTTGATCCACTCGCTCATAATAGTAATCCTCGCTTTTCTGTTTCGATTATATCATCGTTTACAATTCAAAAACGTTCGCTTCGTATGGTCTCAGGTGATCGGCATAATTCGAATAATTGGAACTTACCAGCTTGTGATCCATTTTAAACGGATATTTTCTGTCTTTATCGGTCAGGTTCATAATGATCAGAAACTTTCTGTCGTCTTTCTGGCGGAAGTAGGCAAAGATGTCCTTGTTCGTCTTTATCTTTTTGAAGGATCCGTATACCAGGGCTTCGTTTTCTTTGCGCAGCCTGATCATTTTCTTGTAGAAGTTAAGTACTGAATCTTCGTCCTGCTCTTCGCTTCTCACGTTGATCGTTTTATAGTTGGGGTTCACATTTATCCAAGGCATCCCTGATGTGAAGCCGGCATTTTCTTCGTCTGTCCACTGAACAGGCGTTCTCGCGTGATCGCGTGTTCCATAGAGCCCTCTTTTAAGGATCTCTTTTTCTCTCATGCCTTCCCTGCGTCTGTCTTTGGCATAATTTAGCATCTCTATATCTCTGTATTCATCAGCCGATGTGAACGGATAGTTAGTCATTCCAATCTCATCGCCCTGATAGATGTAAGGCGTTCCTTTCAGCGTCATCTGCATCGTCACCAGGAGTTTGTTTATGACGTCGGAATAGGTGTTGCTGTGATCGATCTTGGAACACATCCGCGGATTGTCATGGTTGTTGAAGAAGACGGTCGGCCAGCAGCGATCAGAATATCTGGTCTGCCAGCGCACCAGTTCCGGTACCATCTTTCGCAGATCAAAGTCATAAGCGTCATATCTTATCTTTCCCGGGTTCTCAAGGTGATCGAAAGAGAAGAGCTGAGACAGCTCACGGCGATCGTCGCCCGTGATCATCCTTGACATCATCAGACCGTTGCCCGGACATTCACCTACCGTATAGGCATCGTGAGGAGCGATACATCTTTCATTGAATTCACGAAGATATTCATCCAGGTGCGGTCCGTGGAAGTAGTGTTCGATCCCGGTGAAGGAGATCAGCTTTCCGATCGTCTCGTTTCCGTCAGGCAAACCTTCGCTCTTGGAGATATAGGAGACCACATCGAGACGGAATCCGTCTGCGCCTTTATCCAGCCACCAGTTGGCGATATCATACATCTCGTTTCTGAGTTCGGGGTTGTCCCAGTTGAGATCCATCTGTTTGTCACAGAACAGATGCAGTGCGTATTTCTTTTTTTCCTCAAAATAACGCCAGGCGCTTCCGGAGAAGAAAGAGGTCCAGTTGTTCAGTTCGTCTTTCCAGAAATAGTAGTCTGTATATTTCTCGTCACCTGCCAAAGCTTTCCGGAACCACTCATGCTCATCGGAGCTGTGATTCATGACCAGATCGATGATGAGTTTCAGATCCCTTCTGTGACATTCGGCTATCAGCTGATCGACATCTTCCATCGTTCCGAATTCTTTCATGATCTTTTTGTAATCACGGATGTCGTAGCCGTTGTCGGCGTTTGGCGAATCATAAAAAGGACAGCACCAGATGGCGTCGACACCGAGCGATTTTATATGATCCAGTTTTTCGATGATACCTCTGATGTCGCCTATTCCATCACCATTTGAATCACAGAATGAACGCGGATAGATCTCATAAAAGACCGCTTCTTTCCACCAAGCTCTACTGATCTCTCCGGCTTCTTCGTTTGTTTCTTCCGGCATCGAATTGAGCAGCTGAAGCAGTGCGTCGATCGCCGAGTCATCGATCTTAACCAGCGATAGCTTCTTCAGTGAACCGATCTTCAAAAGGCCCAGAGGCGTTTCTTCGATAAGTGCTTCATCCAATCCGAGCGAATAAAAAAGCCTGGCGATGACGTCGTGTCCGGACGGCGTTTTCATCACATCTTTCAGTCTGCTTGATCTGCTGACGTTCATTGATATGTTCTCCTGTATTATGTTTTTATTTTAGCTTATATTTAGCTCGGCTGATTTGTTAAAATTGAATATAGAAAAGAAGGTTTTATTATGGCCATTGAATTCAAGAATAATATATTTTTGTTGAGCACCGCAGATACATCCTATATGTTCCGTGTCGACCGCTATAAACATCTGGAACACCTTCATTACGGTGACAGGGTGAGGATCGAAGATGGTGATGCACTTGGTCTGAAAAGAAAAATCATGAACGGCGACACGGTCCTGTATAACGAAAAGGACGATGTTTATTCGCTGGACAATATGCCGCTTGAATACGGCAGCTACGGAGTCGGAGATTTCAAGGAGCCTTCGATCGAGATCGAAAACAACGGTTCCTTCACCTGTGATTTTCTCTATGATTCCCACGAAATAAAAAACGAAGATATAAAGATAAAAGATCTGCCTTCTTCATATGGCTGTGAAGAGACGCTGATCGTGCATCTGAAGGATAGAGTCAACAGGCTTTCTCTGGATCTTTATTATGCGGTATATCCGGACGAGAACGTCATCAGCCGACGCGTCGTGCTGATCAACGAATCGGATTCTGATTATGTCCTTCATAAACTGATGTCTTATTCACTGGATCTGTTGGAAAACAATCTGACCCTGATGGATTTCTTCGGTGCCTGGGACAAGGAGACACACCTCAATATTCGTAATCTGAATATGGGTACCTATACCATCGGTTCAAGAGTCGGTTTTGCCTCTGCCAAAAACAATCCGGGTTTTATCGTCAGAAAGAGGAATACCGGCGAAAATCACGGCAAGGCCTGGGGTTTCAACCTGGTCTATTCCGGTAACCACTATTCCAGCATCAGTAAATACGAATATGGGATCCATCGCATCCAGGGCGGTATCTCGCCGGAGAGGTTCTCTTATGATCTGAAGGCCGGTGCTTCTTTTGAAACACCAGAAGCCATTATGACTTATGCGAACGACGGTCTCAATCATCTCTCACAGAACTTCCACGATTTCATCAACGAACACATCGTCAGGTCGAGATGGAAGAAGAAAGAAAGACCGGTCCTGATCAATTCCTGGGAAGGTTTCGCTTTTGATTTCAAGAAAGACGATCTGGTAAAGAAACTGGCGAAGAATGCCGTTAAGCTCGGTATCGAGCTCTTCGTGCTGGATGATGGCTGGTTCGGACGCCGTGACAGCGATAAGCGCGGCCTGGGCGATTATGACTGCAACCTCAAGAAGATCCCGGGTGGCATTTCTGTATTAAGCGAAGAGATCCATGAACTGGGAATGCTGTTTGGCATCTGGGTAGAACCGGAAGCCATCAACACCGATTCGGCTCTCTATGAAAAACATCCGGAATATGCCTTACATGAAGAAGGACGTCCGATGCTGTTTGGCAGAAACGAACTGCTGATGGATCTGACTAATCCGGAAGTCAGAGATTATATCGTTGATAACGTTTCTAAACTGATCGATGATAACGCTGTCGACTACATCAAATGGGATATGAACCGCATGATGAACGGCGTCAGCGGGGTCTACAGCCACGAATATATCAAGGGACTTTATGATGTCCTGGAGCGGATCTTTATCCCTCGTCCGCAGGTCTTGTTTGAATCCTGCAGTTCCGGAGGCAACCGCTTCGATCTGGGAATGCTCTGTTATTCGCCGCAGATCTGGGCTTCTGATGATACCGATCCGATCGAGAGACTGGATATCCAGAAAGGTCTCACTTATCTCTATCCGCTTTCAACGATCGGTGCTCATGTTTCGGCTTCACCGCACATGCATACGCTGAGAAGCACACCGCTGGAGACTCGTTTCAACGTTTCGGCTTACGGGTGTCTCGGCTATGAACTGGATCTGTCCTTATTGAGTTCGCTTGAAAAATTTGAAGTGGAGAAACAGACCGCCTGGTACAAAAAACACCGCCAGACTTTCCAGTTCGGTCGTTTCTATCGCTTTGATGAAGAAGATCAGTATGAAATGTGGGAGGTCCTCGGTGAAAACGGTGCTCTTGTCACCAAGTATCGCCGCATGGTCCATGCGGTCCCGCCATTCGATAAACTGTATGCGGAAGGCCTTGAAAGCGACAGACTCTACAGCGTCTCTTCCAAACCTTATCTGCACAATCTGAAGATGTTTGGCAACCTGATCAATTTTGTCTCGCCGGTCAAACTCAACGCCGACGGCAGGGTCGTAGACTTCATCAGTAAATTCAAAGGTATGGAAGCTTCCATCCAGGAATACAAGGCTTCCGGTGCCGCACTTAAAAACGGCATCTGTCTCAACAGCCTCTTCCAGAGCTCCGGTTACAACGATAATATCCGTATCCCGCTGGACTACGGTTCTGATATGTATGAAATCAAGGAGATAAAAGAATGACTCAACAAAAGAAAAACAAATATTTCTTCGGTCTGGGAACTGTCGGCAGAGATATGTTCTATGCGTTTGAATCGAACGCCATGATCTACTTCCTCTCCAACATCCTGCACCTGCCGCTTACGACTTTCGCAATGGTCTCACTGGTCCTGACGATCCTGCGTGTCTTCGACGCACTCAACGATCCGATCACCGGCCTCATCATCGATAACGTCCGTTCGCCCTGGGGCAAATACAAACCGCCGATGCTGGTGGGGTGCCTGCTGGCTGTCGTCTTCTATCTGATCATGTTTGCGGACTTCGGTTTTACCGACATCCGTTTCGTACTGATCTTCAGTGTGGCCTATATCCTCTGGGATATCAGCTACGGCATCAACGATATCGCCTACTGGTCGATGATGACTTCTCTTTCTCTTGATCAGAAAGAAAGAGAAAGCATCGGTGCCTTCGCAAGGATCTGTGCCAACATCGGTATGTTCATCGTCATGATCGGTTATCCTGCCTTTACCGAAATGCTCGGCGGAGGAGAAAAAGGTTACTTCCTGCTGGCGGTCGTCTGTTCAGTCATGATGATCCTCTTCCAGCTGTTCACGATCATCGGCGTCAAGGAAAACAAGGAACAGTTCGTTGAAGAAGAGAAGACTTCCATTAAAGACATGTTCGGCGTACTGTTCAAAAACGATCAGCTGATGTGGGTAACTCTTTCGATGGCGTTGTTCACGGTCGGCTATATTTCTACGACGAGCTTTGCGCTCTACTACATGCAGTATATCTACGGTGATATCGACAAGTATGCGATCCTCGCGGCTGCCTGCGGTGTCGCACAGCTGCTGGCGCTGATCATCTTCCCGTATGTTTCAAAACTCTTCAAGAGAAAGACAATGTATGGTATCTCGACGGCGATCGTCGTCATCGGTTATGTCCTGTTCTTCTTTGCGGACAAGTCGCTGATCATGATCGCGGTCGCCGCTGTCATCATCTTTATCGGTGAAGCGTTCATACAGCTGCTGATGCTGATGTTCCTGGCTGACACGATCGAATACGGTCAGTGGAAACTGGGCAAGCGCAACGACTCCATCACCTTCTCGATCCAGCCGCTCATCAACAAGATCGGCGGAGCCTTTGCGACCGGTATCGTTTCAATAACGCTGATGATCACCGGTATCAAGCAGGGCGATGTCGCTGCAACCAAGATCGATGATGTAGGTAAGCTGCTGTTTAAAAACTCGATGCTGATAGCGCCGCTGATCCTGATCGCGATCGGTTATTATATCTATATAAAGAAGTTTGAACTTGATGAGGAAAGATATTCGCAGATCGTTGAAGAACTCAAGCAGAGAGGCGATATCAGAGAGTAACTTAATACACAAAGAATCCACCAACGGTGGATTCTTATTTCTTTCTGATCGGGTGCCTTATCAGCGTCTTGAGTTTTTCCGATGCCGTCTTTCTGGCATCACTCAGATAGATCTCGTGGTGCAGACGCTTGTCTGTAATATCCGGAACATAACCTTCCTGCAGTGCGTATTCGTGCATCAGAGAAACAGTAGCCGGTTCGTCATCGTATGATCCGTTGTGCATACACTGGACGCACAGACCTTCGTCGTAAGTGAAGAATTCGATTTTTGAGAAATCCTTTTTCTTTTTCTTTGTGGCCTCTTCCTTCGCCCACTCAAGGTCTTCCCTGGTCACGAAATCGGGCAGCCTTATCACTGATATCCATCTGAAATTTTCTTTGTGTGCATAGTCGATACCTTCTTTGCCTTCCTGCCACCAGAAGCCTTCAAGCGGCGGTACGACATAGTCGAAGAACCCTTCGATCCTGTGATCAGATTTCTTGCTCATCTTGATCGTGTAGGCGATTCCATATAACAGACCGATCGCCTGCTGATATTCGCCGCCTTCCTGATTCGGGTCGCCCTGACCGCGGACTGCAACATAATTCATGACCGGTACCGTTACGATATCCGGTTTGTTTTTCGGCAGGTAAAATTCTTTATATTCTTTCTTGAAATCAAACGCCATTGTTTACCTCTAGTTCTTTCAGATCAGAACTTTCTTTCTGAAAGCTTTTATCTTTTCTTTATCTATCTTGAGGACATTATTGATATAATTCTCACCCATGGACCTGAAGGCTGCTTCCAGATATCTCTCATCGGCGATGAAGGCCTGGTAATAGCTTTTAGCCGTTTCTTCATCCATCTCTTTTCTGATCTGCTCATAGAATTGTTTGGCTCTTGGGATGTTGGTGGTGTTGGTCTCCAGGTAATCTTCTTTGATCTTCTCGTATTCAACATCCAGCGCCAGCAGCACCAGTGCCGTCACCATGCCACAGCGGTCTTTTCCTTCGCTGCAGTGCCAGAGCAGCGCCTTTTCTTCAAAATCGTTATCCATTATATGTTCCATGATTCTTCTGAAGTTATCTATCTGTTCTTCTTTTTTCATCATGTCTTCATACAGACGCATCATGTCGGGCATCTGATGAGCTTCGCGTTCCTCGTGAGTGATGCCGTCCATAAAGCTTGTGATCACCGGCAAAGAGATGTATCCGATCTTTCCGCAGTTGTCAGGTGCCTCTTCTATTTCTTCGTGTGTCCTGAGATCGATGATCTCTCTTAAGCGGTACCCGTCATAAAGAAGATCGAGGTCGCTGTCATCGGCAAAAGATAACTGAGCGGAGCGGATCAGACACTTGTCTTTGATCGTCTTTCCTTCTCTGTTTGTTATGCCGCCAAGGTCGCGGATGTTTCTGATGCTATCAAGTCTGATGATTCCCATTTATACCACCTTTGAGCGCCACTTGCCGTTGTCGTTGTAATAGATGATCTCGCTGAGCTCGTCGCTCTCCATTACTTTCAGTATCCTCTTGAGATCCAGTGAGAGTTTATATTTATCAAGGTCTGCTCTTTTGATCCAGAAAACTTCTCCTTCAGCTGAAGAACGCAGCTTTCCGGAGAATTTATCCGTTTTATAATACAGCATCAGATACCGGTCCTCATCTTTTGTTTTGAACTCCTCTATACCACACAGAAAAGGCTTCCTGATCTTCAGTCCGGTCTCTTCTTTTACCTCTCTGATGACGGCGTCGTTGAAGTTCTCGTTCTTCTCCACGTGACCTCCGGGGAAGGTAAGTCCGGGCCAGTCTTTCTTCTTTCGGTCGACTACCAGGATCATATCGTCTTTATAGACCAGGCAGATATTGGTAATGATGCAGTTTTCTGTTCTTTTCATACCTTTATGATATATGAAATATGCGGTTTTTTACTATATTATTAATTGTTGATAAATTTTGCTGTATAATATTGAAAACGTTCGGAAAAACAGAATATTTAAATTGCGTTTTATACATCTTTTTCCACATCCACAATTTGAGGTTTTCAACACGGTGTTGAAAAGTGGAAAAATACTTAAAACCCTTTAAAATAAGGCTTAAAATGCTATGTTTTATCTACATTGACGTGTGGAAAATATATGACTTTACACATTTTTCAACTGTGGATTTCGTTGTGGATAATGTTTACACAAAGAATCCACATTTTTATTTTGTGGAAAAATGTGGAAAACTCATAAAAACAGCGTAATAAAAGCCTTGTATAAATACTCTCGTTGTGGATTGTGGAAAACTTTCAAAATTTTCATAAAAAATTGTGGAAAAATGGTGTTATTATAGTCTTACCCTCTTCGGGTACAGTACCATGACAACCATAGATTTCTACTTAAATGATAAGTGGTCTCAGACCCTTAAAATTATTGCTAAATCCGGTCAGATTCCGGAATCCGTGCTTCCTTATTTTGATTCAAAACTGATATCATTATCCGATTCTGAAGCAGTGGTTTCGGTTCCGAATTTTATTAATTATGCAATAATGTCGCAGAATCAGGAAGTCATTCAGAACTGTCTTGAAGAAGTATTAGGTAAAAGACTGGATGTAAGGGTCGTTCAGCAGGAAGAATTGAATAAAATCTCTTTGCCAGACGAGTCCTTCAAAAACGATTTTCTTTCCCGTGAGATCGACCCTAACCAGACTTTTGCAAACTTTGTCGTCGGCAGGTCCAATGCGCAGGCTCAGGTCGCTTCCATGACCTGTGCTTCAAATCTCGGCATCGTGTTCAATCCTTTATTTATATACGGAAATTCCGGATTGGGAAAGACGCACCTGCTCAACGCCATAGGCAATCACGTTAAGATGCTTTACCCTGACAAGAAGATCGGCTTTATCAGCGGTCTGGAATTTGTCGAGGGCGTTCATAAAGCTTCAGTTGAAAACCGCTTTGATGAATTCAAGGAAGTTTTCCAGAACCTCGATCTTTTGCTGGTCGATGATGTTCAGTTCATTGCCAACAAACCAAAGACTCATGAACTTTTCTTCACGGTCTTCAATGAACTTGTAAACAACCGCAAGCAGATCTGTATCACTTCTGACCGCACTCCAAGCGAGATCAGAGGACTGGAAGACAGGATCATCTCCCGTTTCAATCAGGGTCTCAACGTCAATATCGAAGCTCCGGAATACGAGACTTCCATCAATATCCTGAAGATGAAGATCGCCAACAACTCTTCGCCTAATCAGCCGGATGTAGATGATGAAGTACTTAATTATCTGGCTACCAACTTCTCTCAGGATGTCAGAAGTCTGGAAGGTGCGGTAAACAGGCTGCTGTTCTATTCTATCAATTTCCCGATCGATAACGATCGTGATCATATTTCACTGAAACTCTGTATCGAGGCCTTTAAGGACCAGATCAGAGACGGTCGAAATGAATTGGCTATTTCAACGGTACGAAAGGCGGTATGTGATTACTACAACCTCACTAAACAACAAATCACATCCGCCAACCGTACCAAGAACATTTCCAGTGCCCGCCAGATCGCGATGTATCTTTGCCGTAAACTTTTGGATGCAACATATGATGATATAGGCAGAGAATTCGGTGGACGTGACCACTCGACGGTCATGAATGCCTGTGACAATGTTGAAAAGAAAATCAAGACGGATCCCCTCTATCTCAAAGCTATAAATGAGATCGAGACCCGTATCAGATAACAATCAATCAACTTTAATCTCAACATCTAAAATGTTAAAATTATAGTATAAATAAAGGGTTTTTAAGAGTTTTCCACAATTATCAACAAATTAATAGTAGTAACCTTAAAAATCTAAATATAAAAAGGAGTCGCGTATGAATTTCAAAATTGCCAAAAAAGAATTTCTGGATGCGTTATCTCTTTCTTCCAGAGCAATATCATCTACCACACCTTTACCTTCATTATCCGGTATCAAGATCTCGGTAACTGATAACTCTCTGGTTTTAGTTTCTTCTGATTCCAATATTTCGATCAGAACTTCTATAAATAATAATGATAAGAATGCACTGATCATCAATGAGACCGGTGAGATCGTTCTTGATGCAAGATATCTTCTGGAGATCGTCCGTAAGATCGACGGAGAATTCATTCAGGTCGAAACGATCGACGGAACACTGGTAAAGATATCCGGAGGCAATTCTGAATTCAAAGTCAATGGTATGGAAGCAAGTGAATATCCTAATATCAGTTTTGATATCAGGGATAACAGTCCTTTCAAACTTGAAACGACATTATTCAATCAGATCATCGATGAAACAGCCTTTGCATGTTCAGAAAAAGAGACAAGACCTGTTCTGACCGGTGTAAACTTCAAAGCCGAAAACGGAAAACTGTATGCCAACGCGACTGACTCCTACCGCCTGGCTTCCAAAACGATCGATCTGGACAGTGATCTTAATTTCAATATCACTGTTCCTTCAAAATATTTATCTGATATCTACCATTCTATTTCCGGGGAAAAAGAAGTTACGATCGCCATCGATTCGCAGAAGATATCTTTCATCTTTGGCAATACGATCATCGATACAAGACTGCTGGATGATGAATTCCCTGATACCAGACGTCTGATCCCTGCTTCTTTCAGTCAGAAACTGACCGTTTCAGCCAGAGAGATGATCAATGCGATCGACAGAACGTTATTCATCAAAGCTGACGGCAAGAACACCGTCAAGATGAATATTGACAGTGAAAAGATCGAACTGACATCCACCAATCAGTCGATGATCTCCTCTTTTGAAGAAATCAAGGTCATCAGCTACGAAGGCGAACCTTTAGAGATATCCTGTTCCGGTAAATATCTGCAGGATGCGATCAAAGCGATCGGTGCAGATGAGATCACGATCAGCTTCTCCGGAGAATTGAAGCCGATGGTCGTCAGAAAAGAAGATGATGATTCTCTGATTCAGCTGATCTCTCCGGTAAGAACATACCGTTAAAATATCAAAAATCAAAAATAAAGCCAAAATAACTCGTTTTAAGACGAGTTATTTATTTTATTAGGTGGAATACATGAAAATACTAAAGTCTCTGTAATGGAAAATAAAGTCGAAAAATGTTATAATTTTAACGTATATGGCCGAAATTATTAATATCACGATCAGAGATGAATTTATTACTCTGGGACAGCTGCTGAAGATCGCTGATCTGATCTCCAGTGGTGGTGAGACCAGGGCTTTTCTGGCTTCTCATTCTGTAACGGTAAATGATGAAAAAGAAGACAGAAGAGGCCGGAAACTGTATAAAGGAGATCTTGTGAGGATTGAATCGAGGACTTACGAAATATGTTAATAAGAACACTAAAAATCAGCGACTATCGTAACTATTCCCGCAAATTTGTTGAATTTGATCCGCAGCTGAACATTATCGTCGGCAAGAATGGTACAGGCAAGACGAATCTTCTGGAAAGTATCATCGTCGTCTCCAACACCAAATCCTACCGTACGAACAACGATGCCGATCTGATCAAGAAAAACCGTGATTTTGCGCGTATTGAACTTGTATCAGATGAAAATGTCTATAAAGTCGTCATAAACAAAAAGAATAAGTCTTTATATATAAATGAAAGACTTATATCCAGAACTTCAGAATTCATCGGCAGTCTCAATGCTGTCCTGTTCAAACCGAGCGATCTGGAACTTTTCAATCAGTCTCCGAGTGAAAGAAGAAAACTGCTGGATATCGAGATCAGTAAAGTATCAAAACGTTATATCCAGGCTTTACTTAAATACAATAAACTGCTCAAAGATAAGAATAAATTGTTGAAACAATTGGAAGTAGATGATGTCTTATTGAAAGTATTCAATGAATCAATGGTCCCATTGATAAAGATCATCATTGAGGAAAGAGAAAGATTCATCGATACGATCAACGAATATATCACCCCAATGTATTCCATGATCTCCGGCAGACCTTCTGATATCAAGATCGTCTATCGCAAGTGTTCAGAGATCCCGGAAGTCGAGAAGGCTCTGGCAGCTTCCTATGATAAGGACAATTATTATCATTATGCGACCTTCGGTCCGCATCATGATGATTATTATTTCCTGATGGACGGTTATGATCTCAATTCCATCGCTTCACAGGGACAGAGAAGGATGGTTTTGATCGCCTTTAAGTTTGCGCTGATCAAATATATTCAGATCAATACACTGAAGACACCGGTCGTACTGCTTGATGATATCCTTTCAGAACTGGATAAGGACAATCAGGAAAGATTATTGAACATCCTGCCGTCTGAGACACAGGTAATCATCACCAATACCGATATCAATAATTTAAATATCAAGAGCGACTATAAATTGATCGAATTAAGGGAGGGATACGATGTCTAGTACAAGCATTAAACATGACAACTATACTTCTGATGATATTCAGGTCCTTGAAGGACTGGAAGCTGTCAGAAAAAGACCCGGTATGTATATCGGCACGACATCGTCTACCGGTCTTCATCATCTGGTCTGGGAAATAATCGACAACTCTGTCGATGAGGCACTGGCCGGCTATGCGACTCATATTGAGATCAGTGTCGATGGCGATGATATCGTGACCGTCAAAGATGATGGGCGTGGTATGCCGACCGAGATCCATCCGAAGACGAAAGTCTCGACCGTTGAGACGATCTTTACGGTCTTACATGCCGGCGGTAAATTCGGCGGCGGTGCCTATAAGGTATCAGGCGGTCTGCACGGTGTCGGTGCTTCTGTCGTCAACGCTCTTTCAGAATGGCTCGAAGTAACGATCCACAAAGATGGAAAGATCTATTTCATCAGATTTAAGAATGGCGGAAAAGTAGATGAACCATTAAGAGAAATCGGTACCTGTGATCTTAAAGACACCGGATCGATCGTCAGATTCAAAGCTGATCCGGAGATCTTCAAAGAAGGTACTGTCTATGACTATAAGACCCTCTTTGACCGTATCCGTCAGATGGCTTTTCTGAACAAAGGTGTCAAACTGACATTCAACTGGGAAAAGGAAGATGAACTTAAAGGTACCCATACCTTCTGTTATGAAGGCGGTATCAAAGAATACGTCGAATTCCTGGATGCGAACGAAAGCAGATTGTTTGAAGATGTCATGTACTGTGACGGTGTCGACAACGATACGACAATCACTGTAGAAGTATCGCTGCAGTACAACACTTCATACTCCGAGAAAGTCTATTCTTTCTGTAACAATATCTTTACTCCGGACGGAGGCATGCATCTGGATGGATTCCGTCAGACGCTTTCAAGAGTCATCAACGCTTATGCCAAGGACAACAACCTGATCAAGAAAGATGAACCGAACCTGACAAACGACGACCTCAAGGAAGGACTGACAGCGATCATCTCTGTCAAACACCCTGATCCGCAATATGAAGGACAGACTAAAGGTAAATTAGGTAATGCGGAAGTAAAACCGGTAGTCAATAAGATCTTCGGTGATTTCTTAAAACGTTATCTGCTGGAAAATCCGGATGTAGCCAAGATCATTATCGAGAAAGCCAAGTCTGCATCTGAAGCCAGACTGGCAGCTCAGAAAGCCAGAGAAAACGTCCGTCGTAAAGATGACTTCGGTTCCGGTAACCTGCCGACTAAACTGAAAGACTGCGCATCAAGAGATGCTTCGATCTGTGAGATTTATATCGTCGAGGGTAATTCCGCCGGCGGTTCTGCACAGCAGGGACGCGATTCCAATTTCCAGGCTGTTCTGCCATTAAGAGGAAAGATCCTCAATGTTGAAAAAGCGAGGCTGCATAAGATCTTCGACAACGCCGAGATCAGAATGATGATCCAGGCCTTCGGCTGCGGTTTCGGTGATGAGATCGATATCTCCAAGCTGCGTTATCACAAGATCGTCATCATGACCGATGCCGATGTCGACGGTCAGCACATTTCTACACTGATGCTGACATTCCTGTACAGATACTTCAAACCGCTGATCGAAGGTGGCTATGTCTATCTGGCTATGCCGCCTCTATATAAACTGTTCAAAGGACAGAAGACTCTGAGATACTGTTATTCAGACGATGAACTCGAACTCGCCAAGCGAGATTTCGGTGACGAGAAATACGATGTTCAGCGTTACAAAGGATTAGGTGAAATGGATCCTTCCCAACTCTGGGAAACAACGCTCGATCCGGAACACCGCACCCTGAAGAGAGTGACGATCGAAGATGCGATCGATGCCGATCAGGTCTTCTCGATGCTGATGGGAGACGAAGTTGAACCGCGTAAGAACTTTATCGTTGAGAATGCCCACTTCGTCAAGAATCTGGATATATAAGGAGGACTCATGGAAGAATTAGATAATCGCTTTTTCAATCATGGCAACATGAAAGAAGTCAATATCTCTTCGGAAATGAGAGAAGACTTCTTAAGCTATTCAATGTCAGTCATCATCGACCGTGCTTTGCCGGATGTCAAAGACGGTATGAAACCGGTACACCGCCGTGTCTTATGGGCAATGTATGATGCCGGATTCCTGCCGGACAAACCGCACGTCAAGTCTGCCAACATCGTCGGTGAAGTCATGGGTAAATATCACCCGCATGGTGATACAGCCATCTATGATACGATGGTCCGTATGGCTCAGCCGTTCTCTTACCGTTACCCGCTGGTAGACGGTCACGGAAACTTCGGTTCTCTGGATGGAGATGGCGCAGCAGCTATGCGTTATACCGAAGCCAGAATGTCCAAGATCTCTCTTGAGCTCCTGCAGGACATCAAGAAAGAAACGATCGACTGGCGCGACAACTATGATGCCCGTCACAAGGAACCGGTGGTCTTGCCATCAAGGTTCCCTAACCTGTTGGTAAACGGTTCGATGGGTATTGCTGTCGGTATGGCTACCAACATGCCGACACACAACCTTGGTGAAGCGATCGACGGCATCATCGCTGTCATCGACAACCCGGACATCTCCGTCATCGAACTGATGGAAAAGATCCCGGGACCAGACTTCCCGACCGGCGGCTACATTGTCGGACGCTCCGGTATCCGTCAGGCTTATGAGACCGGCAAAGGTTCGATCATCGTCCGTTCCAAGGTCGAGATCGAAGACATGCATCAAGGAAAACACAAGATCATCATCAGAGAGATCCCTTATCTCGTAAACAAACTGGTGATGTATGAAAAGATCCACCAGCTGGCCAAGGAAAAGATCATTGACGGCATCTCTGAACTCAAAGACCTTTCCAACGACCGTAACGGCATCAGGATCGAGATCGAACTGAAGAAAGATGTTCAGCCGGAAGTGGTACTGAACCAGCTGTATAAACTGACACCGGTCCAGTCGTCCTTCGGTATCAATAACAACGTCTTAGTCGATAATCGACCGATGCTGCTGTCGTTAAAAGAGATCATCAACTGCTACATCGATCATCAGATCTCGGTCATCAGAAGAAGGACGCAGTACGACCTTAACGAAGACGAGAAACGCGCCCATATCCTGGAAGGACTCAAGATCGCCATCGACAACATCGACAGAGTCGTCGAGATCATCAAGAGCTCAAGAGACGATGACGACGCTTTACAGAAATTGAACGCCGAATTTGGCATCGATGATATCCAGGGCAAAGCCATCCTCGATATGCAGCTGAGAAGACTGACCGGATTATCAAGAGAAAAGATCGTCAACGAACTCAATGAGTTATATGCTGAGATCAAGGACCTGAAAGATATCCTGGCCAATCACTCAAGAGTCATTCAGATCATCAAGGACGAACTGACAGCCATTAAGGACAGATATGGAGACAAACGCCGTACCGAGATCATCGAAGGCGACATCTCGATGGAAGACGAAGATCTGATCCCGGTCGAAGATGTCATCGTCTCCTTGAGCAACAACGGTTATGTCAAACGTCTGCCGATCGATACCTACAGGCTGCAGAACCGTGGCGGCCGTGGCGTCAAAGGCATGAGCCTCAACGAAGACGATGTCGTCGATCAGAACATCACGATGTCGACTCACGACTACCTGCTGATCTTTACCAACAAAGGCAAGGTCTACAGGATCAGGGGCTTCAATGTACCGGAGGCATCCAGAAACGCCAAAGGCATCCCGGTCATCAATATCATCAACATTGATAAAGATGAAAAAGTCAGGGCACTGGTACCGATCAACCGCGAATGGGAGATCAAGGGATATCTGTTCTTTGTGACCAAGCGCGGCTTATGTAAGAGAGTACCGGCCAGCGAATTTGAATCGATCCGCCAGAACGGCAAGATCGCCATCTCCTTGAAGGAAGACGATGAACTGGTCGCTGTCAGACCGACACTCGGCGATTCGCAGATCATCATCGGTGCAGCCAACGGCAAGGCGGTCCGCTTCGATGAAAGAGGTGTCAGAGCCATGGGCAGAAACGCTACCGGCGTCAAAGGCATGAATGTCGAAGGCACGGAAGTCATCGGTATGTGTACGGATGCAGAAGGATCAAAGATCCTGGTCGTCTCCAAGAACGGTTATGGCAAACAGACACCGGTCGAGGAATACCGTCTGACTTCAAGAGGAGCCAAGGGCGTCAAGACCATCAACATCAACGAAAAGAACGGTGATCTTGTATCCCTGAAGGCTGTCAACGGTGACGAAGACTGTCTGATCATGACCAACGACGGCATCATCATCAGGATCCACCTGGAGAAAGTCTCCACGATGGGCAGAGCGACAATGGGTGTCAGACTGATCAAACCTCAGGAAGGCACCGTCGTATCAGCTGTCAGTGTCATGACCCACAGCGACGAAGACGAAGAAGAGTAAATAAACAAAACCATCTGTCTGATCACTTATGTGAAAAAACAGATGGTTTTTCTTTGTTTATATATAATATATTGCCCGGGCTATTATCCCATCTTTATCTGTTTCCTTCTGAAAAGCTCGTATATCTCTTTGTTCAGATATCTTTCAGGTCGGCCTAGTTATCATAGTTGAGGACATCGACGTAGTAATAATCGCCGCCAATGTTGCTGGTGTTGATAAAGTAATATGTCTCTGCTCCGTATTCATCATATACGGTACGGGTAGTCAGAGGCAGATCATCCTTAAAGTCTTCCAGTGTGAGTTCCGGAACGATGAGGTTACCGACATCAGGCATCTCGAAGACGCCGTCGTGTACCTTTACGACAAGGCCATCAGAAAAGACCCGCTTACCGGTATACTCGCCGTCGATGACTTTTTCTTTCAGCATGGTCGTGACGATCTCCATGTTGATGTCATTGAATCTGGTAAAAATCACCGGCGATCGCGGTGTCGTTATCGTACATCGACTCTATTACCGATTCGGCGTTCTTCAGACCGGTCTCTATCTGATACATGATCCTTTTTCGCGAACTCTCTTCTGCATAATAGGCGATGAGCTTGGAGAAAATACCCGACAGGACGAGAGCCGTCAGGACACAGATCAGTGTTTTCTTTAAATTAGGTTTCATAAATGTTTCCACTTTGTCTACAGAATCGTTATATTATGTCCTCTCGTTTTTCGGACAGTTCACGGTTCTCTTTCCGCCAGCGGTAATACTCAGCGACCAGCGGCGTATAGCCGTAAGACTTCAGCTGTTCATAAGTTATTTTGTAGTTGGACCTGTTGTGATGACCGCTCGAGAGGTAACGCAGGTACCTGACCATGTGCTCGTCGATCTTGTGGAGACCCGTACTGACGGTGATGAGAGGGAAGTAGAAACGGATCCAGGTGAAATCGTTGTTGCCGGTGAAATCATAGAATTTGTGATCGAAACTGCTGATCATGGCCCGAGCCGCTTTCTCATAAGAGAGGTGTTTCAGCTTCCGGTACCGGTACAGTTTCCTGGCCTTGCGGCGGATCTTGCCTTTCATCTTGGTGATCGTCGCTTCCGCCAGATCGATCTCTCCGTCGTGATAACTGAAACCAAGAAATTCCCAGGCCTCTCCCGGATCGGCGATCATGTATTTGTCCATATTGAGTTCCAGTTTCTTTTCTTTCAGGAACTCACTTATGAATTCAAAACCCCTTTCTCTTTCTTCCTCGCTGTCAAAGAAAGCGATCAGATCATCGGAGTAGCGGAAGTAAGGTGTGCCTTCTGTTTCAAAATGTTCATCGAGATCCAGGAGATAAAAATTAGCGAAAAAGCTCGCCAGCGGAACACCGGCCATCGCCCCTCTTTTCTCAGTGATCTCCTGTCCTTCAAAAAGACAGCGGTCCTGATGAAGAAGCGAATCAAAGAAAGACAGCAGTCTCTCGTCATCGATCTTCTTTTTCAGTATCTCCATCAGGATATCGGCATCGATGGAGTTGAAGTAGTTGTGGATGTCGAGCTTGAGTACATACTTCTGATCAAGATCTTTTATCTTCCTGATCTCATCGAAAGCGGTCTTGGCTGTTTTGTTTCTTCTGAAGGAACAGCAGCAATCAGACAGCAGGCCGTCATAACAGTACAGCTGATAGGCCAGCAGCTTGAGTACCCAGGTCTCGTCCTTGCTGTAGGAGTAGACGATCCGTTTCTTATCCGAACCCATCTTGGAGATGATCTTCTTTTCGGGATAGGAAAACTCAAACGTTGAGGTTATCTTAAGATATCTTTTCTGCTCAATAAAAAGATCCAGCTCATCGCTCTGTTTTCTGCTGAGCTGTCTCTTCTCTTTTTTGTGAAGCCGGAACTCTTGCCAGGCTTCAGCTGATGATAAGCTGTCGAGGATGCTTTTCATAAAAAAAGAAAGAGAAACTGCTTTGAAGTAAGCAATGCTTACGATACCGGCCGGTACATGATCAGGCTACCCGTAAAGCCATCCTGCTGAACGTGCTGCGGCCGCCGCGGGTGCATAACGCATTTCTCTTTCTGTCTATTCCAGGACTACAGATATTTGTGCAGTCTCGCGGAAATATATTTAGGATTGTTCGGGAAGTGATCGACGAAGTTGATGAGCGTGATGCCTTGCTTCTTGGCTTCTTCCCTAGTCCAGCGATATTCGCGGTGAGCGGTAGTCGTCTTGCTGATGACCATGATGATCAGCTGAGGCTTATCGCCATCACAGACGACGATCGAATAATCCATGAATCTGCCGGTGCCTCCAAACTCAGCCGGGGAGACGTTCTGTCTGACAGTATAGTTAGGGAATTCGCTTTCCAGAACTTCCAGGATTCGCTGACGGCAATCCTTGCCATCATCGACTTCTTCATACATGCTATCATCATAGGAAGAAGATTCGGCTTCCTTCTTCATCTCCTTGATCTCGTCTTTATATTCATCGACGACTTTCTTGAAACCTTCGGCGTGTTCGCCTATCGTTTCCTTAAGGGCACCGAACAGCTCCTGTGCCTTTTCCTTGTTTTCATCGCTTGCCAGATCTTTGAGGGTCTCGGCTCCTTCTTTCAGTAACTGGTCAAAAAGTCCCACAGTCAATTCCTCCTGTAAATCATTGAATCATTATTCATATGCTTCTATTCATATTATAGATATTTAATTTATAAAAGACCACCGGTATCAAATTACCCGGGCAATATTACAAATTGACTGTTTACTCTTTTTCGGTTTGTGTTATCATTTCTATATAAAGTAAGGAACAGTAACTGAAGGAGAGCTTACAGAGAGATAAGGTCCGGTGCAACTTATCAGCAGGAGTTCAGTGAATCCGCCTTAAGTGATGTCCCAATCAGACACGTGCACTCGCGTTAAGAGTCAAGTTAAAAGTAAAGGTGGTACCGCGCACGAGCGCCCTTGAGGCCGCCTTTTTATTTTCAAGGAGGTTGACATGATTGATATCAGACTGATCAGAGAAAATCCTGAGCTGGTCAAAGAAAACATCAGAAAGAAATTCCAGGATGAGAAACTGGCACTCGTCGACGAAGTCAGAAAGCTCGACGAGGAGTATCGCGCCTTACGTACCAAAGCCGATGAGCTGCGCAGCCAGCGCAACACCATGTCCAAGCAGATCGGTGCCCTGATGTCGCAGGGAAAGAAAGAGGAAGCCGAAGAAGTCAAAGCTACGGTCAAGAAGATCGGTGACGAGATCACCGAGTGTGAAGAGAAAGAACCGCAGCTTGAGGAACAGATCAGAGAAAGGATGCTGGTGATCCCGAACATCATCGATGCTTCCGTACCTGTCGGTAAAGATGATTCAGAAAACGTAGAGATCGAACAGTTCGGTACCAAGAGGACTTTCGATTTTGATATCCCTTATCACACCGACATCATGGAAGCTCTTGACGGTATCGATCTTGATTCGGCCCGCAAGACTTCAGGTAACGGTTTCTATTATCTGACCGGCGATATCGCCAGACTCCATTCAGCGATCCTGGCATACGCAAGAGACTACATGGTCAACAAAGGATTCACTTACTGCATACCGCCGTTCATGATCAGATCGGAAGTCGTCACCGGTGTCATGTCTTTCAAAGAGATGGAGAACATGATGTACAAGATCGAAGGCGAAGATCTCTACCTCATCGGTACATCTGAACACTCCATGATCGGTCGCTTCATCGATACGATCAATGACGAAGCAAAACTGCCGCTGACTCTCACCTCCTATTCACCATGCTTCAGAAAAGAAGTCGGTGCTCACGGCATCGAGGAAAGAGGTGTCTATCGTATCCATCAGTTTGAGAAGCAGGAGATGATCGTTATCTGCAAGCCGGAAGAATCCATGGACTGGTACAACAAGATGTGGAGATATTCCGTCGACCTCTTCCTGTCGATGAACATTCCGGTAAGGACTTTGGAATGCTGCTCAGGTGACCTGGCTGACCTCAAGGTCAAATCATGCGATGTCGAAGCATGGTCTCCAAGACAGCAGAAGTACTTCGAAGTATGTTCTTGTTCGAACCTGGGCGATGCCCAATCAAGAAGACTGAAGATCAGAGTCAAAGGTGCTGAAGGCAATTATCTGCCGCACACCCTGAACAACACCGTCGTCGCTCCGCCGAGGATGCTGATCGCGTTCCTGGAAAACAACTACAACCAGGACGGATCGATCGATATTCCGGAAGTTCTGCAGCCATACATGGGCGGTCAGAAGAAGATCGAAAAGAAATAGACTAAAGAGAATGTTTCACGTGAAACATTCTTTTTGACTATCCTTTATAATATACATATATGAAAGCTGTACTGTTCGACTACAACGGAACCCTGTATTCCGATGACGACATCAACAACGAAGCGTGGATCGCAACGGTCAATGAGATCTCCGGCGGAAAGATCAATGCCGAAGAATTTTATATTGACTACATCGGCGTACGCAACTACCCGTTCGTGGAAGCCGTCTTTAAAGAGCTTGGTCTCCCTCTTGATCCCGAGAAGATCATGTACTGGGCCAAAGCCAAAGAAACGAAATACTACCAGAACATCTGCAGAGAAAAAGGAAGAGATTCACTTAAGCCCGGAGCCGCGAAACTGCTCGATCATCTTAAAGAAAAAAAGATCCCCATCAACCTCTGTACGGCCTCGATCATCGAGAACGTCAACTTTTATTTCGACTATCTGAAACTTGACCGCTGGTTCGATAAAGAGACAGTCGTCTATGATTCCGGAGAGTTTGCTGACAAGAAAGAGATGTACCTGGAAGGAGCAGTGAGACTGAAGACCGATATCAGAGACTGTCTGATCTTCGATGATTCCCCTGCTTCGATCAGACACGCCGTCGCGGCGGGATGCGAAAACCTGGTCGTGATCAGAAAGCCGGACAATCCTGATCTCATTCAGATAAAACAGCGGATAAACGATTTCACCGAATTTGATTACGGTCTCCTGGATATCTGAATGTTTCACGTGAAACAATTGAAACAAAGAAAGACATACTATAAAATAAAGACGGTACAACATTCATGTTACTAACTTGGTCAGGTGCGGAAGCAAGCAGCCATACGAACCTCTGTCTGTGTGTACCATTTTTAATTTAGAAAGAAAAGGATAAAGATATGCTGGTGATATTTGAAGGACTGGTCTGCTGCTTCATCGTACTGCTCAGCTGTGTATACGGTATAGCCAACGGCGCGGTCAATATGGTCTTCTTCTATGATGAAGAAGTACAGAGAAGATGTATCGATCTTGGATTGATAGATGAAAGTACCATAACGAGAAACAAAAATCTTTTCATGTATCTGGGCATCCTTCCCTATTTTGTCTTTGTGATTATATCCGTCTTCTTCATAAATAAGGCCAGAGGCTTCTGGGAGTGTTTCATTCAGATGACAGCGATCCTGCTGATCGAAGGATTCTTCGACCGTCTGTTCATCGACTGGTATTGGGTAAATCACACTAAAGCCTGGATCATTCCGGGAACCGAAGATCTTCGACCTTATATAAATAAAAAGGCATTCATCAACAAGTGGATCGGAACGCTCGTCGGCTTTCCACTCATATCCGCAATCATATACTTTATAATGAATCTGATCCTGAAATGAAAAAAGAATTTATGGAAGCCGCCTACAGGGAAGCGCTCAAAGCTTTTAAAGAAGATGAGGTCCCGGTAGGCTGTGTGATCGTAAAAGATGATGAGATAATCGCCAGAGCACACAATCGTAAAGAAAAGAGAAGCTGTGCGCTCTTTCATGCGGAAATCGAGTGTATAAACAAAGCGACCAGAAAACTGAATAACTGGAACCTCAAGGGCTGCGAACTCTATGTGACTCTGGAACCGTGCATGATGTGCACCGGCGCCATCGTCAATTCCCGCATTGATAAAATCATCTACGGATGCAAAGACCCTAAAGGCGGAGCATTGGTCTCCAACATCAGATTTAAAAGGATCAGAGGGCTCAATCATTATCCGGAGATAAAAGGCGGTGTAATGGCCGCAGAGTGCTCGCTGATCCTTAAGGATTTCTTTAAAACAAAAAGATAAAACGCAGAAACAGCTTAATTGCTGTTTTCTTTCTGGATCCCGGCGATCTCGTGGACGATGGTCGAGAATTCTGAAGATCTGGATTCCAGCAGACCGTGTGTTGCGTCTTTCATGACATACATCTTCTTATAAGGTGCTTTTACCTGTTCAAAATACTCGCAGGCCAATTCATAATTGGTCTGATAGTCCATATCGCCGTTAATGTTGTAGAACGGGATTTTATATTCATATTTTCCAAACAACGAGAACTTTTTCAGTTCACCGAAGAAGAAATCGATATATGGATCCAAACTTCTTCTGGCATTCATCACATAAGTTAAAAGATCAGAAAGACTGTAATAAGGATTGAAAAGAACGGTCATCCAGAGATTGTAATCCGTACCATCCTTCATCATGTCATATTTATACTTTTTCATGACCTTTCCTCTTGCACTCAGATAATCCATATTTAAATTGTTTTGCGGATCCAGTTTTTCAAGAAGCTTCTGACTGCTTTTGTCGTTTTCGGCCCACTTTCTGGCTGCTTCACAGAAGCGAGCCTCGTTTTCCTCGATATCGATACACTGTCCTGTTCCGATAAAAGCCTCATAATATTCGGGATAATTCAATGCCAGAGCTGCTCCGAACATTGAGCCCCAGGAATGACCAAGCAGTGTGATCTTCTTTTTGGAAAGATGATCAAGCAAAAACAGCGTCATCTGTCTGCCGTCTTCAAGCATGTCGTCGTGAGTTATCACCTTTACTTCGTGTGCCTTATCAAAACTTTTGCCGCAGTTACGCTGATCCCAGGTCACGACCGTATATACATCACTCCACTTGCGGGTAAACGCATAATCGTAAGGACTTGTGGCAGAACCGGGTCCGCCATGGAGATAAAGCAGTACCGGATTTTTAAGATCCCGACCATAGATGCTGATCCATTGCTTTGTGCCGTTGATATCAACATACAGCGATTCATTGATGCCGCCTGCCGGTGTCATCCTGTTTTTTCTCACTCCATAATGTCTGGTCACCAACAGCACAACAATTATCACTAACAACACTTTCATACGCTTCTCCTCCTGTTGTCAGAAACGACTTATATCAAAATTATAAAACAACAGACAGGCAAGCGGATCAGTGGTTATGATCGTTTATCAGGAATCTTTTCTTTTGTTGTGATGTGAAGAAAACAAAGCGTCCTGATGAGTTATAATGAATATATGGCATATCAGGTACTATACAGAACATACAGACCATCAAAATTCTCGGAAGTAGTAGGACAGGACTATATCGTCAAGACCCTGGTCAACGCGATCAGAAACAACAAGATAGCCCATGCCTACCTTTTTGCCGGACCGCGCGGTACAGGCAAGACCTCGGTAGCCAAGCTGTTTGCGAAAGCGATAAACTGTGAGAACTTCAATGAGGAAGCCTGTGACGAGTGTCCTGACTGTAAAGCCTATCTTGAAGGCAATCATCCGGACATCATCGAACTCGATGCCGCTTCCAACAACGGCGTCGATGATGTCAGGCAGATCATCGAACAGGTCCCCTACGCTCCGCTTCTGGGCAAGTATAAAGTCTATATCATCGATGAAGTACACATGCTGACGGCACAGGCTTTCAACGCCCTGCTCAAAACGATCGAAGAACCGCCGGCACACGTGATCTTTATCTTTGCGACGACCGATCCGCAGAAAGTCATCCCGACCGTTCTGTCGAGATGTCAGCGCTACAACTTCTCCAAGATCAATCTCTATGAGATCAAGAAGAGAACGATGAAGATCCTGGAAGAAGAGAAGATCCCTTATGAAGAGAAAGCTGTCGAAGAGATCGCCCGCATGGCTGAAGGCGGCATGCGTGATGCGCTGTCGCTGCTGGAACAGTGCCTGGCCTATAATCCTGAAAAGCTGACCCTTGAAGATGTCGAACACATCTTCGGTCTGACCTCGGTACCGGAAGAGACCGAGCTGTATCTGGAGATCCATGAGAACAAGATCAGTGAAGTCATTACCAAACTGCGCGGCATGTATGGCCAGGGTATGGACACCAAGCGTCTGGCTGTCGACCTTCTCGAGATCGTCAAGGATGCCCTCATCTATTCCGACCAGGGCAAGGAGAGCCTGCTGACCAGACTGACGGCCGGCGAAGCTCAGCAATTGATCAACGCGGTATCGCTGGAAACGATGCTGGAAGACGCAAAGAACCTGGAGGAAGTAATTTCCCGGGAAAAGCAAAACAGCAGTTTCCTGGCTTATCTGGAGCTCTGTCTGATCAAGATGGCGAAGAACACGCGCAAAGCAACGACTGTAAAGAAGACGGTCAAGGAAGAGAAAGAGGAACCGAAGAAGGAAGAACCGGTACCGGAAGAAACGGTCGAGGAACCGGTCAGCTTCGTTGTCGAACCGGAGACCAACTTCCTGCTGGCTATCCTGCTCGATGCCAACAAGGATCTCAAGATCGCCGACCAGATCATCTACAACAAACTTGACCTCTATGCCTATGAACCGGAAAAGAGAAAGTTCTATCAGCTGCTGATCGGCACCGAACTCTTCGCTTCCAACAAAGATGCGATCATCGTCTGCGGCAGTACCTCACAGGCCGCTAGCATCAACACCAAGGCAATGAACGAGGAACTCTACCGTTTCATAAATAAAGAGTTCGGTATCGACAAGATGATCTTTGCGATCGACCAGGAAAAGAAGAAAGAACTGATCGAACTGTACAAGAAAGTACCACCCGACGAAAGAAACAGACCTGTCTATGTAGAGAAATACAAACTGGATGAAGTAAAAGAAGAAACACCGGAAGAGAAGCTCTATGGCCTCTTCGGTGACACACTTAAAGTAGAGGAATAAAGATGGATATAAACAAACTAATGCAGCAGGCACAGGCCATGCAGGAACAGCTGGAAAAAGCCAGCGAACAGATCAATGCGATGGAATTCGAAGGATCGGCCTCCAACGGGCTGGTCAAAGTCACGGTCACCGGCGAGAACAGAGTCACGGCCGTAAACATCGACCCTGAGATCCTGAATCCTGACGACAAAGAAATGATCGAAGACATGGTCATGATCGCCGTCAATGATGCGATCGAAAAAGCTGACGAGACGAAGAAGAGCCGTCTGGGCTCAATGGCTTCGGCCATGGGACTGCCTGTAAGATAAGATGTACCCTGCACAGTTCGAACAGTTGATCGCGATGTTTGAG
This sequence comes from Erysipelotrichaceae bacterium, assembly GCA_017432005.1. GTDB lineage: Bacteria > Bacillota_I > Bacilli_A > Erysipelotrichales > Erysipelotrichaceae > Colivicinus. The sequence goes on from JAFRKA010000003.1 coordinate 95,742, forward strand.
AAACTGCCGGGCGTCGGAAACAAGACAGCCCAGCGTTATGCATTCACGCTGCTGGAGAAAGATCAGGAAGAGATCGGTGAGATGATCGACATCCTCAACGGACTCAAAGAGATCAGAAGATGTCACATCTGCGGTTTCCTTTCCGCCGAAGACACCTGTCCTTTCTGCAAGGATCAGACCCGTAACCGTTCACTGATCATGGTCGTTGCCAACCCGCAGGATGTCGTAGCGATCGAGAAGACCGATTCCTACAAAGGCATGTACCACGTACTGGGCGGACTGATCTCCTCTTCCAAGGGGATCTATCCGGAAGACATAAACATCGAGGGGTTGCTTAAAAGAATTACCCCGGAAATAAAAGAGATCATCGTTGCCACCTCTCCGACGATGGATGGAGAGATGACGGCCCTGTATCTGGATAAAGTTCTGAAAGACAAAGGCGTCCTGATCACCAGGCTGGCTCACGGCCTGCCGATGGGTGCTTCACTGGACTACGCTGATGAACTGACCCTGATCAAAGCACTGGATAATCGCCGAAAGATCGAAAATGAGTAAACTGCTTACTGTCTATGACGACAAAGAACCTCTGAATAACGTTGTAAGTGAATTAACTTTAGATGTTGATGAGGTTTTTTATGTTTATCACCACGATGTATCACTGAATAATTTTGCGAACATCGAAGCCGTCGTAAAACGCTATAAAGACATCCCGGTACGTTTCATTCAGCTGCATGATGACGAGAAACAGCTGAAGGAACTGCTGGATGAGAATCCGAACATGATCATCGATGTCGGCGGAGCGAAGTATCTTTCCCTGCTGCTCTTCCAGCTGGCCCAAAGCGGAAACAACGAGATGATCTATTACGATGATGAAGAGAACGTCATCAAGGATTACCGTGATCACAAAGTAAGTCACAGAGAAGTCATCAGACTTACGATCGAAGATGTCCTGAAGCTCAGAGGCGGAGAGATCAGAGACTATATGCATCACAGCGTCTCAGATCCCAAATCAAAAGAGACGATCATCAGACTGGTGGAAGAGAACATGGAAAACTATTCTGCTTTCATCAAATATATGTCCAAAGTCAACTCCCTGGTCAACGGTGCTGATTATGTCGGAAACAACACCTACCTGCTCAACGAAGAAGCGATCAGACTGATCAAGACAGATGTCGCCTACAAAAACATCGCTGACCTGTTCAGGATCGAAGAAGACCGCATCATCTTCAAGACCCGCAAGCTGAAGGAGATGGTCTGCGTCTCCGGAGCCTTCTTAGAGAATTACCTGTACATCAGACTGACAGAATCAGGATACTTCGATGATGTGAAGATGAGTGCCGTCATCGACTTCGCCGACGATAAATACAACCACCCGGTCAGATGTGAGATCGACTGCCTGATCATCAGGAACAATCACCTCCTCTTCGTCTCCTGCAAGTCATCGAAAGCCGACACCGAAGCCCTCAACGAGATCTATGTCCACAACACCCGTTTCGGCAACGCGCTGTCCCAGCCGGTGCTCTGTGTCTGTGAGGAACTGGACCGCAAGTATCCGAGCATCTATGCCAAGGGAGAAGAGCTCAACATCTACCTCGTCGACAAATCTTCGTTCATCGATCAAATCGTTTCCGATGTCTTCCTTTCGATCCTGGAAGGCCGCTATGTGTACGACACCCTGCCATAAAAGCGGGTGCTATAATAAAACTGAAAAATGTCCGCGATCGCATACGTCACTGATTCGAAGATGCTGGAACTACATCGTCTGAACAGTCACAAAACGATGAACTTCTGGCGCTTATCAAACAACATCAACTTCTCGGATTTTACTGAAGGTGATCTGGTTTTCTTTTTATCCAAAGACAAGGAACACCGTCAGAAAAACGAAAAAGGCATCGTCGGATTCGGACGCCTGGTCAGATTCAATATCGCATCCGTAAAAAAGATGTGGGATACCTACGGCATCCTCAACGGTTACAGAACATCGGATGAATTCAAAGAAGCCATCATCAGAGTCTCCAAAGACAAAAAGCTTCCGGCAAAGATCTCCAGCTTCTACCTGGAGAACGTCACCTTCTTCCAGCCGGTCTATCTGAGCGAATGCGGGATGAAGATCTCCAACAACATCGAATCCTATATCTATCTTAAAGATGAGGAGACGGTGATGAAACTCTTGAAGATCGCCCACCGTTCGGGAGATCTCTGGAGCGACATCGGCGGCAACAGCGAAGCGATCGAAAAGGAAGAGATCCTCTATGCCCTGTTCAGCGCTCACGATAAGATCGGCGACATCAACGTCTCGGATAAGATCTACCGCAGGTCACATCGCGAGATCAAGAAATACGGGATCGAGCATCCTGAATATGTCTATGTCCGTGATTCCAATAACGAACTGTATAAACTTGAAAACAGAAAACTCGACATCGTCCTGTATGCCGACAAAGCTATCGATCAGCGGATGCTGGCAGGACAGGCCGCGATGTACAGACAGCTGATCAGAAAATACTGTTATTCAGATGTAAAGATATATTTCCACACCACCGACAGCAACGGTGAGCTGGAAGAAATGATGAACGGAGGAATATAAAAAAGCTTCATCAATGAAGCGCCGGGGAGCAAAGAAGTCCCCAGATAAAGATAAACAAACTACAACATTCCCCAAGAGTGTTGTTTTCTTACCTTAAAGAACATGATCCTGGAACAGATAGATAAAAGACTGCTGGACATTGCTTCAGAGTCAGACGAAGTACTGAAAGACATATACGACGAGATCGACAGAGTTTCTCTGCTCAACTCCGATCGTATCCTTTCGGCGTTCATCGAAAACCAGGTATCATATACCGACTTCAGCGACATCAATGGCTACGGTGATTATGATGCCGGAAGAGACAAGCTGGAAAAGATCTTTGCGAAAGTTCTGGGTACTGAGGATGCACTGGTCAGACCGCAGATCATGTCCGGGACCAACGCTCTGTATCTGGCCTTCTCGGCCCTGCTTAAGCATGGCGATACACTGATCTCTTTGACCGGTACACCTTACGACTCCCTGCAGGAGATGATCGGACTTTGTGGAGGATCTTCACAGTCCTTAATAGCCAACGGCGTCAATTATGAACAGATCGATCTCAAAGACGGAAATTTCGATACTGAAAAGATCATTGAACGTCTTAAGAAGAACGATGTGAAGCTCGTGGAGGTCCAGCGCTCAAGAGGCTACTCTCAAAGGCCTTCACTGAACATCGCCAAAATCGAAGCAGTTATAAACAAGATCAGAGAAGTAAATAAAGAAGCGATAATCATGGTCGACAACTGTTACGGTGAACTAGTCGAAGAAAAAGAACCGGGACATGTCGGCGCTGATGTCGTCGTCGGATCACTGATGAAGAATCTTGGTGGAGGCATAGCCTCTACTGGAGGATATATCGCCGGCAAAAAAGAATATGTGCAGATGATCGCAGAGAGACTGACGGCTCCGGGTATAGGTAAGAAACAGGGAGCCAACTTCAATCAGAACAACTCCTTCTTCAAAGGTCTGTTCATGGCACCAAACGCCGTGCGAAATGCTATGAAGACCGCGGTCTTTGCCTCCTATATGCTGGAAAAGACCGGCTTCAAGAATGTCTCACCTCGTTATGACGAAAAGAGGACAGACATCATCCAGACAGTAGAGCTTGGCAGCAAAGAAAACCTGGTGAACTTTGCCCAGGGAATACAGGAGTCATCCCCAATCGACTCTTTCGTCAGAGTAATGCCGGCACCGATGCCGGGCTACCCTTTCGACGAAGTGATGGCCTGCGGCAGCTTTACTCAGGGAAGTACGATCGAGCTGAGTGCCGATGCCCCGGTCATTGAACCGTATATCCTGTACATGCAGGGTGGACTCTCGCTGGAGTACGGTAAACTGGGAATATTGCTGGCATTATCAAAACTTAAAATCAACTCGTAATAGTAACAACAGAATAATTTAAGAGGATTAGATATTATGAAAAGAATATTGAGAACGTTATTGATAACACTGATGTTGGTAAACGCATTTGTCAATCCGGTTTGTGCGAATTCCGACTCCACACAGAACACCAACACCACAAACACAGCGCCTGATCAGAGTAAGGCAAACGTTACATTCAACGACGAAACAAAAAAGATTGAAATCTCTTTTAATGATTATGCTGCATATGAGCAGGTATTTAATCATGTCGTGATCACGGGCGATTTCCAGAATAGCCCTTGGACGGTATATAAAGGTAGCAACGATGTTACTTATGCAAACGGCATTTATAGCATTATAGGCGAACCTATCGGCGAGAACAACGGAACATATCAGGTCGAATTCTTCGCAAACGGATATGACAGTTTTACGAAGAGCTTTGTAATCGACTGCTATGTCACTCCAACTACCGAAGGAACAGCGGACCCGGCAATTACAAGCGTTAATTTTAACGAAACCACCAAAGCGATCGACGTAGTATGCAGCTCAAACGATTATTATAAAGCCATCGCTTTTGTATACCTTACAGTAGATAGTAGCAACCCAAGCAACAGCTGGTATACCAGCATCGAAGATACCGTAAACGTCACCAAAAACGATACTAACAACAGTTTTTCAATATCAACCACCAGAGGCATAGGCGAAAACAACGGTACTTACAATTTCAGGATCGTTGCGAAAGGCTATAAATTCTATAACTGTCAATACACCATCTCTTGTTATGAGGGAGGCGGTGGACAGCAGGGCGACAATTTCCCAAGCGATTTCTCTGCTGAAGTGAACAATGACGGCGATCTTCTGATTTATTCCACAGACCAAGATTTCCTTAATGCGATGGTCGCTCAATACGGCTCCTCAACAAACATCATTATTGGCGAATGCGGTCCGTTTTATGATCTTGGTGATGATCTCAACATCTCTACATACTTCTTTGGTGTACACAATGGCGCCGAAGGCGAAAGAGTGTTTGCGCCGCTAAGGAAAAAAGGAAACCTTGTAATTTTCAGTGTTGAAAGTCAGCAGAACAAACCGGAGACCGACGTTTACAGAGGCCAGGTCCTGAACGATGTCGATTACACGCTGATATTTGAAGTCAACGGTTATGGCAGCAAGAGGATGCAAAACACTTTCAGATTCACTAAAGCAAACACGAGGATCCCGACTAACCACGTAAAAGCATATATAGCTGACGGATACCTGATCGTTTCAGCGATCGACGACCAGGGTCTTGATTTCCTTAACAACATCTATTTTGCTCAGGTCGCAAAACTAGACAACAGAAACATGATAAGCGAAAGTAGGATGCAGGATGACGAGATAACTTCGCAGATCTTCGACACCATCTCTGATACTTATGATCGTGTTTACAGGATCGATTCGGATGGTATGGGCAACTTGAACGAATGGACGGCGCTGATCGATGCAACAGGTTACGGACAGTATTGCTACGACGGAAGACTGCATGGCGGAGTAATAAATGTTACCGTTGAAAAGTTTAAGGTCAACTTGAGAGACATCAATAATGAAATATCTTCTTCAGAAGACGTCATCGGTATTTATAAACTTCCGGAGATCTCACCAGTTACGAACAAGGTCGTTCAGGGCTGGAGAGTCAAGGACAAGAACAACGATACTACCAGATGTATAGGTGAAGAGATATTCATCACGGCCGATACAGAGCTCTACGCGATTTATAAGGACGTAGAGACGCCGGATAAAGTAGACATGAATGTGATCAAAGAAGAGATCATGGTCAATACGATCAAGAAGATCCGTGTTTCCGGAAACGCCTTTGACGCACAGGTACAGAACGACAGCTTCATCAGCAACACCGATAAAAACAATGGTGTTCTGATCTGGGTCGAGACCACTGAGCTTTCAGAAGACACGGATGAATACGAGCAGATCCAGAGAGCTTTGATCAAAGAAGACGAGAGCGTTAATGACGATCTGCTTTCTGTCATCGACATCAACGTCTTCAAACAGGTCGGAATCGACAGCAGCGCCATCAAGATCTCTGAGACCGATACTGAAGTTGAGATCGTCCTCGATCTCAGCAACAGGCAGGACTTACGGAAGCTCGCAGAAGAAGGAAGACTTGGGCTGTTCAGCATTCACGAAGGAAAAGTTCAGGGTCTTATCAGAGGCGTTTATGATAAGAACACCGGCAAATACACCGTGAAACTGTCAAAGTTCTCGACCTTCGCCTTCATTGAAGCAGAGGAAGATGCATCTACCGTCATCGATTCCTCTCCTTCAAAGAGCAAGTCATCAAGATCCTATACAGCACCAAAGACCGGGATCGAGTGATCTTGCTATACAAATTAGGAAGATAACGCGAAGTCGATGGCTTCGCGTTTTCCGATAAAAACGAATATGGGTTATTTATATGTAGTATTATCTTCAATATTTTTTGGCATAATGCCTTCGGTTCAGAATAAGGCCATGCTTAACGGAGCTGAACCGCTGAACGTAACACTGGTATGCCACGGCGTCTGTCTGACAGTCGTCTTTTTACTGTGCCTTTATAAGAAGATCGACCTCCGTTTAACAAAGAAAGAATTTTTGATCTACGTGTTTTCGGGCGGTTTTGGATTATTTGTGACTGATCTGTGTCTGAATCTGGCTTATACGAAGATGCCGGTAGGAATGGTCACGATGGTCCACTTCACCTATCCGGTGCTGGTCTGTTTCGGAGGAGTGTTGTTCTTTAGGGAAAAGATGAATCTGTACAAGATAAGCGCGATCATCCTTTCAGTTACAGGACTCTTTCTGCTGAGCGGCTCAGGAAACGTCGCCGACAAAGGAGGGGTTATCATTGCGCTGATCTCGGCCTTTGCCTATGCGATGAATCTGATGATCATCGATCATAGTGCTATCTCCGGTCACAGTTCATTAAAGAAGAACTTCTATATCTTTCTTTTTTCATACATTTGTTCTATGCTGGTCAGTGCCTCTGATTTCGGATCGCTTCATTTCGAAGCAAACCAGATGATCTGGATGATCATTGCTGGATTGATAATGATGGCCGGAAGCGTCTTCCTCACTTTAGGCATAAAACTCATAGGCAGCTCCGATACGGCTTTCATCTCGACCCTGGAGCCGATCACTTCGGTGCTGTTCAGCGCCCTCATCTATCATTACGCTCTGGAAGCACGAAGCATCATAGGCTGCATCCTGATCATCCTCTCACTGATTCCGATCATCATCGACGAAGACTAAGGTTTCAATGCATAATAAAAGCCTGTTTAACAGGCTCCTATCTGACCGCCATCGATCCTGATGACGGTGTTGTTAATATAATCTGCTTCATCACTGATCAGGAACCTGACCAGATGAGCGACTTCTTCTGGTTCCCCATACCTTCCGACGAGGATCTTTTCGGTCTCCTGTTTCAGGAACTCCTCGTTATATCCGTCAAGTTCGTGTTCCGTACCGATGAAACCCGGAGCGATCGCATTGACGTGCACATAAGGCGCAAACTGAACGGCCAGGTCATGAGTCAGGGAGATCAGTGCAGCCTTGGATGCGTCATAGTCAAAACACATCGGATAGTAGGTGTTGATGCCGTTGGTTGAAGCGATGTTGATGATCCTGCCGTAATCTGTTTCGTGCATGTGGCGGTAGGCTCTGATCGCACAGTTATAGGCTCCGACGACATTGACGTCCAGGGTCTTTCTGAATTCGTCAGCATTCTTAAGATGAAAGAGATTGGAAAGATCGATGGCGGCGTTGTTGATCAGGATATCGACTCCGCCGAACTTTTCTTCGATCAGCGAAAACATCAGATCGACCTCGTTCTCTTTTGAGACATCAGCCCTGACAGCCAAAGCTTCACTCTGATATTCTTCCTTTATCAGATTTTCCAGTTCTAAAGCCTTATCTTTGGAATTAAGATAGTTGATGATGATATTGAATCCCTGTTCAGCCAGCTCAAGAGCGATGGCCTTGCCTATCCCTTGTGCTGCGCCGGTAATCAGTACGGTCTTGCTCATAATTTAAAAAAGAGCTTATATTAAGCTCTTGATGAATATTTACCGTCGATCGAGGAGACCAGGATCTTTTCGCCTTCTTCGATGAACTGCGGAACTCTGAGGGTCAGACCTGTATCAGTAACGGCGTCTTTTGTCTGAGTTGACGGAGCACCTTTGATAGCCGGGCTCGTTTCAGCGACGACGAGTTCTACTTTATCAGGAACAGAGATCGCCAGCAGCTGTCCTTCAAACAGCATCAGCTGTACTTCCATCGATTCCGTCAGGAAATATTTGTTGAAACCGACCTGTTCTTCACTCAGTTCATAAGTTTCGAATGATTCCATATCCATGAAGTAATAAGTATTGTCTGCAGAATAGGAATACTGTGCAGGTCTCTTTTCAATAACGGCTGCGTCGAATTTGACGTTGGCGTTAAAGTTTCTTTCCTGAGTAGCACCGGTCTTCAGGTTCTTCATCTTGGTCCTGAGGATAGCAGCACCTTTACCAGGTTTTACATGCTGAAAGTCAATGACCTGCCAAGGGTCACCGTCTACGATAAGAGTTAATCCAGTTTTGAAATCACCAGCTTCAATTGCCATAATTTACCACCTTTATTAAATATTTTTACATCGATTATTCTATCAAATTTTATATTCGCATATCAAATTCAAGGTTGTTGTGTAATCAGTCTGTCTGATATAGTCTGGAAAGGCTGGAGTCAGTGATGTTCCAGTACTGACAGGATACCTTGGATCAGACGCTCTTTCTTTTCTTCAAATTCGGTAGAGTTGTCGATAATAAAATGGTTCGGGTGGGCAGACCAGGCTTCGATCAGTCTGTCATCCACACGGATCGCTTCGGCAGCCGTTTCCAAGCGGACATGGTTGTTTGCCGTGGTATAAGAGTCCTTTGCATCTTTGGCCGCAGTAACAAGATGGAATACTGCATCATAATCGGCACAGATCTCTGATTCGGTCTTTCCAATGCTTTGAAGCAGCTCGGCGAATTCATTATCAGAAAGATACGCTTTACCGTCCATTACCCCACGCTCGTACAGCAGAACAACAGGTTTATCTTTTATTTCGTTTGCTGCAAGCTTAAAAATCTTCTCGTTCTCCAGCTGCAGAAGAAATACATACTTCTCAAACAATAATACACTACCGAGACTCTTCGGACCGACATTGCCAATCAGCAATTCATAAGCACCTTCCGGTACGGTCAGTACGACGAACCCTCGCCGGGTAAGTTCATCATAGACGGCAGGTAAGACGCTGGATTTTCCGGCGCAAGGACCGCCGGTAATGACGATTTTTGTAATAGACATTGATATTATCCTCCATATAAATGATGTTTACTACGAGTAAACAAAGAACCGTTCTGTCTGTTTTTATCACGGTTCACGAATTCTCTGTTGTTTCCCACATTTATTTTATCAGAAGAGTGAAATAGTAATTATTCAGATATCCAGTTCCATCCATTCTCCTGTATCAGCGAAACCGAAGCGTTCATAGACGCCTTTTCCCATCTTTGAAGCGCTGATGAAAATTTTCTTTACGCCGCGTTTTTCTGCCTCTGCTTTCAAGGCTTGTAAGATCGTGGTCGCGATGCCCTGATGACGGTAACGGGGATCGGTATACATGTTGCTTATGTATCCATTGATGCCTTTAAGATCAGAAAACGAAGACGGAAAAGAAAAGAAGACGATAGCTCCGGTCGCGATGACTTCACCGTTATCTTCCATGAAGTATTCCACGAAGTCGTCTTCTGTGAATGCTTCAGTAAAATATGAACGCATCTCGTCATCGATCGCTACATCGGGACTGAGCCCTTCATCGATCAGCTGACGTCTGCGCATCTCACAGACAGTTTCAAGATCATCGATGGTTGCGTAACGAAGTTCCATCAGAACAGCGACCCCTTTTCTTCACCTCGGGAAGCGATATATCTGCTCCATTTGATATAACCGTAAGTCGTGTTGGTGAAATAACCGAGCTTGAGGATCAGTAAGACATACTGTCCGGAGATGATATTTATCACGGATTCCAGCAGTGCATTGACATACCAGGCTATCCACTGCTCCCGCAGACGGAAGAAGATGAACAGACCGTTGGCTACTCCAACTGCTGAAGCACAGGCATCGAGGTAAGCTACAAGCGTCTCGATGGACTTGTTGTTGATGAAATCGGTCTTTATATCCAGACCGCTGATAAAGTAACCGACCACGATCGTCCACACAGCGATGGCGATGATGATCAGGACTTCCTGATAACCTTTCAGTCTTCTGACTGCAGTGAGCTCGTCTTCCTGCTGGTCTTTGTGTTTGCTCCAGTTGATGAAACTCAGGATGTCGATCGGCAGCCAGAAGAACAGCGTCGTGACCATCGTAGCGAATCTGTACATCAGCACGATACAGATGACGATCTCCGTTATCTCAACAAGAACGGAAACGAGGAAGTTATAACGCGACTGCTTAGAGATCAGCAGTTCACACAGGATGTTGAGAAAGGTGTCCAGCAGATACAGGAACATGATGACGACCCCGTTGACCCCGTTGGCACTTTCTTCAGGGAACAGGATCGCGGCGATCGTCGCCAGCACCATGATGCTTAAGAACCAGCATTTCTCATAAGTTGAGAAGAAGGCTCCGTATCCTAACATGACGCCTACAGACAAAGCTAATATTGCCAAGGCAATTGAAATATTAAGTTTAGGCATCATTTCATCGGTTTTTACCTGCCTGTAAGTCGCTTTGATCTCTTCGGCTGTCGGTCCTTCGTGATCGAAAAACAGCCTTGTGCCGTTTTCTGTTTCATAGCCGTAAGCCGTGAGCGAATCGTCTTCCAGACCTTCATATTCCTCATATGTATAAGTGATTATCAGTGAATCATCACCGTTTTTATAGGTGACATCACAGACGGTGTTGTTTTCATCATAGTCTTCCAGCTCGCGGTCCCGATACATTTCAATATTGCCCAGGAAAACCAATTCCCCGACCGGAGCGTTTATTCTGATCATAGAAGAGATGAAAAGGAAAAGAAAAAGCGGGATCAGTATGCATAACGACACTGATTCCAGGATCCTGATCTTTCTGTCCGGTTCAAGATATCTGTTGAAACTCATAATTAGATCTTACCAGACAATTATATCTCATCTGACTACTGATGATCTTCAGATCATCTGTCTGAATAAAAAACGATATCCGGAGATGTCGTCTTATTCGGTTTCGCAGCTTATGACCACGCCTCTTCTTTCCATGTAGTAACTGCACAGGCCTCTGGTCGGAACGATCTTTATGTCCGCATCAGGATAAGTTTCCTGAACGAGCTTCTTAAGATCGACGGCAGCTTCTTCGTTTTCGGTGTGGGTTATGATCGCCTTACCGCCTTTATAGCCGGCAGCAGTCATGTCTTTAAAGAGAGTCTGCAGGCTTTTCTTTTCGCCTCTGGCTTTTCCGGTGACATCGATCTTGCCTTCGGCCGTGGCTGTACCGGTGACAGCGATATTGAGCGCCGTAAGTGCCAGCGAAACGGCCTTGTTCACTCTGCCGTTCTGGGAAAGGTTATGTAAGGAGAAGAAGGAGAAGAAAAGTCTAGATTTTTTCAGATACGTTCTGATCGTCTGATCGATCGTTTCAAAATCCTTTCCTTCCTTGATCAGTTCAACGAGTTTATTGAGAGCCAGCACTTCTTCGGCTCCGGTCGACAGCGAGTCGATGACCGAGATCCTGGCTGAAGGATGTTCCTCAAGATACATCTCGGCAGCGTTGAGTGCCGACATATAGGAACCGGAAAGCGCACTGGTGACCGTCATGACAAAGATCTCGTCAGCACCCTCATAGGCCTGTTTCCAGAGATCGATCGGCGGGCAGGAAGTATATGAACGCCCCTTGTATTTTGCCAGGTAGTCCAGCATCTCTGTTACGTTGAGTGTCTCGTCATCAGTAAAAGACCTTTTGTCAGTATAGATGCTTAATGGTACAGTTATGAAGTCTTCATAATCAAGCGTAAAGAGATCACAGGATGAATCCGCAACAATTCTCATGAAAACATACCTCCTCAACTGATTATAGACAGAGAAAAAGACTGCTGTCAAAATCAGGATGTTTTATTGATTTAAAAGATGTGCTTACCTGTTATACTTTATATATAAAAGGAAAACAGAGAAATGTTGTACTCAAGTGCGGGGATCCTGGCGCTGATCATTCATCTGATCATCAACCATGACATCCTGCTTAAAACTTCATCGAGAGACATCGTTCCGGCTTACGACCAGTATCGCGGATATCTTTTCAATGTGATGGTCTACTATATCACCGATATCCTCTGGGGCCTGCTTTATGAAAGAGGAATGATCACAGCCGTCTTCATCGATACTGCTGTGTATTTCTATGCGATGGCCACCACGGTCTATATGTGGACGCGCTATGTCGTGGCTTATCTCAAAGAAGACAGATTCTTTGGCAGGGCACTCAAGAGTTCCGGACTGCTTTTCTTCATCTATGAAGTGATCATGATCGTGGTCAACTTCTTCTTCCCGATCCTTTATTCCTTTGATGAGGCCGGTGTCTATCACGCCCAGAGCGCCCGTTTTGTCACGCTTGGCATTCAGGTCATCATGTTTTTTATGACCTCGGTCTTCGCTTTCCTTTCCTCATTCAAGCAGGAAGGCAATATGAAGTTCAGACATCTGACGATCGCCGTCCATTCTTTGGCCATGGTCGGTTTCGTCATCGCCCAGGTCAACTTCCCGCTGCTGCCGCTTTATGCGATCGGCTGTATGCTGGGAGGATGTCTGCTGCACAGCTTCGTGCTGGAGAACGAAAAAGAGGAACATCACACCACCCTGGAAGAGACGCTCAGAGAAGGAGCGCTGGAAGGAAACTACTACGATACACTTACGGGCCTGCAGGGAACAGCGCACTTCTTTAAGGAAGCGCACGATAAACGTGCCAAAGAACTGAGTGAAGGCGGTCATCCAGTCTTCCTGTATTGCGACGTCAACGGCATGAAATACTACAACGAAAGGAATTCCTTTGCGGTCGGTGACAAGCTGCTGCAGTCTCTGGCTCGCCTGCTGGCAGATCGTTTCGGAGATGATAACTGCTCCCGTTTAGGTTCAGATAAATTCGTCGTCTATTGCGTTGAGGAAGGATTGGAAGATAAACTGAAAGATGTCTTCAAAAAATGGGAAGAGCTCAACGGCGACGACTGTCCGGCGATCCGTGTCGGTATCTATCCGGACCGCAAGGGCGACATCATGATCGGTGCGGCATGTGACAGAGCCAAGATGGCCCGTGATACGATCTACAACAGTTATGTTTCCGCCTATAAATTCTTCGATGAAAAGCTGCGTGAAGATGCCGAGATGCAGCAGTATGTAAACTCCCATCTCGATGAAGCCATCAGAGACGAGCACATAGATATCTATTTCCAGCCGATCGTCAGAGCGACCAACGGCAGAGTCTGCGATGAAGAAGCGCTGGCCCGCTGGAACGATCCGGAGAAAGGCATGCTGACACCGGACAAGTTCATCCCGGCCCTGGAAAAAGCCAACCTTATATATAAACTGGATCTGTATATGGTCGAAAAGGTCCTGAAGAAACTGCAGAAACAGAAGGAAGCAGGACTTTATCTGGTCCCGCAGTCCGTCAACCTTTCCCGTGCTGATTTTGACAGCTGCGACATGGTCGAAGAGATCAGAAAAAGAGTCGATGAGGCCGGTGTACCGCACGACCTGATCTCTATCGAGATCACCGAAAGCATCATCGGCAGCGATTTCGATTTCATCAAGACCCAGGTCGAACGTTTCAGAGCTTTAGGCTTCCCGGTCTGGCTGGATGACTTCGGCAGCGGCTATTCTTCAATGGATGTCCTTCAGAGCATGACCTTCGATCTGATCAAGTTCGATATGCGTTTCATGCAGCAGTTCGATAAATCCAAAAACAATCGCGTGATCCTGAGTGAACTGGTCAGGATGACTGATGCCTTAGGCATCGATACGATCTGTGAAGGCGTCGAGACAGAGGAACAGGTCGAATTCCTGAGAGAGATCGGCTGTGCCAAACTGCAGGGCTACTACTATGCCCGACCGATGCCGTTAGAAAAGATCCTGGAAAGATACGCTACCGGTACACAGATTGGTTTTGAGAATCCTGAAGAATCATCTTACTTCAATGCGATCGACCGCATCAACCTCCATGATCTGACAGTGGTCACCCAGGAAGAAGAAGAGGAACTGCGCAACTACTTCGATACCGTCCCGATGGCGATCATCGAAGTCAGAGGAAACAAAGCGCGCTTCACCCGCACCAACAAGGCTTACCGCGAATTCATGTTGCGGACCTTCAACTTCGATCTCAGCGGACTCAGCGGTACTTCCTTCGAGGAGACACCGGAAGGTCCGGGCATGCCGTTTGTGATCATGCTCAGACAGTGCTGCAACAAGGGTGGAAGAGCCGTCTTCGATGAGAAGATGCCTGACGGAATGGTGGTCCATTCCTTCATGCGCAGGATCGCCTGCAACCCATTGACTGAAACGATAGCTGCAGCTGTTGCGGTCCTGGCGATCTCAGATGAAACAAGTCTTTAAACAGATGAAACACCATCGCTTGATCCGATGATGTGACATCTGTTTTTTGATATACTGAAAACGGTAATAATCAGCTAGAGAGGTCTTTGTATGGAAGGAAACATCGCAGACGTCCGCTGTCCCAACTGCGGGGCACCGGCCCGATATGATATCATCAGACAGCGCTATCTCTGTGCCTATTGCGGTTCACAGACCGGCGTAAAAGATGCGATTTTGCAGAAACAGGGTTTCAGGCAGCTTCAGCAGAAGAAGATCGTCGAAAGCCGAAAGAATTATAAATTAATGGATGCACAATGTCCGGGCTGCGGAGCCAGGATTATTTTTGAAGAGAACGAAGCCATGTCCAACTGCGCATTCTGCGGCAATGCTCTGGTCAGAAAAGAATATCTGAAAGATGAAGAACTGCCGGAGATGATCGTTCCGTTCAGGATCAGCGAAAAAGAAGCTGTCGGTCTTGTTGAGGAGTGGTGTGAAAGGAACGCGATGAAACCGGAAGCCCGACACCTGAAAACAGTCAGCGCTTCACTTAAAGGATTCTATCTGCCGTATGAACTGATCACAGGACCGGTAAACGCCATAGTCGAAAGGATGGATGCGTCCCGATCATATTACTGTGAAGGATTCGTTGATGACGTCTTCGTCAACTGTTCAAAACAGCTGGACAACAGAGTCCTGGATGCGACCGAGCCTTTTGAACTGGATGAACTGAAAGAATTCGATTTCGCCTATGCGGCAGGTCAAAGGATCAAGATAAAAGACATAAATAAAGCAGATCTCGAAAGAAGAGTCGCTCAGGAAGTGGCGGAAGACTATGCACCGATCGTCAGAAAGACGCTGGAGACAGAAGCCGTCGAGATCAATACAGGAATCAATAATGTACTGAGAATGCCGGCACTGCTGCCGATATATTTCGTGAATTCCGGAAACGTCATGGCAGCCGTCAATGGCCAGACCGGCAAGGTCTCAGTCAGAGCGGAGAAGGATTCCCACTACTACTTCTTGCCCTGGTGGCTCAAGGCCCTGGCCTCATCACTTATCATTTGCGGCATTATCTATCTGGCCTTCCGTCTTTTTGGAATGGACAAAGCCCAGGCTTTATATATCGACCTCGTTTTGGCAGCCTTCATGATCATCGTCACGCTGTGTGCCTACGATGATTTTTCCGTCCACAACAGCTTTAGGGTGACGAGCGAAAGAAAGATCTACACCTCCAAAGGCGGACCGCTCCATCGTGAAAACAGGAAACTGGTAAAAGACGACAAAGAGATCAGAAGCGAGGTAATGAAGCCGGTCTTCTTCGAAAAGATCGATGGCGAAGAGCGGCCGGTCGAAATAAAATTCACTTCCCCTTTACGGATCCTCGAGACCGCCCTGCTGGCGCTGTTCGTGCTTTTCCTGCCGGTGATCATCGCCCTCTTCCTCAACGGCTTTGATTTCAAGAGACTTGAACTTGGCGGATCTGCCGTCTGGTTCTGTATCATGGTACCGGTCATTCCGATCTACATCCTGAAATTTGAAAAGATCGAACTTTATGAGAGACCTTGGATCTACCTGCTCAATGAAGACGGCACAAAGAAGCGTTACCATCAGAAGATCAAACTCAATATAAACAAAAACGTTATCGGAGACATTCTCAGAGCCCTTTTCATCCCGCCCGTTTCTCTGGCAGTATGGTTTGGGATCCTGTGTTTCTGTGTAATGTGTTATCTTACGGCTTTCGGTTTCGAATAAAAGGTGACAACTATGAGAATACTGATGATCAATCACTTTCCTTTGGCCGGATCAGGAAGCGGGACCTATACCCGCAATCTGGCCGTGCACCTGGCTGAGCTGGGTCATGAGGTCTGTATCGTATTGCCTGAAAATACTGACGCTTATGATGAAGTCGAAGTCATCAGGATGCATCCGGTCTATTTCACACCTGATGGATCTCAAGTGAATGAAAGCGGAAAAAAAGACGGCTCATCGATGGATGATGCCCTGCCTTTCAATTTCCCTTGTTTCACTTCCCACCCCCGCAGTATCTGCAACTTCGCCGATCTGTCTGCAGAACAGCTGCAGATGTATATAGCAGCCTTCACGAAAGCCATCGATGAAGAGATCGGTTTTCATCGTCCTGACATCATCCACGGTCAGCACGTCTGGATCCTGCCGTCTTTGGCGGTCGGTAAAGGCATTCCGTTAGTACTGACGGCACACGGCACCGACCTCATGGGTTACGACAAATGGCCAGAGCTCAGAGTCTATGCGGAAAAAGCCATGGACGCCTGTTATGCAGTCATCTCGATCTCCAAGGACAACTGTCAGCTGCTGGAAGAAAGGTTCCCGCAGCACAAAGACAAGATCATCATGATGCGTAACGGTTACGATCCGTCGCTCTTTTATCCGGAGAAGCTCACCAGAAAAGAAGTACTGGATAAATACCAGATCGCTGAAGATGAATACAGAAACAGAAAGATCGTCTCCTTTGCGGGTA
This sequence comes from Erysipelotrichaceae bacterium, assembly GCA_017432005.1. GTDB lineage: Bacteria > Bacillota_I > Bacilli_A > Erysipelotrichales > Erysipelotrichaceae > Colivicinus. The sequence goes on from JAFRKA010000003.1 coordinate 112,765, forward strand.
AACTGGCCAACTTCAAAGGTGTAGATATATTGTTGGATGCCGCAAAGATGTACGAAGACAAAGAACCTGATTCACTTACACTGATCGTCGGTGACGGTGATGAAAGAGAGAAGCTTCATGAACAGGCCAAGAGACTGGAATTAAAGAAAGTCAGATTCCTGGGTAACGTCAATCAGAATGAGCTGCGTAAGATATACAATATCGCCGATGTGAATCTGGTGCCTTCAAGAAGAGAACCGTTCGGTCTCGTGGCGATCGAAGCCATGGCCTGCGGGACACCGGTCATCGCTTCCGATCAGGGTGGACTGCCTGATTTCGTCAATGATGAAGTCGGCGGACTGGTGAGGCCGGAAGATGCGCAAGATCTCGCTGAAAAGATCATCGAAGTCCTGAAGAAGACCGATGATATCGATAACGAAAACTGGCGGAAGAAGATCGCAGCCTATGCGCGCGAACACTACGCTCAGGACAGGATCATCGCCGAGCTCGATGATCTGTATAAGAAAGCATTGGAGGAAAGATGATGAACTTTGATGAGAAATACTGTCTAAAAATGTTTGAAAGGCTCCTGGCAACAGACAGCCCGACCGGATACTATGAACAGATCCAGAAAGAGATCTGTGCGATCATAAAGGATCTCGGTTATGAATACGAAGTGACCCATAAGGGCGGTGTCATCGCTGACCTGGGCGGCAAAGGAAAGCCTCTGGCTGTCACAGCCCATCTGGATAACCTGGGTCTGATGGTCAGACACATCAACAGTGACGGAACGCTCAATGTCGCTCCGATCGGCGGACTCTTCCCGTTCTATATCGTGACCGAGAACGTCAGGATCCACACCCGTGACGGCAAGACTTATACCGGCGCGGTCTGCCGCATCCCGAATTCGCTCCATGTCACGGAAGAGGAACTAACGATGGTCCTGCCTGATTTCCGTAAGAACGTCTGTGTCGTTCTGGACAACGATGTGAAGGATCCGGAAGATGTCAGGAAACTCGGTATCGAGACCGGTGACTATATCGCCCTTGAACCGCGTTTCACCGTTTCCAACGGTTACATCAAATCCCGTTTCGTCGATGATAAAGCCAATGTTGCGGTCTTACTGACAGCGATGAAGGCAATAAAGAAAAACAAGCTGAAACTGAATCGCAAAGTCTATTTCTATTTCTCACTTTATGAAGAGATCGGACACGGCACCAACTGGCTGCCGGAAGGCGTGGAAGATATCCTGGCCGTCGATATCGCACCGATGGGACCGGAACAGAATTCCCATGAGAAGAAAGTTTCGATCTTTGCGATGGATTCACGCTTCCCGTATCATGACACGATGACCAACGAGCTCAGGAGCTGTGCCATCAAAGGAAAGATCGACTATGTCATGGACGTCTTTACGCCACATTATGGCAGCGATGGCGATGGTTCGATCCTGGCCGGCTACGATATCAGACACGCAGCTATCGGTCCGGGCACAGCCAATTCTCACGGCTATGAACGTACCCACGTCGACGGATTAAAAAACACTTATGCACTGCTGATGGAATATATCACGAAGAAATAGAATATGAACACCGTACTGTTAGCCAATATACTTATGCTGGTAGGAGAAGGTATCCTCTTTTATGCGTCAAGCCGCAAAAACAAGAGAGATATCCTTTTGTCACAGATCGTCTGTCAGCTGTTCATGATCGCTGTCTGTTATCTGCTCAAAGGCTACAGTTCCATCGTCATGTCGGTGCTGTCCATCATCAGGAACATCCTATCCATAAAGAATATCGGCAGCCGTTATATCTCCTATATCTTCATTGCCTTGGCAATCATATTCGGGGTCATGTTCAATAATAACGGTCTGTGGGGACTCATCCCGATCGTGGCAAACGTCACCCAGTCAGCTTTCATCCTCAGAAGGAGCTCCACCGCCAGACAGATCCGCCTGGCCTGTGCCTTCACCTCGTTTTTGTGGATCATCTACAACATAGAGATCAAGGCCTATACCGGTGCAGTGACCAACCTCATCAACGGAGCATCGTATCTGTATCACGGTATAAAAGACAAGCCAAAAGAGAAAAACTGAAATATTTTTTCAGAATCACGATTAAGATTGTTACAAAAGCCTTTAATGATGTAAAAAATATATATCTATGACCGGTGATTAGCGTACAATCACAGATATCAACATCAAAAAGACCGAATAAGGATATTAAAAATTAAATATTAAGTATTAAAGAAGCTTTCATATCATTCGTATTGTATAATTCTCTTAGATATATAGAAAAATAAGTACAGGAGCATGGTCATGAAAACTTCTTTTAAATTCACAACTATTTTTATAATGTTGTTTATGCTTGTATCATCAATAGGTGTCCAAAAAGTATGGGCAGATCCAGATTCAGAGCCAGCTCCGGAAGGCAGCTACATAACCTTCTCAAGCGATTCAGCTTTTACGGTAGCGTTGACGGGAAAAGACGGAAAATTATATAACGATGAAATGATTCAGTATTCAACTGACCTGATCGACTGGGAGGAATATAAAACCGTAGATCAGGCAATCCCGTCCAATTCAGAACACAAATTGTATTTTAGAGGTTTGGGGAACTCAAGGCTTTCTGATGGCACTGATGGTTATTCTACTTTTGTATTAAACGGCACCGATATTTCGTGTACAGGGAATATTGAAACTCTTCTGAACTATAAGGACGTAATCGAGAACAAGCATCCGGCCATGGCCAGCTATGCGCTCGCTGGATTATTCGAAGGTTGTGCTGCTTTAATTGAAGCACCTACGCTTCCATCAACCACATTGGCAGACCACTGTTATCATAGTATGTTCAAAGACTGTACGTCTTTAACAACGGCCCCGGATCTGCCTGCAACCACAATGGCTGATGGCTGTTATATGAAAATGTTTATGGGGTGTACCTCTTTAACTGCAGCCCCAGGTCTTGCGTCATCTGCACTAGATAAACACTGTTACAGCGAAATGTTCAGTGGCTGTACTTCGCTGGCTTCAGCCCCAGACCTGCCAGCCACCACAATGGCTGAGGGGTGTTATCTTGGTATGTTTGAAAACTGCACCTCTTTAACCGCAACTCCCGAGCTTCCTGCCGAAGAATTGGCGCAAGAGTGTTACTTTGTGATGTTTGGCGGCTGCACCTCTTTAACGGAAATTCCAGATCTTCCAGCAACAACCTTAGCAAATGGCTGTTATTCAAAGATGTTCAGTGGCTGCACATCTTTGAAAGTGTCTGAAACTTTAGGAGATGGCTACAGCATTCCTTACAGGGTCCCTTCTTCAGGCACAGGAACAGAAGGAAACAACTCTTTATTCAACATGTTTTCCGGCACTGGAGGATCCTTTAAAGGAACTCCTTTAATCAACACAACTTATTACTTATATAACCAAACACCAGCTCCGGAAGGCAGCTACATAACCTTCTCAAGCGATTCTTCGTTTAAAATCTCCTTGTCGGCATTCGATCAGAACGAATCGCCGATTGATCATTTGCTGTGGAATGGAGAAATTCAATATTCCACCAATCTGATCACGTGGAAAAAGTATGACACCTTAAATCAAATGATTTTATCCAATTCAGAAAACAAGTTGTACTTCAGAGGCATAAATAACACAAGGCTTTCCAACAGCTTTGAAGCATATTCAAATTTTGTGCTAGACGGCACCGATATTTCGTGTACAGGAAACATCGAAACGCTCTTGGATTACCAAACGGTCATTGAAGGAAACGAACCCGCGATGGGCGAAAGCGCGTTCTTCGGACTGTTCAAAGGATGCACAGCTTTGATAGAGGCTCCGGATCTTCCAGCTATGACGCTGGCAATAGACTGTTATCACAGTATGTTCAAAGACTGTACATCTTTAACATCGGCACCAAAACTCCCTGCTACAACATTGACTGAAACTTGTTATATGAAAATGTTTATGGGATGTGCTTCTTTGACAGATATACCAATTCTTTCAGCAACCGATTTAAAAGGCGCTTGTTATTCACAAATGTTTGATGGATGTGTTTCGTTAAAGGTATCTGAGACCTTAGGTAACGGATACAACATTTTATATAGGATACCAAAATCAGGGACAGGCACCGCAGACATGTACTCGTTATATAACATGTTTTCTAACACCGGAGGAACATTTGTTGGGGAACCAGAGATCAATACCATATATTACTTATATGGCTCTGTGGCTTTAAGCGATTCACAAAAGCCAAAAGCAAGAGAAAATCTAACTTATTCTAAAGAGGGAACGGAACTGATTACGGCTCCTGAAGTACTTCCAGAAGGATATGTAGGCGTTCAATACTCTATTGATGGAGGCAAGACTTTCTCAAACGCCATTCCTAAGGGCAACGGCGGCGATTATGCAGTTCTTACAAAATACATAGGTGACGATAAGCATAAAGACTGTGTTTGTGATGAACCTTTGATCGTTACTATACAAAATAAATATTACGGAGGAGGTTCATCCTGGGTCAAAAGATCTGATATTGGTATCATAATAATATTTAAAGCTTTTGCTCAAGATCATCAGACCTTTAGTAAATTCATCGGAATAAAGATAGATAATTCAATATTGTATCTTGATATATCCTTGTATCATGCAACAAGAGGCAGTGTTAATGTTACTCTAAATCCTTCATATCTTGAGACTTTATCAGTCGGCGAACATACCGTCACCGCTTATTTCTCGGACGGAGCAACAGCTACAGCAAACTTTGTAATTAAGGAAAGAACAAAACCGACGACACCTTCTTATGTAGCACCAAAGACAGGCAATTGATCACACGAAAGCATCCTGATCAAGGATGCTTTTAAGTATTGTAGAAATTAACTGTTTTGCCAGAAACCAGGACTTTTCGTATAAATTAAGGCTGGATAAAGACCGGCTGCTGAGCGATCATCTTGAAGAAGACTCAGAATTAAATAAAATAGTTATTGGGAGGTTATATTAATGAAGAAAATTATTACCTTATTGATTGCCTTACTGATGACCGTCGTTATGGCGGGCTGTCAGAAACAGATCACTGCATCTATCAACTATAGTGATATGAATGAGAACGGTGGCGGAATGCAGGCAGAGATGCCGGCAAAATCCACCCTGAAGGATCTGTTTGATGAATTAGGCAAAGGCACAGATTTCACTTATGAACTTGACGCTGACGGTTATATCACGACCATCTGCGGTAGAGGAAACGATGAATTAGGTTACTGGGAGATCACCCTCAACGGCGATCCGATCGATGACACCATCGGCAACATCGCCATCAAGGAAGGTGACAACTGCAACATCGCTTATATTCCTAATCAGGATAACGCCATTGTCGGTGGCTGGGAAGTTGCAGAAGTAGGCAGAACCGAATTTGAAGCTGATGAAGAAGAGATGTTCAAGAAGGCTATGGAAGTCGTCCTTGGCGAGACCTATGAACCGGTATGTGTTCTGGCTACTCAGCTGGTAAGCGGAATGAATTATGCTTTCCTGGCACGCGGTACCACAGTCACTGAGACTCCTGTATCCAACTTCTTCGTCGTCACGATCTACAAGGATCTTGAAGGCAACGCTTCACTGAAAGGCATCTCTGAGATCAACCTGTCAGATATCCATACCCGTGCAGATGTTGATGAAAACATCCTCGGCGGTTGGGAAGTCAGAGACAGCGGCAAGCCTGGTTCATTAGGTTCTGCTGAAGCACAGGCAAGCTTCGACAAAGCTTTAGAGAAGAACATCGGTGTCGGATACAACCCGATCCAGATGCTGGCTACACAGCTTGTTGCCGGAACAAACTATAAAGCTCTGGCACGCGGTTCAGCCATGGCTGTCGATGACAAGCCTGAGCTGTATGTCATGACCTGGTATGAAGACCTTGATGGAAACAGCCAGTTCACTGATATCCAGAAGTTCGATCTGAATTACTACATTTCCGAGTAAAAGAAAAGACCCTGTATCACTGATATTAGATCCTGATACAGGGTTTTTATTCACTCATCGATTCAACAAGTTTGAGACAGTATTCTTCAAAGCCCTTCTGTTTCTCATAGGAGGCAAAGGAGAATTCCTGATACTTGTCTTTATCTTTCTTCCAGTACAGGAAGGTCCACGGTCCGCCGTTACCGGAATCAGTGTATTCCTGTCTGGCAACGACCTTTCCTTCGATCAGATAATCAAAGAAGAGATCCCAGTCATCGGCCGTTAATTCCTTACTGCCGGAGACCGTGATATCGCCTTCCGTTAAAGGCCAGTGATCACCTTCTCTTTTTTCATGATAGAAATACATTTTGTCTTCCTTAGTGTAGAAGCGATAACGCTGAAAATACGGCGGATCAGTTGAACCGTCATAGGTAAAATAGAAGTCTGTGATGTCATCGATCTTGATGTCTTCTCCGACTTTCAGTTCTTTCTTGCATCCTCCCAGTCCCAGTATGAGCATGGTACACATCAGCAGTGACATGAGTATTTCTCCTTTGTGTTTTATATACATCGATATCCCTCCTAATCTCTGATCAGGCTTTCCAGTGTTTCAAACAGCGCTTCCGGCTGAACAGGCTTGGACAGATGGGCATTCATGCCAGCCTGCAGGGAACGCTGCACATCTTCATCAAAGGCGTTGGCGGTCATGGCGATGATCGGAACGTCCTTGGCATATTTCTTTTGTGAGGAGCGAATGATCCTGGTCGCTTCAAGACCGTCGATCTCCGGCATGCGGACATCCATGAGGATGGCGTCATAGTAGCCTTCCTCGTGCTGTTCGAACATGTCTACAGCGATCCTTCCGTTTTCAGCGACATCCACTTTCATCTGGTATCTGTCTAAGACCATGACCATGATCTGGGCATTGATCTCCACATCTTCTGCCAGCAGGATATGACGCCCGGTGAGATCGGCTTTGTTTCTTTCAAGGATCGCATTGCGTCTTTGCAGTGCCGATCTGAATTCTTCGATGACCGCCGAAGCAAACAGCGGTTTCGGGATGAAACTGTCGACCCCGGCTTCCAGGGCTTCCTCTAAAGCGTCGTCCCAGCGGTAGGCCGTCAGGATGATGATGGCTGATTCGTTGCCGACGGCCTTGCGGATCTGCCTGGCCGTTTCGATACCGTCCATCCCCGGCATCTTCCAGTCGATCAGGATCAGGTTGTAGTCTTCCCTTCGCGCATGATTCAGTTTCACTTTCTCCAGCGCAGCCTTTCCTGAATCGCAGTATTCACAGCTGATGCCGGCTTTCTTCAAGACCAGTTCGGCGTGTTTACAGGCGATCGGATCATCATCGATGATCAGAACACTCATTTGTTCCGGAGCGACTTCAACGATGTCCGTTTCATGTTCAGAGCGCTTCGAATCATCCAGTGTCACCGTTATTGTAAAGGTCGTACCTTTGTCTTTTTCGCTCTCGACAACGATATCGCCATTCAGTAATTCAATAATGTTTTTACTGATGGCCAGACCAAGCCCGGAACTGCCGTATACCGTCGTATTGGATGTGTTCTCCTGCGCGAAAGGGTCGTAGATGTGCGGCAGGAATTCCTTACTGATGCCGATACCGTTATCGGAGATCGTAAATTCCAGGGTGGACTTGCCGTCGAACTGGGCTTTGCGTTCAACTGTCAGATCGACCTTGCCGCCTTCCGGAGTGAACTTGACGGAGTTGCCCAGTATATTGATCAGGACCTGACGCAGTTTAGTATCATCGCCGATATAGTATTCATCGATATCGGAATTGATGTGGCATTCATAGTGCAGCCCCTTATCCAGACACTGTCCGGAGATCATCGTGTTGATAGTCTCCAGCAGTTTGGAGAAAGAGAACTCTTCGTGTTTGATGACCATCCTGCCCGATTCAATGCGGGACATGTCGAGGATGTCGTTGATGAGGTTGAGCAGATGGTCTGCCGAACCGCCGATCTTTTCCAGATACTCTTTTGTCTTCTCCGGTGTTTCCGGATCGTTCAGGGCGATATTGTCGAGACCGATGATGGCGTTCATCGGTGTCCTTATCTCGTGTGACATGTTGGAGAGGAAAGCTGTCTTGGCTTTGTTGGCTTCCTCGGCCGTCTTGAGAGCATTGCTCAGGATCAGCGACTGTTTGAGCAGCTGTTTCTGTAAGGCCAGACGTTCATTGAGCTCTTCCTGCTTGCCCCGCAGTTCAGCCTGAGCCGTCTCGTTTTCCAGCTGAAGCTTCGCGCTTTTTCTGGCCTGGGCAAAGATGAAGCCGAACATCACCAGCATCGCTCCTACCGTGACAAGTGACTGGATGATGCTGCGGGTGATCATGCCTTCCGAGATCGAAGAGATCCGGTCGGAGATGACGCTTTCTCTGATGAGATATGTCAGCATCCAGTCGGTGTTTCCGACACCCACATAGCTTAAGGTCTCTCTGATGTCGTTATAGGTGAAAGATACTTCGTTGTTCATGCCGTTCTGGAACTCTTCCTGGAAGCGTTCATAGGAATAGCCTTCCTCGATCTGCGCATTGCGCATTGCTTCCAGCAGATTGTCTTCAGCTGCCAGACCGCCTAAGACCGTATCGGTCAAAGCCACACCGTCACGGGTGTAGATATTGCAGAAGGTCGTATCGTCTTCGTTGGATCCCATGGAGAGTCCTGAGAGCATCTCGTCCATGTCGATCTCCATGAAGCAGACTTTGAGTTTCTTGTCGTTGAAATCAAGATCGACTGGAACGGCGATGACGACTTTCTTGTCCTTGCTGTTGAGATTGAAGATGGAGATCTCCGGTTCTGAGAGTGTCGTATGATCGAAGTGATATTCACTGATGTTGTCCTGTGTTCCCAGTGAGGTATAGATGAGACCGTCGGTATCGACAAAAGCGAACTTGTCCAGCGTATAGAGCCTCTTCATCCTGGCCTGATAGGCCTGCAGGTGTTCCATATCGCTGAGGTCGTTTTCTTCCATGAGTTCTACAGCTACCCTCAGATCCCTGATCTTGTTCTCGAGGTTGTTTTCCACGACCTGTTCTCTTCGTCCGGCCAGTTCATCAAGATAGAGAAGCGAAACGGTGCGAACTGCTTCCTTATTGTCTTTGCGGGCTTCACTGCCGATCCAGAAAGTACCGGCAATGAGAATCAGAGCCAGTATGATCGTACCGATTATGGTTATCGTGGTGGTATTGTTTTTCCTGCCGTCCATCTTTGTGTCTCTATAGTAATTATATTGGTTTAAGCTATTCAAAACAAAATCACGCTCAGGGTCAGTTATAATAGTATTCAGAGGACAATCATCATGGAAAGAAAAAGAATATCATTTGGAAAAATAGTACTACTGATCCTGCTGGTCATCCTGCTGGCTGTGGCAGGAGCCGCTTATTATGTCTATAAGACCGTCAACAATTACGGTCAGTATGAAAAGTATTTTGTCGATTATGAGAGCGAACTGCAGAAATACGAAGGAAGCCGTTTCGAGGATTTCATCACCTACGAAAAGAACAACAACATCTTCCGTTATGAAGTACCGGCTGTCTATTTCTACAAGATCATCAACAAAGAGAGCATGGCCGATTATCTGGGTGTTCCGGAAGATTTTGAACTCTGTGATGTCGCCGTCGTACCGGATCTTCACAATATGAAAGCGAAGATCTATGTCGGTTTCAAATATAAAAACATCATTCATTCCGTCATGGAGATCAACAGCGATATCGTATATGCGCAAGACAAGAACCGCATGGAGCTGCGCTTCTCTGATTACTATCTGATCAACGACAAAGTCATGGAGTATGCGAAAGACTACATCGACATCCCGAAGGGCGATCTGATGTTCACGCATGAATTCCCGACTTTCGTGATCTACTACCAGATGCCTGACTTTAAACCGGAATTTGTTTCCGACCTCGAATGCGACGGTGAATACATCAGAGCGAAGTACGATATCAAAGCTGCTTTAACAAAATATAAAGAAGAGAATTACGATAAGAATTCCCTGTCGGAGAAACTGGATGCCGTCTGGCTGGAAGTCAGACAGGCCGGCGTTCCTTTCGAACAGTAAAGATGAAAACACTGCCTGAAACAGGCAGTGTTTTTGACCGTTACTATGTTAAAATTATATAAACAGTGGTTTTTGTATGCACTGACAGAGAAAGGATCTAAATGATCAGTTTAGCAATCTATACAATGATCTATCTGGGCGCAGCGCTGATGGTAGTGAACATCTACTCTTTCGTCAGCTTTGCGCGATATATTCAGAACCGGAAAAGCTGGGACGCCAACAACAAGGTCATGGTCGTACCGATCGTGCTTCTGACCTTCTTCCTGCTGGGTTATCTTTTCGTCGGTATCTTCGGCAAACCGGATATCATGATGGCTGCCATCCTGTTCTTCGGCAGCGTCTTCGTATATGTCATGTACCGTCTGCTCAAAAGCATCACCGGCGCACTGGTAGAGAGCGAGAAGATCGAAGCGGAATACATGGCAGCTGAAGAAGCTAATGCCGTCAAATCAAGACTGCTGGCCAGCGTCAGCCACGAGATGCGCACCCCGATGAATGTCATCCTGGGACTCAGTAAGGTCGTATTGAGCGATCCTGATCTGAAACAGGAGAACCGGGAACAGCTGGAGAAGATCGACAGCAGCGCGACGCACCTGCTGGGTCTGATCAACAGGATCCTGGAACTCAACCAGCTCGAAAACAACGAATTCGATCTCAACGAGAAACCGTTCAATCTGAAGAACAGCCTGAACAAGCTCGACTCCATCATCATGACGCTGTGCAATGAAAAAGGTCTCAACTATGTGACTTCCTACAGCGAAGCCGTCAATAGAGAGTATCTGGGTGATGAGACGATGCTGACAAGAGCGCTGATGAACATCCTGGAAAATGCCGTGAAGTATACAGAGGCACCGGGACAGGTCGCTTTCGTAGTAGAAGAAAAAGATGTCAATGATAAAGAAGCAGTGCTGGAATTCACGATCGAAGACAGCGGTATCGGTATCGATGAGGAATTCCTGCCGAAGGTCTTTGAACTGTTCTCACAGGAAGACCCCAGTACGACGAGTCGTTTCGGCGGCAGCGGTATCGGACTGGCTTTATCGAGCGGTATCATCAGACAGATGAACGGCAATATCATCGTCAACAGTATGAAGGGTCAGGGATCGACTTTCACGGTCACTGTTCCTTTGAAGATAAATGAAGCAGTAAAAGAAGAAGAAAGAAACGAAGATGTCTCACTGGAAGGCAAACGCATCCTGATCGTTGAAGACATCGATGAGAACGCCGAGATCGTCGCAGACCTTCTCGATCTTGAAGGAGCTGTGACGGAAAGAGCCGAAAACGGCCAGATCGCCGTGGCGATGGTCTCAGGTTCTGAGGAATACTATTATGATGCGATCCTGATGGATCTGCGCATGCCGGTGATGGATGGTTTTGAAGCAACCGAAGCTATACGTGATCTCGACAGAAAAGATACCAAGGATATACCGATCATTGCCTTAACGGCAAACGCCTTCAAGGAGGATGTTGACCGTTCACTGGCTTCAGGCATGAATGCCCATCTGGCCAAACCAGCTGATGCGGATGAACTGTATGCGACGATCAGAAGAAACATCGCTGAAGCAGACAGAAGAAGAGAGGGCGGCCAATGATCAGATCGAAACAGATAGACAGACCGCAGGTCGTACTGGTCGTCGATGATCAGGAGATCAACCGCGATGCCCTCGGAGTCACCCTGGAAGATTATTACGAAGTGATATATGCTGAAAACGGCAAAGAAGCTCTGGAGCTGATGAACGAGCACTTTGACGAGCTTTCGATCGTCTTACTGGATCTCATGATGCCGGTGATGAACGGATATGAAGTGCTGGAGAGAGTCAAGGATGATGAACAGCTGAAACGCATCCCGATCATCGTTCTGACTTCAGAGAAGAGTGCCGAACTCAAGGCTCTGCAGCTTGGAGCAGCCGACTTCATCACGAAGCCTTTCGATATCCATGAAGTCATCATCGCCAGAGTCAGAAGGATCATTGAACTTTCAGAAGGCAAGAAACTGATCTCGGCAGCTGAACACGATCATCTGACCGGTCTTTATAACCGCAGTTTCTTCTTTGAATATGTGAACCGTGTCTATCTTTATCACAAGGATATGAAGATGGATGCACTGGTCATCAATATCGAACAGTTCCATGCGATCAACGCCATGAACGGCAGAGAGTTCGGTGATGATGTCCTAAAAGCGATCGGTGAAGGCATAAATGAATTTCTGAGTGAACACAACGGTATCGGCAGCCGTACTCATGCGGACCATTTCGATATCTATTGTGAACATCAGGATGATTATCAGCCTTTGCACGAAAAGATCCAGGACAAGGCCAACGCTTTGTCACCGAACGTCAGGATCTACACCCGTATGGGCGTCATGCCGTACAGCGAAGGTGTCGATCCGGTGACGATGTTCGACAGAGCCCGAGCTGCCTGCAACATGGCCAGAGGTGATTACCAGCATCCGGTTATCGTCTATGATGAGAAACTGCTGCAGAAGGAGATGCTGGACATCAGGCTGCTCAACGATCTGGACAAGGCGATCGAAGAGAAGCAGTTCAAGGTCTACTACCAGCCTAAATATGACATCCAGTGCGATCATCCGCGTTTACGCAGTGCTGAGGCACTCGTGCGCTGGCAGCATCCGGAACTGGGCATGATCTCACCGGGTGATTTCATCCCGCTGTTTGAGGGCAACGGTCTGATCAACAAAGTCGACAGCTATGTCTGGAAGGAAGCTTCAAGACAGTGTTCTGAATGGAAGAAGAAATACAACTATACCTTACCGATATCCATGAACGTCTCCCGAGCCGATGTCTATGATTTCTCCCTGGTCGAGAGGCTGAAGAAGCTGATGGATGACAATCATCTCGACTGCAACAGCATCAAACTGGAAATGACGGAATCGGCTTATACTGATGATGCGAAAAGAGTACTGGAGGTCATCAATCAGCTCAGAGCCCTGGGTTTTGAGATCGAGATGGATGACTTCGGATCAGGTTACTCTTCACTGAATATGCTTTCACAGATGCCTATCGATGTCCTGAAGATGGATATGAAATTCGTCCGCAACATCGAAGAGAGCGAGACCGATCTGCGTCTGGTCAAACTGATCCTGGATATCGCCAGATATCTGGGGCTGACAGTGGTCGCCGAAGGCGTGGAAACAGGCGGACAGCTCAAACTGCTCAAGGATGCAGGCTGCAACCTCGTTCAGGGCTTCTATTTCTCCAAGGCCGTGAAGCCTGAAGAATTTGCGTTGATGATCGAAAAAGAGATCGAAGAAAGGAAACAGAATGACGATTGAAGAACTGTATCAGCAGATAGGCGGCGACTATGAGCAGGCTCAGAAAGTCCTGCGCATGGACAAGCTCATCGATAAATATATCCGCAAACTGGCTCAGAACGAGATCTTCAGCAATCTGTTCAATGCTTCAGAAGGTCTCGATCCGACGACTGTCTTTGAAGCAGCTCATGCGATCAAAGGTGTCTGTGCCAATCTCGGTCTGGTATCTTTATCGGAAAAAGCCTCGGAGCTGGCGGAAGAATTCCGTCCCGGCAACGGACGTAATCTGAGTGATGAAGATGTCAGAGCCAGGATCGAAGAAATAAAACAGCAGTTCAACAGCAGTGTTGAAGGCATAAAGGAATACGAAGCTTCACAGAGCTGAAAAGGAAATACATGAGTCAGCTTAATCACAACAGCAAGCATAACATACCGCCCTACCTGAGCATCCTGGGAGCCTGGGCCCTGGCCTTCGGCTGCAGTGTCGGCTGGGGCTCTTTTGTCATGCCGGGATCGACCTTCTTACCTTTAGCGGGACCTTTAGGTACGACTTTGGGCATGGCTGCCGGAGCAGCCGTGATGGTCATCATCGCTGCCAACTACCATTATCTGATGCAGAAGTTCCCAGACGGAGGCGGTGCCTATACCTATACTTCAAGGTGCTTTGGCTATGACCAGGGTTTCCTGAATGCCTGGTTCCTGGTTCTGACTTACATTGCGATCATCTGGGCGAATGCTTCAGCTTTACCGCTGATCGCCAGGACCCTTTTAGGCGATACCTTCAAGTTCGGTTTCCACTACGTACTGGCCGGCTATGACTGCTACATGGGCGAGATCATGCTGGCGGTGGCATCGCTGGTACTGGCTGCTTTCATCTGCTTAAGACGCAAAGTCGCGGAATGGGCACAGATCGTTTCAGCAGTCTTTCTGCTGCTGGCGGTCATCGTCTGTTTCTCTTCCGCTTTCAGCAATAATCTGACCTCATTGAACGATCTTGAACCGTTCTATGCACCGGACAAGAGCGCCTTCTATGGTATCTTCACGATCTTCTCACTGACCCCGTGGGCTTTTGTCGGTTTTGAGTCGATCTCTCATTCCGCTCACGAAGCTGCTTTCTCTTTAAAAAAAAGCTTCATGATCTTCTTCGTGGCGATCATCAGTGCTGCCGTTGCCTACATCGGCCTCTCTTTGATCGCTGCCAGTGCCTGGCCGGAAGGACTGAATTCCTGGAGCGAGTACATCTCGTCACTGGGCAGTTACAGCGGTCTGCAGGCTCAGCCGACTTTCTTTGCAATCGAAAAAGCCATGGGAACTTCCGGACTGAAGGTCTTAGGCGTTGCGGCTTTATGCGGTATCCTGACCGGTCTCATCGGCAACTATATCGCCTTAAGCAGACTGATCTGTGTTTTGGCGAAAGACAATATGCTTCCGGAATGGACCGGAAAGCTGAATAAAAACAACGCTCCGCAGAATGCGATCTTATGTATCATGGCTGTCTCTGTCATCTTGCCGTTCTTCGGCCGTACAGCCATCAGCTGGATCGTCGATGTCACGACGATCGGTGCCACGATCACTTATACCTATACCTCAGCTGTCGCCTGGAAGATCGCCAAAGAAGAGAATGATAAAACGATTCGCATCACCGGTTTACTGGGACTCATCGCTTCGCTGCTGTTTGCGGTCGAATTCCTGATCCCTAACCTCTTAGGTTTTGCGACTCTTTCAAGAGAATCATATCTGATCCTGGCCGTCTGGGGCATCCTGGGCTTCGTCGTCTTCAGACAGCTGTTACAGAAAGATGAAGAAGGAAGACTTGGCCGTTCGACAATAGCCTGGATCGTCTTGCTGGCGCTGGTCATGTTTGCCTCGACAGTGTGGATGTATCAGTCATCAACTGCCCGAATCGAGAGCGTTTTAAGTTCCGGAGGATCTGATCTGGATATCGAAAAGATCGTCAGAGACCGGATCGGAACGAGCTCTTTCGTTCAGATGGGCATCATCATCCTGACTCTGGGCATCCTGTTCAGTATCTATGACCTGATGCAGAAAAGAGAGAAGAAGATGGAAGTTGAGAAGATCCTGGCTGAAGAAAGCAGCAGAGCCAAGACCTCCTTCCTTTCCAATATGTCTCATGAAATAAGAACACCGATGAATGCGATCATCGGTCTCGACAATATCGCCTTAAAGAACCCTGATCTGCCAGTCAAGACCAGAGAACAGCTGGAGAAGATCGGTTCCAGTGCGAAGCATCTGCTGGGTCTGATCAACGATATCCTCGATATGTCGCGTATCGAATCCGGAAGGATGGTCTTGAAGAACGAAGAGTTCTCTTTCCGTGAGTTCCTGGATCAGATCAACATCATGATCAACGGTCAGTGTCTGGATAAGGGTCTGCATTATGAATGCAATATCAAGGGTCATGTGAACGACTACTACTATGGCGATGACATGAAGCTCAAACAGATCCTGATCAACATCCTGGGCAACTCGGTCAAGTTCACCGAGACCCAGGGTTCCGTTACCCTGAATGTCGAACAGATCGCGCAGTTTGAAGGCAAATGTACCTTGAGATTCACCATGTCCGATACCGGTATCGGCATGGATAAGGAATATATCCCGAAGATCTTTGAAGCTTTCTCCCAGGAGAATTCCACTACCACCAACAAGTACGGCGGCAGCGGTCTGGGCATGGCCATCACCAAGAACTTCGTCGAGATGATGGGCGGCAATATCGAGGTGGAAAGTGAAAAAGGTGTCGGCTCTACTTTCATCGTGACCGTCACCCTCAACAGTTCCAGCAGAGCCGCTCATGAGGAACACGGTGACATCCTGCCTTCTGATATCAGGACCCTCGTTGTCGATGACGACAGGATCGCTCTTGAACATGTGCAGATCGTACTGAAAGCCATCGGTATCGATGCGGAAGGAACAGCCGATCCTGAAGAAGCGATCAGGATGATCAAAGAAGCCAGGGAACCTTATAAGCTCGTACTGACTGACTACAAGATGCCGGATATGAACGGTCTGGAACTCGTCAGAGAGATCCGCAAGATCGATCCGGATCAGATCAAGATAATCATGCTGACAGGATACAACTGGGATATCATCGAAGATGAAGCGATCAGCGAAGGCGTCAATGCCATCATGGCTAAACCGCTCTTCACGGATTCCCTGTACAAGCAGATCAGTTCCCTCTTCGATCTGATCAGTGAAAAGAAGACTGAAGAAGAAGAGATAAACATCGAAGAAGAATCCCTGGCCGGCAGAAGGATCCTGATTGCTGAAGACGTCGAGCAGAATGCCGAGATCCTGCAGGATCTGCTGGATCTGGAAGATATCCTATCTGAACACGCCGAGAACGGTGAGATCGCTGTGAAGATGTTCAGTGAGAAACCGGAAGGCTACTATGATGTCATCCTGATGGATGTCCGTATGCCGGTGATGGATGGTCTGGAAGCGACCAGACACATCAGGGCACTGGACAGACCTGATGCGACGAAGATCCCGATCATTGCCATGACCGCCAACGTCTTCGATGAAGATGTCAAACAGTCGCTGCAGGCCGGTATGAACGCTCACCTGTCAAAGCCGATCGATCCTGAACGTCTCTATGAGACGATGAAGAGACTGCTGGCTGAAAAGGAAGCTGAAGAAAACTGAGCCACACGGGACATGTTCCCGTGTGTTTTAAAGAAAGATCAATATATGAAAAACAGAGAAACACGCATCTACAATATCATTCTGCCCTTCTGGCTGCTGGTATGGTTCCCCAGCTGGCTGTGGCTGATCCTCATTCCATTCAATTATCTGATCGACCTGCTGGTAACGACCCTGGCCATGAAGAAGCTGGGTATTGAGGACTACAGAAAGAAAGCCTTAGAGAGATCAGGAATGATCTGTCTGATCGGTTTCATATCCGACTTTATCGGGGCAGCTTTCCTTCTTTTGGCCTATTTTGTCATAGGTCAATCCAAAAGTGATTTTGCGTATGACATCATTTACGGACTTGGCTGGTCATTGTATAACAACATCTTTGCGCTCATCATCGTCCTGATCGGTATTGCGATCGCGGGAGCATGTATCTATTTCCTGAATGCATGGTTATTGAGAAGAGACAGCGAATTAAGTATCGAGCAGGTAAAAAAGATCGCTCTGTATCTGGCCATATTCACTGCTCCATACACCTTCCTGATCCCTACTTCACTCTTTTATTAAAAAAGAGGATCACTCCTCTAATCGAAATCGATATAGTCAGCAGGCGTCATTGCTTTGACGTTTACATTCTTCATTGACCTTGTAGTCTTTCTGAGCGAACATCGTCTTTATCCATGACTCCGGCTTTTTTAGCTACACTGACAAGAGAATCCAGAAGAGCGATCTTTTCTGATTCCGGCCTGCTCAGTCTGGCAATTTCCTTTCCGTTTTTGGTGATGACGATCTCTTCATCAGTAACCATGTCGAGGTATTTTCCAAGGTTTGTTTTCAGCTCTGTTACAGTAACAATCATGATCTCACCTTCAAAGCTATTTTATTATTAATCATACGTAATTTTCATATTCCTTACGATTAATGCTGTGTGTTGATGTTTTTATGTTTGTCGTATCCTGATCTCTGTTTTGATAAAACTACTGAAAGCGCTGTCATTTTTCTGTCAAAACAACACCGGTATGCAGTAAAATATAAGAAGAGTTTATTTAGAACCAGAAGGAACACATGAAGAATTTCTACTTTGACATCTGTGCTATAGCGATCTATCTTCTGATCCTTTTTGTCTATTTCAGCCGCCGTATGACCAGGTTCCCCGCTTTCAGGACCTTCTTTATCATGGCGGTCACTTCTTTAATATGCTCGATACTTGATATCTGGATGGAGTTCGTCGTCAATCCTCTGCCGCTTTCTGAAACAGCCGTGAAACTGGGAATGATGATCTCCTTCTCCTATAAGCTTCTGCGCAATGCGGGCATGGTCATCTACCTGATCTTCATCTGCACGATCACCAAGACCGATCACCGTCTCAGGACACCGCTTGGCAGGATCGTCCTGTGGACACCTAATACGATATCGCTCGTCCTGCTCATCCAGAACTTCT
Source organism: Erysipelotrichaceae bacterium (assembly GCA_017432005.1). Lineage (GTDB taxonomy): Bacteria > Bacillota_I > Bacilli_A > Erysipelotrichales > Erysipelotrichaceae > Colivicinus. The sequence goes on from JAFRKA010000003.1 coordinate 131,125, forward strand.
TTACGCGCAATGTCTTTACAGTCACCCAGGAAGGCGGTTATGCAGAGGGCCTTTACTGATCGTTTTATATGTCGTTTCTATTCTTTATGGTGTCTTTGGTACCGGATACTGTATCGTCTGCAAGAAATATCTGAGCACCGGTAAATGGGTAGCGATCCTTTCCGTCTATGTCATGATGTTCTTAGCCATCTTCGTACAGGCCGCAAGAGCAGAACTGATGGTCGAGATGTTCTCAACAGCTATCGCAATGCTGATGATCATGATGGTCGTCATGAGGCCGGAGGAGACGATCGATTCAGATGTCGGTGTCGAGACCTGGAAGACTTTCCAGCGTGATGTCCACAATTATCTGATCTCAAAGAGAAAGATCGGTATCGTCGTCTTCCGTCTGCCTAATGGCGAAGAGGACCGCATCTACATGGGCGATGCGCGTTATACCGAATTCACCAGAAACGTTATCGAAAACATCAGGACTTATTTCAGTTCACTTAATACAAACTTTGATATCTACTATGAACATCCTGAGAGCATCTACGTCATCTTTACGGACGGTGAAAGGAGCCTGCGTGATTCCGCCAGCATGTGTCTGGCTTACACCAAGAAGCAGCTCAACCGCGACATCAGAGACAGTGTCTGGTTCGACGCCCAGCTGCTGGTGATCAACTGTCCGGAAGACCTGAACGATGATGAAGGCATCTTCAACCTCTGTCACCGTTTCCCGACTTACGGTCCACGCTCACAGCGTCTGTTTACGGCTTCTGATATCGTCAATTCCCGTGATTTCGAGATCCAGAACAATATCAACGAGATCCTGGAGAGAGCTCTAAATAATAACGGTTTATAGATGTACTATCAGCCGATCTATGACGTGAAGGACGGATCTTTCCATTCGGCTGAAGCTTTAGCCCGTCTTACCGATGATAAGTATGGTGTCATCCCGCCTAACATCTTCATTCCGGCTGCTGAAAGGACCGGTATGATCATCCCGTTAGGAAAGGCGATCATCGAAGCGGTCTTCAGATTCATAGGCGAGAACGATCTGCAGAAGATCGGTCTCAACTACATCGAGATCAACCTTTCCGTTGAACAGTGTCTGCAGCACGACCTGCCTGATCAGGTCTCAAAGCTGCAGGAAAAATACGGTATCTCACCGAATGAAGTCAACTTCGAGATCACCGAGTCGATGCTGGAATCCATCGGCAACATCATGGATAAGAATATCCTCAAACTGTCCCATATGGGGTACAGCTTCTCTCTGGATGACTACGGCGTCGGTTATTCCAATATCCAGAGACTGAGAAGACTGCCGTTAAGTCTGATCAAGGTCGATAAGACACTGATCGATGATATCTTTACGGAAGAAGGAGAAACGATCATCCGCAGCACCGTCAACATGATGCAAGGCATAAACAAGAAGCTGGTCATGGAAGGCGCCGAGACCAAGGAGACCGTCAAGGCCCTGAGGGATCTGTCTTGTGAATATATCCAGGGTTTCTATTTCTCCAAACCATTACCGAAAGAAGAATTCCTGAATTTCATGAAAGAGAAGAATCTGCAGGCTGCATAACCTGCAGATTTTTAATAATGACAGTATATTTTCCGATGAAAATGACATCGGAATGCTGTTTTCATCGGAAAACGTGTTAAAATAAAAGTGCGATGAAAATGACATCGGGATGCTGTTTTAATCGAAAGGATGGATGAAAATGTACATCAGAAGAACGATAGAAGATACGATCAGATCGATGGCAGAACAGTTCCCCTGCGTTGCCATATACGGACCGAGACAGTGCGGCAAATCAACGACTGTCGATTTTCTGTTTGGAGAAGATATCAGAAAGGTCACCCTGGATAACGTTGAGGACAGAACGTTGGCCATCAATAATCCGCGACTGTTTATCGAAACATACGGATGGCCGCTGGTAATAGATGAGATTCAGAAGGCTCCGGAACTTTTTGATTATATAAAGATCAGTATCGATGAACAGAATCTGAAATGGGTCAAGAACGATCAGAAGAGAGAATTGATGTATATCATTACCGGTTCATCTCAGTTCGAGCTTCAGCAGAGCGTATCTGATTCGCTGGCGGGAAGATGCGGAATAATAGATATGTCGACATTTTCGCAGGCTGAAAAATATGGGACAGGAGCTCAGCTTTTTGATCCGGATATAAGATCACTACTGCAGAAAGAAAACGAAACGAAAGCAAAATACAGGACCAGAAAGCAGATCTTTGAAGATATCTTCACTGGAGGTATGCCTGATATCGTTACCGGAAAAGCAGACCGGGAGTCTTATTTTCGGGCATATGTCAGCACATATATAGAGAAAGATGTTAGAAAAATGATCTCTCAGGACAGTGAGATACAATTCAGGAATTTTCTGTCACTGATCGCCTTAAGAACGGCTCAGGAACTGAAATATGATACTTTAGCCGGCGCAACAGGTATTGATGTCAGGACATGCAAAAGATGGCTCTCGATCCTGGAACGGTCAGGGATCATCTACCTGCTTCAGCCTTATATGGCAAATATGTCCAACAGGATCATAAAGGCACCAAAACTGTATTTCATGGATACAGGTCTCTGTGCTTATCTGTGTAAATGGCCTGATGCGGAAATGCTGGAAAACGGGGCAATGTCCGGAGCTTTTTTTGAAACGTATGTCGTTTCTGAAATGATCAAGAACTGTTACAGCTACAACATCGATCCGAACTGGATCCTGTATTACTATCGCGATATCGATCAGAAAGAGATCGATCTGCTGTATGTCAAACAGGATATGCTTTATCCGATTGAGATCAAAAAAAGCGAAGCACCGAAGAAAGCAACTAAGAATTTTGATGTTCTTAATAAGTATAAAATGAAGATCGGTACGGGTCTGGTCATCGATACCTGTGATAAGATCAGGCCGATCAGCGATATATCATACTCTTATCCGGTATATCTGCTTGGCGCATGAACACAAAAACAGGCAACGATTGACGCTGCCTGTTTTGATCAGTATACAAACTGTATCGTGATCTACTTTGAAGCTGATGAGGACGAAGAAGAAGATGAACTTGAAGCAGCCGCTTCTCTGTCTTTGATAATGTGCTGCAGGGTGATGAGTATCGTAACGACGATGTCCTTATACTCCGGCTGATAGATATCGATACAGAATTTGTCATGTATCGATAACATCTTCTGAGAGATGACTGCTACAATGTTTTCGTTCTGGTCATACATTTCAAAGTTCAAAGCCAGGATATTGCCTCTGATGGTCCAGCCCAGTTCCTTGATGACGATGATGTCTTTGATCAGATGGAACAGTTCAGAATAGATTTCAAACTGAAAACCGTCATTCATGGTCACATAGTGACGATGATGAAGAGAGAAGAACTTCCTCTCAATGTGGGAGATGTGATTGCCATTGGCATCCGTGACATCGGTCTTGTCATGAAGAGACGGGAATTTGGTCTCACTGTGATAGACGACGTTGTTCTGATCATCGGTTATATCCATCAGATGATGTAAAGTAAACACCTTGGAAGTAGAGAACAGCGAAAGAGCCGGTTCGCCGAATGCTTCCACATTATTGACGTTGGCAGCCTCACCTGCCTCACGGTAACGATGATATTTGGAAAATACACCCATTGTAAAATACCTCCTGATATCAGTATTAACTGATAAAATAATTATAGCTGTTTTTGAATGGATGAAACACGTTACCGTTCGTGATAAGGAGACATATGGAACTATATAAATACAGTGACAGGATCTATTATTCGGCATATGAGGAAGAAAGAGACAGACCGGCGTTAGGTTATATCAGAGGTGAAAAGTTTTCGGTAGCGATCGATGCCGGACATTCAGACGACCACCTTAATGAATTCTATGAAGAACTGAAGAAACATGATCTGCCCTTACCTTCATTGACCGTGATCACTCACTGGCACTGGGATCATTCTTTTGCGATGCATGCGATCAACGGTCTGAGTGTAGCCAACAAAAGGACTAACGAACATCTTCTTGAGTTCATCGCTGAAAGATCACCTGAACATGATAAAGAATTCCTGGCTCTCGATCCGAGTATTGCGAAAGAATATATAAACGGTAAAGAGATCGTCGTCATCCCTGCCGATATCGTCTTTGAAGATGAACTGGATATCGATACCGGTGATCTCAAGATCAGGTGTTTTACAGCCGTATCACCGCACACTGATGATGCGACTTTGATCTATGTACCGGAAGAAAGAGTCGTCTTCTTCGGCGATGCCTTGAGCGGTGTCTTTCCGACCTGGATCGCTGATAAGGGAAAGACCGAAGAGTTCATAAAAGCGATCGATGCTTTGCAAGTCGATAAATGTATCGGCGGACACTGGCCGATCTACAATAAAGAAGATCTCTTATACGAATTAAGAACCAGAGAATAGTTCGAAACTATGAGCCGGATCATTATCGGAGTATATGCCCATGTCGATGCGGGAAAGACCACGCTGTCAGAAGCCATCTTACACAGATGTCGTTTTCTGAATAAAAGCGGAAGAGTAGACCATGAGGATTCCTTCCTCGATTTTCATGACTATGAAAGGAAGAAAGGGATCACGGTCTACACCAAGGAAGCCCGTTTCTCCTACAAAGACAAAGACTATATCTATCTGGATACACCGGGACATCTGGACTTTGTCGGAGAGATCAACCGCAGTTTCCTCATCCCTGATCTGGCAATACTGCTTGTAGATGCTTCAGGAACTGTACCTGCTGATACGATCAGACGCTTTCATCAGCTGAAGGCCTTACAGTATCCGTTGTTTATCTTTTTAAACAAGATGGATGCGGCAGTAAAAAGCGAGGAAGAGATCATCGCCGATCTCAAGAAGATCCTCGATCCATCGATCGTTTCTTACAGAGAATCAAAAGAGACCACGGCTCTCAATCATGAAGAGCTGCTGGATAAGTATCTGAATGACAAAGAAGTAGATGAGAGATATATCATAAATGATCTTAAACAGGGCGAGCTGATCCCTGTCTTTTCCGGTTCGGCATTACACGAAGAAGGAATAGACGAACTGCTCGATTATATCGACCGCTACGTGGAAGTACCGGTTTCCGGTGAACAGCTGAAAGCCTATATCTATAAAGTCGATGACTATGCCCATCTGAAAGTCTTCTCCGGAACTCTGCATAACCGCGATGTCTTTTCTGATCACAAGATCTCGGAGATCGTCCAGTTCAACGGCAGCAGAAAAGAAAGTGTACAGGAAGTAAAAGGAAATGATCTTTGTGCCGTTAAAGGACTGCAGGGTCTTAAAGCCGGAACTTATCTGCCTTCGCTGTTCAAAGAAGAAGACAGTGAATTAAATACGATGACATATGCCCTGAGATCCGATCTCGACAACAACGAACTGTATCGTATCCTACAGTCACTCAACGATGAATTCCCGGAACTCAAGATAACTCTAAACAGAGAAGTAACGATCGATCTGCTCGGTGAACTGCAGAAAGATTTCATCAGTGATCTGATCGAAGAAAGGTTCAAGATCGAAGTAGATTTCTCCGAACCGCTGATCGATTATTGTGAAAGCATCGAAGAAGAAGTATACGGAGTCGGACATTATGAACCGCTGCGACATTATGCGGAAGTGCTGGTGAGACTCACTCCAGCTGATACATTCAAAGTCAAAGGACGCAAAGAAGATTCGGTCCTGCTTGAATATCTGAAGACCTACAGACCGTGCGGCATCCTTACGGATTCACCATTGGATATGATCGAGATCGAGATCGTGGCGACTGCTACCCATCTCAAACATACTGAAGGCGGAGATCTTGTCCAGGCGTTAAACAGAGCTATCAGACAGGCTTTGTCCAAAGCAAAGAACTATCTGCTGGAACCGTATTATCTGGTCAGTTTCAGCGGTGATCAGAAGAGCCTTAACGGCATCATCTCTGAACTTTCAGCTGCGCAATATACTTTTGATGTGGAAGAAGAGATGATCATGGCCAAGATCGATAAAAGATCATACAACGAACTGATCCTGATCCTGAGGAATCGTTTCAAAGATGACTTCTCCTATGCGATCGAAGGTCATTTCTATGACCGGTGCCGCAACGAGAAAGACGTAATTGAAAAAAAGAATTATGATTATCTCAGCGATCAGAGCAAGCCGGTCGGATCCGTCTTCACGAGAAGCGGAGCCGGTGTCTATATCCCTCCGGAAGAAGTTGAAGAGAATATGCATATTCTGCTACGCGACTACTTTGCGGACTACAAGCCTGCTGTTGTTCATCGTGCACGCAGTGTCAATGAAGAAGAACTGAAAAGAGTATGGAACTCTCTGTATAAACCGAGACCGCGATACATCGAAAAAAGAAGTGACACAGAAACTGAACGCAAGACTACTTACAGTAAGCCGAAGGATCTTCTGTATCTCATCGACGGATATAATGTCATGCATGCGATGGATGATATACCGTTAAATGACCTGATCAGCGCCAGAGAGAAAGTCATCGATCTGGTCTGTGATTTCTCCGGTTATGTATCCGCCTACTGTGTTCTGGTCTTTGATGCCTACCTGCAGGATTCCGGAAAGACCAATGTTTCCAGAAGAGACAACATCAGCATCGTCTATACACGCAGCGGACAGACAGCTGATATGTATATCGAGCAGCAGAGCGAGAAGTTAAAAGATGAATACCGGCTGATCGTTGTGACATCAGATGCGATGGAACAGTATCTGGTCTTTGCGCATGAAGCACAACGACTTTCCAGCCGGGAATTCCTGGCCCGTTATCAGAACATGAGGAAGAATGTCCGTCATGAAGAAAAAAGCTTTATCAGACCTTTAGAGGAACTGAGAAAGCTTCTTATTGATGAATAATATAATATTTGAAATTAGATTGTTGAAGACTTGAAATAATCAAGCATTTCATCATTGATTACCCGGAGTGCTTTCAGCTGATTTCCTGAAGATCCTTGAGATATTTTCATTTTGCGGTACTTTGTATAAGTTCCTTTTCTAACAGGCAGTAATCTGGCAAGCTTGATATATCCGACTTCTCGGTAGTTATCATAATCCAACGACGACTGTTTCATACCTTCATCAAATGCTTCTTCCATTTTTTTAATAATATTTGGACCTACTTCACGATTAAATTCTATATACAGATCAATGTGTGGATTTTTGAGATCTTTATTTGCGTAAATACTGAAATCTAAAACGATTAAGCCAAACTTGTCTTCGATAGCTTTGATGCCTGCTGCAAGATGTTCACCATTAATATGCGCTCCGCACAAGTCAGTAACAAAATTGGCACGATAAGCAAATTCAATATAAGGTGTATCCCCTTCGAAGCCAACTATCTTTACAACGTCTCTGATCCTGTATCTGTAAAGTCCGGATCTGTTAGTAATGATCAATTCATAAAGCTTTCCTACTTCGACCTCATTGATCAATAATGGTCTATCCAGGTCGCTTATGTCTTTATCTATTGGAACAAACTCAAAGAAAACATTATCAACAAGCAGCAGATAACTCGGATCGTCAGTTTTAACGGCGCAGCCCATGAGCGCTTCAGAAGATGCGTAGGCACCATAACTGAAAACAACATCCTTTTTACACAGGCTGAGAATAAACTTTGTAAAAGGCTCAAAATCAGCAGAACCTACTGAACAGATATATGACATGTTCTTCCATATACGGGAAATCAGAGGAGTATCGGATTTTGTGGAAAAAATCTCTCTTAGTTCTGCCGCCCGTTTTGGATCAGGTCTTAATTTAGCCTGTAGCTTATTTCTTAAATTTTTAGATATATCAATCGAAGGATCTATAACGCCTTCCTCAATATCTTTGATCAGTAATTCATAATTATCTTCAATATAATGAATGGAATCGGCGATTGAAGAAGTGAATATTCCGCCGATATAGTTCAGATCAGGAGCCTGTAGGCCATAGCGCACCTTTATATATTTTTTATCATTGGCCTCTTCGTTACTTATGATCTCTTTAGGGAGTTGAGTAAAAGATGGTATAAAGAATTTAAAAACATCAGCCCAAAAATTGGAAATAACGCCCGTATCGACACCATCTTCACCTTCCTTAGAACTGTTAGATAATTCTGTTTCCAGAAAACCTCTCGCATTGAAGGCAGAAACACCTCTTGAGCGCAACGCTTTTACAAGGTCGTTCAGATAAATACAAATAAGTTTAAAATATCCGGGAAACGCAGCAGTTGTCTGAGGAATCAGTTTTTTTGCAGTAGTTGTACCTGAAGTGGCTGCAAAGTAGACGATCTTGTGCCCGGTAATAAGATCTTTAGTGCCGTTATTGATCGTTTCTTCAATATATTCCTTGTAATCTTCGTACAGAGAAAAAGGCACATTTTTCTGATAGTCTTCAATCGAATGGATATCAGAAAAATTGTATTTTTTGCCGTATACCGTATTCTTGCTGGAATTGATTATTTTAAGCAGCGTCTTTTCGCTGGTTTTCTTTCCATTTCTTGCTTTGTTTATATAATCATGACGAAAAATAGAACCAAGCAAACTCCCGGCATGAAACAGAAACGAATTGTATAATGATGCAAGTATTTTCATGATGGTGCCTCCAGATTATAAGTCTTTGATTTTTACAGTGTCGTCATTGATTCCGTTTTTCAAGATACTTATCACAGTAGCGAACAGTTCATCGACATCTTCCTTCGGTACTTTGCAGTTATGGTCAAAATGAAGTTTGAACTGACCTTCCATTGAGCGGTCTTCTATGCTGAAAATCGTCGTATCGATCGAATAATTACAGTAATACTGGGTGCAGTCTACTGAAGCGTCAGCATCCAAAGTCGCGTTCTGATAACTGATCCAGATATCATACAGCATCTTTTTGCTGTCTTTGTTTTTAGCAACACCTTTCTGATGTCTGAAAGCACCAAGTGACTTGTCTTTGACTTTATTGAGTGTTTCAGCGAAACTGTCTTCAACGTCGAGTTCCATGAGAACCGGAACGCTGGATACAAAAATGCCGGCAGTATTTTTCTCACGGTAATTGGAACGGTTGAGCGCAACCGATCCGATATAAAAAGTCTCTCTGTTGATCTTGCGGTTTATGTATATGCATACAGCCGTAAGGAAAACGACATAAGGAGTTAAACCGTTCGTTTCACAGTATTTGTTGATCGCAGAAGTGGTATCTTTATCCAGAACTACGGTATCACGAGATGCTTCAAGAGAAGTGTAAGGTTCAGGCCAGATCCAGGTTGCCTCAGGACAGCGGCTCAGCTGTTCCTTCATGTATTCACTGTCACGCTCATAGCGCTTGCTGAGATAATACTTCTTTTCGTTTTCAACGAACTCCTGATAGTCAAATGCTTCGACTGTATTTCCATTCAGGATCGAGATGAACTGGTTTGCCAGGAGCATCATTGTCCAGGCATCAGAAACGATGTGATGCATCTTGATGATGACACCGTTTGCTTCAGGCAGTTCAAACAACATAAGTTCACAGCATCCCTTATCTCTTTTGAGCATGCCCATACGCATCTTGGTAAAGAACATCTTAGTGTTATGGACAAGAACGTTTTTGATAAGTGTTGCTGAAGGCCTGCTCGCTTTTTCTTTGTTTGCCGATTTTTTTCCTTCACTGCGGATATCCAACTGGAGCGGAATAGTAGCATACACCTTACCGAAAGCATCGAGCTCTTCCTTGCTTTCAAACTTTAATACTTCAAATTCTTTTTTTTCATAAGGCCTTATATCCTGATATACTGTTCCGTCTTTTTCAATGAAATATGTTCTCAGCCCGTTATTCAGACAGAAGACCTGATTGGCAGCTTCCTGCATCTTTTCGATCTCGGTTTTGTGCGGTATGGTGATACTTCCGCACAAAAGGAGAGCCTGTCCAGCTCCCTGCCTGTCAGCAAAATACATGAACTTCTGTGAATCGTGCAATTCGTACATAGATCTACTCAGATAACTTTCTTTCAATAAACTCGGCAGCGTCACCTACGCTTCTGATCTCGTAGATGGCCTTGTCTTCTATTTCAATATCGAAACAGTCTTCAATGTTTCCGCTGATACTGATAAGATCCAGGGATGAAAAACCCAGATCTTCGATCAACAGGCTTTCTTCTGAAATATCGATATCTCTTTTTCCCAAATAGTCATAAATAAGTTCTTTCAGCTTCTCAACAATTTCTTTTCTCATAGAATCTAGTCCTTTAAATTTCAATAATAATTATATAATTATCGTTCTGACAATAACAGCAATAGATTTTCTGAAAGACAGGAAAAGCAATGTGTCGTTTTGACACGTAAAAACACAAAAGCAATATATCCTGAAGAGGTTTTGCTTTATGCATTTTATGATTCCCTGGTTTATAATATTTCTGTAAATCATGAAAAACGGTATATATCCATACTACGAAATCCCCGAGATCGAGATCTCAAGACAGCTTGTTGAATACGGGAAGCAATCAAACGACGACAAGCCTTTTTTGTATACAAAAACAGGCGGATCGATCACTTCAGCTGAATTTTCCGATCTGGTAAAAGAGTGCGCGACATATCTTCTGAGCGAAGGTCTTCGCAAAGCCAATATCGGTCTTCTGGGAGAGAATTCAAACGAATGGTGCCTGGCTTATTTTTCCATCATCAACAGCGGTAATGTAGTCGTTCCTTTGGACAGGAATCTGAACAGCGAAGAGATCGTCGGACTGCTCGAAAGATGTGAATGTAAAGCCGTCATATATTCAGAAAAAGACAAAGATCTGATCGCAAAAGCTGATAGAGAAAAAATCATATTTCTGTCATTGAATGAAATGGATGCATACTGCGAAAAAGGCAGAAACCTCCTTAAAGAAGGTGATCGTTCATACGAAGAGACTATCATCGACAAGGACGATCTGGCTGCCATTGTCTTCACATCCGGTACTTCCGGTACCATGAAAGGTGTAATGCTGAGTCAGAAGAACCTGATGTCTGATGCGGTCGCCTGTTGCAGGCACGTTGTTGAACATGACACGCAGATCTTCCTGCCTCTGCATCATACGTTCCCTTGGGCTGCCGCCATGTTCGGTATCTTTCTGTGCGGCGGCACCATGCGCTTCAGTCCTAACATGAAAAGACTGATGAAGGATCTGAAGAACAATCATCCGCAGAATATATCTGCTGTTCCGCTGATGGTCGAAACATTATATAACGGCATCTGGAACAGCGCACGCAAGAACGGTCAGGAGACCAGACTTAAAAAAGCGATCTCCTTAAGCAGATTTCTGATGGCTTTCGGTATCGATGCACGAAAGAAACTGTTCAAAGAGATACACGACAGTTTCGGCGGGAAACTGGAAGTCATAATCTGCGGCGGAGCACCGCTTGATGAAGATGTCGAAAGAGGATTCTATGATCTGGGCATACAGGTCATAAACGGATACGGAATAACCGAATGTTCCCCTGTCGTAGCGGTGAACAGACCTCATGATTTCCGCTTTGGAAGCGTCGGTAAAGTGCTGCCTTGCAACAAAGTAAAAATAATCGATCCTGATAAAGACGGGATCGGCGAAGTTCTTGTTAAAGGCTCAAACGTCATGAAAGGATATTACAAAGACCCGGAAGCAACAGCCGAAGCGTTTGAAGATGAATGGTTCAGGACCGGCGATTTCGGAAAGATCGACAAGGACGGATTCTTGTTTATTACTGGTAGAAAAAAGAATCTGATCGTACTGTCTAACGGTGAAAACGTCTCACCGGAAGAGATCGAAAACAAACTGATCAAACTGCCATATGTTAAAGAAGTAGCGGTATACGAAGAAGATAGAGAGATCGTCGGCGAATTCTATCTTGATGAAGATGCTTTCTCAGAAGCAAGGAAGATGCTGGAGAACGACGTCGATTTTTATAACCGTTCTGTTCCGAATTACAAGAACATCGGAAAGATCAAGGTCAGAACGATACCGTTTGAGAAAACTACAACGATGAAGATCAAACGTTATCTGCTGAAAAAAGAAAAAGAAGAAGAAAGCACATCGTCCTGATGTGCTTTCGTTAACTATTCAACGCTCTTGAGTGATTCGACCATATCGACCTTCTGTAACGGTTTTCTCATGAACATCAGCACAATGATCGTGAAGAGGATCGTGATGATAAAGGAGATGATATAAGAAGGAAGATTGATCACTTTACTGAACATGAACCCTTCCATGTTGAGAGAATTCATGATGAAGTGATGTTCAATTATACCGATCGGAACACCTACTACACAGCCGATCAGCGACAGCAGCAGTATCTCCTTGAAGATATACATGTTGATCTCGTGATCGTTGAAGCCGAGCACTTTAAGAGTAGCGATCTCTCTGACACGTTCAGAGATGTTTACCTGAGTCAGGTTGACAAGTACGACAAACGCAAGCGAACCGGCTACCAGAATGATGACCAGAATGATCAGATTCAGAGCTGAGACCATAGTGAAGAACGTTTCCCTGAAGGTGCCGACATTGAAGACACTCACGCATCCTTCGAGGTTTGAAGCCTCAACTTTAAGCAGATCAGAGTTTGAAGTTTTTACAGCTATGACATTATCTTTTGCTTTTTCGCCAAAAGCATTCTCATACAGCGTATCTGTCATGAAGACAAAGTGCTGATAGTACATTTCACAGATGTTGTTTATCGTAACAGTAGCTTTCAGACCGTTGACCGATTCAACAGTGATGCGGTCACCGACTTTCAGGCTATGATTCTTGGCAAATTTTTCTGAAACGACCACGCCGCTGTTATCCAATTTGATTGGTGTTTTTCTGTCCGTTTCATTAAGGCCGAATGCTACACTTGCTTCATACGGACTGATGACTACCATGTTGGCGGTATCATCGTCATCTTCAAGATAGACTTTTGTCATATATGTCATATGTCTGGAGAGAGAAGAGATATTAGGATCTCTACTTAAAGTTGCCATAAAGTTATCGATATACTCGTCACTCTCAAGATAGATACGGTCGGTATATGTAAGGATCTTGCCATACTGGATATCAACAACGTCAGAAACAGAATCTCTGATACCGAAGCCCAGAATAAGCAGACCAGTACAGCCGGCAATACCGGCGATCGTCATCAGGAACCTTGCTTTATAACGGAAGATGTTTCTCGCCGTGATCTTGGATGTGAAAGATAAAGCGTTCCATAAGAAGCGGATCTTTTCGATCATCAGCTCCTTGACTTTCTTCGGAGCGACCGGCCTCATGAGCGATGCCGGTACATCTTTGACGGTGTTGTTGACGACATATGCCGTCAGTCCGCACATCAGGATCACAAACGAACCGACAGATATGACCGCATATTTGACCGGGAACATCACGCGCATTTCCGGCAGATTATACAGCATCCTCCATGTGTCATAGATGACGGTAGGGAACAGCGCCTGCCCAACAAAGATTCCGGCAATTCCGCCAACCAGTGATGCCAGCATGGCATAAGTAACATATTTGCCGATGATCTGGATATTCGAATAACCCAGAGCGACATAGATACCGATCTGACCTCTCTGTTCGTCGACTAGTCGTTTCATTGTAGTAAGGCAGACTAAAGCAGCGACCAGGAAGAACATGATCGGCATATAGATGCCGATTGAGGCCATCTGCTTGGTGTTGTTTTTATACATGACGGCAGAGTAGAACTTGTCTCTGTCCAGAATGATCCATTCAGAACTGGGCAGTTCATCAAGCTCCTGTCTGGCAAGCTTGAGCTGCAGTTCGGCATCTTCGACCTCTTTTTCAAATGTGATCACGGCTTCTGTATATTCTTCGAGACCTTCCTGATACTGAGCTTTGGCCGAGTTTAACTGACCTCTGAGCGAGTTGTACTGAGCGACGGTCTTGTTGTATTCGTTATAGACGTATTCCATCGTTCCTGAACCGAAATAGATACCATCAAGTCCGGCGATTTCCAGAATATTGTTTATATCACCTTCCACATCAACAGTGGTGCTGTAGATGGAACCTAAAATATCAGAATCTTTTTCGATCGACGCCTGTAAAGAACTGATCACACCTTCCAGAACATTAAGCTGAGCTTCATAGGTAACGATCTGGATGTTGGCTTCTTGCAACTGTTTCTTTGCGTCATCGAGCTGCCTCTGTCCCTCTTCTTTCATCTGATTGAAGAGTTTCTCGTTCTGGTCCAGTGTCTCTTCGGCTTCCTTGATGATCTTATCGCGACGGTAGGACTGCTGCTCGCTGGCAACGTCTTCTACATCGGTTATCTTTTTATTGATATAACGGTCATAAGCTTTTGTATTTGACATGTATTTATCCGCATCTTCAAGTTGCAGATACATGGTGGTATAGTAATCAGTCAGAAAATCGCTGTTAGGAACATAAATAACGAACTGCAGTTCTTCGTTGTTGAAAGTAGAAGTTCCAAGGAACTTGCTCATGAATTCCGGAGACTTAAAGATTCCGACTACTGTATATCTGTCACTGGCCAGATATTCATCAATATTTTTCTTTCCGTAATCCAAGGTGACAACATCGCCAACATCCATGGTCTCCATGGTTTCATCATAAAGAACGATGCATTCACCTTTTCTTTGTGGCAGCCGACCTTCGACCAGTTCATAGTCGTTGTTTTTACGGGAGATCTCTGAAATCCGGCACACTTTTGAGGTATCGCCGTTTTTGCCACAATAGACATCGATCTCTTTTGAAGCAAAGACTGAGTCAATACCGTTAGCCTTTTGCAGCGTCATATAATCTTCAACACCGAAACCGTAAGGAGAATAGATCTTCACGTCCGGAAGTTTATTATGATCATAATAGATATCAACGCTTCTTCTCATGACATCAGGAGTGGACAAAAGACCCATCATAAAACCGGCACCGATGAAAACGATGACTGTCAGTGAGAGAAAGCGTCGGAAGGTCTTTCCGATCAGTCTGAAAGTTTCAAGTCTGAACATCAGTATTCGATCGCCTCTGCCTTCTTAGGTTTCTTATTGAGTTTAACAGAATCGACTTTTCCGGATCTGACTCTGATTATCTTATTACCCATATCCGCAAGAGCGGAGTTGTGTGTTACGATGACAACTGTCATCTTTTCTTTGAACGCCATATCCTGCAGAACCTTCAGTACCTGTTTGCCGGTCTGGTAGTCCAGGGCACCGGTAGGTTCGTCACACAGCAACAGCTTCGGGTTCTTGGCCACAGCTCTGGCGATTGCCACACGCTGCTGTTCACCGCCTGAGAGCTGAGACGGGAAGTTGTCCATGCGGTCCTGTAATCCTACAAGTTTAAGTGTCTCCACAGGATCGAGCGGATCTTTACAGATCTGTAAAGCCAGTTCGACGTTTTCTTTAGCCGTCAGGTTCTGGACCAGGTTATAGAACTGGAAGACGAAACCGATATCATTGCGTCTGTATTCACACAGTTTCTTGCGGTCATATTTCGCAATATCGTGCTCATCAATGATGACCTGACCAGATGTTGCCGTATCCATACCGCCCAGGATGTTCAGGATCGTGGTCTTGCCTGCACCTGACGCACCCAGGATCACGACGAACTCTCCCTTTTCTATCTCAAAGGACATTTCATCGAGGGCTTTAATTTCTACTTCACCCATCTGATATATCTTAGAAACATCTTTAAATTCAATATAAGACATTCTCAAAACCGCCTTTCATTAAAAAGTTTAATAATATTATAATACAAGATCGATACATTACTAAATAGTTCGGAACTGAACAAAAGTATTTTATTTATAAAAGAAATTACATATAATTATAGATAGACGTTTTTGTGTGCTTTTGGAAACATAGGAGGACAATTTATGAATAACGAGAATAAAAAAAGGAAACTGATTCCGATAATAATAGCAGCGGTATTGCTTCTGATAGCGCTTTTATTCGGATTATCTAAGTGTAGCGGTCTGACAGGCAACTCCATGACCGTCTACGAGACACAGGATAACAGTCTTTATATTCCGACTTATGATGAAAACGAGTCCTCTGTTTTCACGTTCCTTCCTGCCAAAGACGCTCAGGGTGATGTTACCTATGAACTGATCTCCGCAAAAGACAGCGAATTCAAAGACGTCGATTATTTCACTCTGCTTTCCAACACTGACACACAGGTCCTCGTCGCAAAAGGCACACCGGCCGGAGTCTATACGCTCAAGATCAGAGCACATGCGACCGGCGACAGCACCCATAAGGAAGCTGACAAGGATATAACCTATATCTATACGATCGGTAAAGCCGCAAGTGAATACACCACTGTACCAAGCGCCGTTGAAGGTCTGATCTACAACGGCAAAGATCAGGCACTTGTCCATGGCGGATCTTCCCCTTACGGCACGATCCTTTACAAAGTCAATGACGGTGAATGGAGCGAAGAGCTTCCGACCGGACTGGATGCCGGAGTCTACACCGTTTTCTACAAACTCGCTGGTGACAACAATCACGAAGATATCAAGGAGCAGTCGTTCCTTGTTTCTATCGGCAAGAAGTCTACCGGATACAGACCGGGATCCTATTCAACAGGAACGACAGGAATAACAACTTCAAGTTCCCTTTCCGGACTGATCAATTATGTAAAAGAAAAGTCCGAGAACGCCTCTAACAATAAACAGGCCGTTTCCGGAAAACCTGGAACCTATGTTGAATATGTCTATGACGGAAACGAACACAACAACGGTTACCGTGCTCCGTCAGGCATCACGATGGTCGGTGATGACCGTGGCATCAAAGCCGGTACATATATAGCCATCTATACTCCTGATAAGAACTACTGCTGGAGCGATGGCACCAGAACGCCTGTCCAGGTGAAGATGGTCATCAAGAGAAAAGAATTTGCTAAACCGACTGTCAATGATGTTTTAGTCTATAACGGCGAAGTCCAGTATGCGGACCTCGTTGGTTTTGACGAGCAGGCAATGAATATCATTGGCAACTGCGGAAAGAACGCCGGTACATACATTGCTGTCGTTTCATTGAAGGATAAACAGAATTACAAGTGGACTGATAATACGATCACTGATGTCAAGTTGGAATGGCATATCTTCCCGAAAGCAATCGACATTCCTAACGTGACCACAACTTATGTATTTAAGGGCGGTATGAAGCGTGTCGGCAGCATCGTCACTGAGGTCAAGAAATATCAGACTGTAAACGAAGAAGATTTTGATAGCTTCGATCCTGACCTGATGAAGATCGTCCGTGGCAATACGCATGCGGATGCCGGAAACTATGATATAGAGATCGCTTTAAAAGATAAGCATAACTATGTCTGGAATGATGAAAAAGGTGGAAGCGATAACCGTTTAGTTTCATGGACCATTGAAAGAAAACCGATAGGAGATAAACCGGTAGACAGGACTGTTGCTTATAACGGCTGTGTTCAGACCAACGGTTACAGAAAGCCTGATGAAGTTGCTGTTACAGGAAATTACAAAGGAAAAGAAGTCGGTGAGTACATAGCTACTTATACTCCTTACAGCAACTACTGCTGGTCAGATGATAATTCAGCTTCACCTGTTGATGTTATTCTGACGATTACTGCTGCAGGTATAGATAAACCAGAGGAATATGTAGAAACGACCTATAACGGTCACGTTCAGACCAACGGTTATAACAAACCGGATGGTGTTGATATTTTGCCTGGCGGAAGCGACAGAGGTATCGATGCCGGTACTTATACTGCCGTTTATGTACCGGATGCCAACCACACCTGGAGCACCGGTGGCAACGAGCCGGTCACAGTTACTTTAAAGATCAAGAAAGCACGCTTAGATGTTCCGACCATCGTCGGGGATTCTTCGTTCGCTTATGATGGAGAGAAGCATCACGTTGAGATCACCGGATACAACAACAACATGATGAAGATGTCAGGAGATTTCGGCAGCAAGAAATATGTTGGTGATTACTCCATCACGATCAGTCTCAGAGACAAAGCTAAACAGAACTATGAGTGGGACACCGGCATAGAAGACGATACTTCAGATAAACTTCTGAAATGGTCGATTACAAGCAACGGAGTAACTGTTCCAACTGTCAATAAAGAATTTGTCTATAACGGCAAATGGCAGTATGTCAAAGAAGAAGATCTGGACAACTTCGACAGAAAGCTGATGAAGATCGTCTACAAAGAGGATAGTAAAGGTAAAGACGCAGGTGATTATAAGATCTGGGTCGATCTGAAAGACAAAGACGGTTATTACTGGGAAGATGGAACGACAGATGAACAGGAATTAACCTGGACGATCAATAAGGCCGAGAATCCGATCAGTGTAATAGAATCTCAGGTCATCGTAACATCATTCAGCACTGATGAACGTACAGTGTTCTTTGTTGGTGCGACAAACGCGAAAGGTGCCGTTACTTACAAACTGACCAGTGCAAGAAAACTGGATTTACGTGAATCTGTAATAGACAGATTTGAACTTGATGGCACTAATATTAGGATTAAGGGCAACACATCTGACGGTATATACTATCTGACTGTCAACGCTACTGCTGCAGGCGATAACAACTTTAAGGATGCCACCAAGGTCATCAATATTGTTCTGACCATTAACGGCAAATATTATACCGTTCAGTTTGATGGAAACGGCGCCGACAGCGGATCTATGGAAAAGCAGAATATCATTGGAGCTCCTATCGGTGCACCGCTTTATAACAACGAATTTGTCAAAGAAGGATACGAATTTGAAAAGTGGACAACGAACTCTGACGGAACAGGTGGAAGCTTTAAGAACAGACAATATGTAACATACGGCGATCTCACAAATTATCAGGATGAGGGATTTGTTACGCTCTATGCACAGTGGAAACTCAATAACTACACGATATCTTATAACAACGCTACTGTTTCAGATGAAAGCGCAAGAAGCTTCTCGATAGAATCCTCACCATTCAAATTAAGCAAACCGGAAGAAAAACACGGGTATGACTTTGTTGAGTGGAACACGGCTGAAGACGGAACCGGAGAATCTTTCAATACAAACGAAAGAGTCAGCTATGAAGATCTGAAACCATATATCAGTAATGGAACCGTTAATTTATATGCACAGTGGCAAGGAAAGAGATATACTATCCTCCTGATCGATTCCAAATCAGAAAGCTGGCTTCCTATATCAATTGATTATGCGACTTATGGTGAGCCATATGGAGATGTTCTGAAAGAATTGTATGTAGAAGGATATGAATCAGGATGGTATACATTACCGGAAGGAACAGCTCTTGAATTCCTTGCGCAGAGAGTTACAAGTGAATCGATCGTCGACGATTCAGTAATCAGTATTGCGGCAAGTGTTCTGGATATAAATATTGAAGATTATGGCGTAAATGTCATACCGCTTTTTGCAAGACATATGCCGTACACCAATACA
Source organism: Erysipelotrichaceae bacterium (assembly GCA_017432005.1). Taxonomy (GTDB): domain Bacteria; phylum Bacillota_I; class Bacilli_A; order Erysipelotrichales; family Erysipelotrichaceae; genus Colivicinus. The sequence continues at coordinate 150,468 of JAFRKA010000003.1, forward strand.
CCATACACAGTCAATCATTACGTCCAGAAACTGAATTCTAAAGAATACGAGAAAGAACCGTTTAAGACCGAAACCAGACATGGTACTACAGACAACGTTATCGATTATAAAGAACAGCAGATAAAGATCACTGGCTTCCATTACGCAAGCGGTTCATCTGTACCACGCAGTAACAGCCCAACCGTTTTAGCTGACGGCAGCAGAATTATAAACATCTACTATGACAGAGATATTTATACTGTAAGTTTCAATTCAAGAGGCGGTAAAGACGTTGCTTCTCAGGAAATCCCTTATCAGGGACTGGTAGCAGAGCCTGATCTGAAAGAACGCACAGATAAAGAAGGAAATACATATTCATTAATTGGATGGTATTACGACGGCAAGCTGTTCGACTTCAGAAACGAGAGAGTTAAAGGTGATATGACTCTGGTTGCTGAATGGGAAAAATCCGTTTATGTTGAAGCAGTATCTAACAACGATAAATTCGGAACCGCTGTAGGAACCGGTAATTACAGAAACGGTGAAACCGTCACATTAAGAGCGTTCCCGGAAGAGAACCACAGATTTATCATGTGGGAAGACGGTGCTGGTAAAGAAGTTTCAACTGACAGCGAATACTCATTTACTGTTACACAGGAAATGATCGATGCTGGAACAAGCATGAAGTTTGTTGCTGTATTCGAGGAGATTTCTTCCAGATCGCTGGCTTTATACGAAGAAATGACATTCCACGCTGATCCGGGAGCTGAGATCGGTATTTCAGATCTCTATCTGTCTAATCTCGTAAGAAGATACGATGCTTCAACTGAAGAAGACAGTCCGCTGTCCTTGAAAACTGAAGGAATCGCCTTTGTTGATGCCTATATCGAGGTTGCAGAAAATGCTCAGCCTGGCACGTATGTTATCGATGTCACAGCTTATCCGAGATTGCTTGATCCATATCACAAGACATCAACGATCAGGATAACTGTAATAGTTAATGATAATTTACCAATAGTAACGTTTGATTCTAAAGGTGGAACCGATGTCAGCGAACAAAAGGTTAATGAAAATGGTCATGTAGCTAGACCTGCTGATCCATATCGTGAAGGATATGTATTCATGGGTTGGTATCTTGGTGATGCTGAAGAGCCGTTTGATTTCGATAACATGAGGATTGATTCAGATATTACACTGATTGCTAAGTGGGGTTATCGTGTCAGATTCGATCTCAATGGCGGAACATCTAATCCTATTGAAGATCAGATAGTCGAAGCAGGAGCATTCGCAACGAAACCGGAAGACCCTGTATATGAAGATCCTGATGAGTCTCATTATTTCGCTACATGGACGCTTGATGGCGAGATATTCAGCTTCCTCAATACTCCGATCACGCGTAATATTACGCTGGTCGCTGAGTGGACAGAAGATGAATTCATAACCGTTAAAGTCTCTGTCAATGACGGAAATGCTGGTTTGGCAGAAGGCGGAGGAATATATGGTATCAATGATACTGTTAAACTTTTCGCTAAAGCAAATAGAGGATATGAATTTGTTGGATGGTATTCTGACATCGACGGTGAAGCAGAATCTACAGAAAATCCGTGGACATTCAAGGCTGCAGAAAGCAAACCAGAATATGTAGCGGTATTCAAAGAAATGGTTCCGCTGTCAATATTCAGATACAAATATAGAGAATATAATGTAGATACAAACGGCGAACTTTATCAGATTAATCTAGCAGAGAATATGATTGCTGAAAATGCGACTTTATATGGATTATCAGATGTAGCAGCTGAGTATTCTTTTGATGATAATCATGTTTCTCTTGAAGTACAAAAAGGGAGGCAACGGATTCCTTTCGTAGGTACTGTGGAGTATTGTAAAAAAGCAACTATAAAAATTGCTGGAGATACTCCAGTTGGCACGTATAAGATGAATGTAACAGCTACATTGATAGGAGATTCGTATCAGGAACCTATCACAATAGTAATAAATGTTGTTGATGATCTTTATACAGTAAAATTCAATACAAATTGCGAATCGTCTATTCCTGACCAGGAAATTGGATCCGGTGGATTCGCAATGAGACCTGCTGATCCAGTTCGTGAAGGATATGTATTTGATAACTGGTATCTTGATGGCGAAACAGATCCATTCACCTTTGTGAGTAGACCGATTACGTCAGAGATTGCGTCAGAGTCAAATATCGTCACATTGAATGCAAACTGGCTTAAAGCTATGACTGTAGAATTTGACTCTGGTGAAGGAAGCGATGTTGATCCTCAGACGGTCGGAGAAGGTCGCTGTGCAACAAGACCTGCCGATCCATATCTCGAAGGATGGCAATTCTTTTACTGGTATTCTGATGACGAATCAACAGCATTCGACTTCAAGACAAAGATCTATTCAGACACTACACTGCACGCGAAGTGGATAAAAGCTAACGTTGTGTCATTCAATACTAATGGAGGATCGGATGTTGCTTCTCAGACAGTATTAAGCGGAGATTATGCAACAAGACCTGCCGATCCAACTATTGGAGATGGAAGGCTGTTTGATGGCTGGTATCTCGATGGAGTTCCGTTTAACTTTGCAACACCAATCGAAACAGATATAGAATTGGTAGCTAAATGGGCAGATGTTCATACCATCAACTTATATTACGATGGTTGGTATGAAGGCCTTAAACCGGATGCCATCATCTGGGTCAAAGAAGGTTATCCTGCTCCAAGGCCTGCTGATCCTGTTCGCGCAGGTTCAAGATTTGATGGATGGAGCATCATAGTGAATGGAGTATATCAGGGAGAATTTGATGGATTTGGAACTGAAATAGATCAAGATTACGACCTGTGTGCTGAATTCACAGTTAGACAAGATTACACAGTATATTATGATGTGAAAGGAGTAAGTTTAAATCCGCTGGAAAATGTAATGTGGAATGATTATGATCTTGCTCCGGCTGAGAATCCGAGCCGTCTTGGATACAGATTCTCCGGCTGGTATGTAGATGAAGGTCATACTAAACCATATACTAATCAGACTTATGCTGAACTGGCTTACTACGATGACAGCATCACGTCTGTAACGTTGTACGGTTCATGGTTCAAGATCGATCTTATCGACTACAAGGCTAATATGTACAGCTACGAAGGTGCTATCGGTGATGATGCTACATTCGAGATCAAGGACGAGAGCCGTTGGTATCTGGTATTCGATGAATATGAGATCGTTGGCGGAAATGAAGATAATGTAATCAGATTAACTGCTGACAAGAACCATCTGGTAATCAGTGACAGAGCTTTACCTGGTACATACTACGTCGAAGTGAAAGCTCAGCCGTCCTCAATACTGAAGTATTTCGGTCTTAATATCGATTTAAGCGACATTGAAGCTATTCCTCAAGAAGTTAAGGATCTGCTGGATGAATACAGCCAGACCCTCCTGGTCGAATGGACAGTTCTTGAACGATCAGATGAAGACCTCGGAACCTTCGATAATGGAGAAGATGGTGGAATGGGTGTTTATTCAACCTACTCAGACGGAGAAGATAGTTATCAGGGTCTGTTCTCAGCACCTGGATATTATGAAGACAACACGGTTATCGGTGAGTCAGACGAAGATGATGATAACAACACCGGAGATGGAAACATCGTAACAGAAGGCGGAAACATCATGCAGGAGGAGGATCCTAACAACGAGGTATTCTTCCCTAACGATGATTCAGGCGATGACGGCACAGGTACAGACAACGTCGAAGAATAATCAGTAACTGAGAGCCCCAAACGGGGCTCTTGGTTTGTATGACGGGCATGTCATACATCTAGGGTGAAAGTCCCAAGGAGCACCTGTTACCGGTGAATCCGATAGCGACTCCCAAGCCTGACTTTCGTGAGGAAGCGGGGAGAAGAAGGGATAGCGAAACTGTGGCTCTACGT
>JAFRKA010000004.1 GCA_017432005.1 Erysipelotrichaceae bacterium
ATTAACACCATCATCAGTTTCCGTTAATACAGCTGCCGAACATTCAGCATATGCAGACCTAATATTAGCTAAATCCGTTGCTTCTCTAGCTTTTTCTAACTGTGCAGTAAAAATTGGGATAGAAATCGCAACTAATACGGCGATGATAGCTACAACGATTAACAGTTCAGCTAATGTGAAACCTTTTTTGTTATTAAGTTTTTTCATTACTTAATCTCCTTTTCTTTTTAAATTATCAAACATATCAAAATATGTCTGAAAAAATTATATCATTTGTTTTTTTTGCAATGCAATACTTTAGCTTTCAAAAATTAAAGCGCTTACATATCGTAAAATATGCTAAAAATTTCACAAATAAAGGTATAAATAAAAAGACGTTCATAATACTCCGAACGTCTTCATATAAAACTTGTTCTGTTGCTTTACATCAGGTCGTACATCGTGAACATCGGCAGATATAATGCGATGACGATAAAGCCTGCGAACAGAGCCAGGAATATCAACATTGTTGGCTCCAGTTTGGCAATAGCCTGGGCTACCGCATAGTTGTATTCATTGGTGTAATAGTCAGCTATAGTCTCGAGTGTAGCTTCCAGTTCACCGGTCTTCTCACCCACCGCCGTCATTTCCTTGAGGACCTGCGGGAAATATTCATTCTGTTTCATGATATTGCCCAGTTCCTGACCAGTAGCGATCTTCTCCACCATGGAATGAACACTGTCTGCCAGGACGGCATTGGACATGACCTTGCTTGTAACCTCCAGGGCATCACCTACGGTAAGACCTGCTTTCAGCAGGGTTGCCATAGTGGATGAGAACTCGGTAGCACCCTGTAATGTATTCAGGTTACCGATAACAGGCATCTTCAGCAAAGCCTTACCCCATTCGATTCTTCCCTCATCAGATTTGGTATATAGCTTGAAACCGATGAATCCGAAGACAAGAACAGCAATTATCAGAAGCCACCACTTCTGGAAGAAGTTGGTGATATTGATCAGCACTTTAGTAATAGCCGGAATCTCTCCACCCAGATCATCGAACATCGAAGTGAACTTTGGCATGACGAAAGCCATGATGACGATCAAGACGACCACACCTACTGCCAATACGAACATCGGGTAGGACATGGCTGATTTGACTTTCTGAGAAAGAGTATAGCTTTTCTCATAGAAGGTCTTCAGTGATTCAAATGAATCGCCTAGCGTACCAGACATCTCACCGGCTCTGACTGTTTCAATGAACGTAACAGGAAGACCGGAATAGTTCTTCTCGAAGGCAGTAGCGATCGGTGTGCCCTGAGCTACATCTTCAGCCGACAATTCCAACATCTTCTTCAGCCTCTTGTCCTTTGTCTGCGCTGCGATCATATTCAGACAGGTATCGATCGGAACGCCTGAATTCAGGATGATCGAGAACTGTGAACACATGACGGACAGAGCTTTCGGGTCATATTTGGCGCCGATCTCAAAATTCAGGATATTGTTTAAGGCGTTATCCTTGACTTCTTCGATCTTGATAACGACCGGATATTTGACCTTGATCTTGTCGATAGCCGAATACTCGTCAAGTGCACTGACGACACCGCTGACTTTGATACCATCGGGAGATAAGGCAGAATACCTGAAATTGACCATTCCTACCTCCTGACATCAAAGCCGCTTGGACGGGCCATGCCGACATTCTGTTTGACATAGTCAGCGTTGTTGGCGGCTTCCACAGCCGTCTGGGCTTCGATAACGTTGTTTTTGACCATATTGATCAGACAGTTGTCCATTGTGATGGCACCGAGGTTGGCGCTTGACAACAGTGATGACTGCATCTGTGCCGTGTTACCTTCTCTGATCTGGTTTTTGATCGCCGGGGTGACAATCATACATTCACAGGCTGCGGCACGGCCTTTGCCGCCTTTTCTGACCAGCAGCTGCTGTGACAGAACTGCCTTCAAAGTTGATGACAGCTGCATACGGATCTGCTGCTGCTTTTCAGCCGGGAATGTTCCGACGATTCTGTCGACAGAATCGACAGCGGAATTGGTATGTAAGGTCGCAAAGACCAGGTGGCCGGTCTCAGCGGCTGTTAATGCTGTTTCAATGGTCTCGCCATCTCTCATTTCGCCGATCAGGATGACATCTGGGTCTTCTCTTAAGATCGCTCTTAGACCATCGGCATACGATGAAGTATCGTTGCCGATCTCTCTTTGTGAAATAAGGCATTTGTCCGGAGTATACATGTACTCGATCGGGTCTTCCAGGGTAATGATGTGTTCCATGCGGGTATGGTTGATCTCATTCAGGATCGAAGCCATTGTCGTTGACTTACCTGATCCGGTCTCACCTGTTACCAGGATGATGCCCTTACCATAGGTCGGGAATTCCGCTACGACTTTCGGAAGACCTAAGGTATTGAGTTCAGGGATATGATCATGCAGGACACGCAGAGCGGCTGAAACAGCGCCGTTTGTCCTGTAGAGGTTGATACGGACACGAGAATCGGAGATGGTCTCAGCCAAATCCAGTTCGCCAGAATGGATCATTTCACCGAAACGGTCGCCGGCCAGACGCTTGCCGATTTCTTCACAGTCATCAAAACTTAGCACATCATCATCCAGTTTCTGCAGTTCACCGTCAATACGGTACATGACCGGGATACCACAGGAGATGTGGATATCGGATGCTTTGTTCTCGTTACCTAGACTTACGATTTCTTCAACTGTTTTCATACTTTGTACCTACTCTATCGTTGCGACATTGGATAATACTTCTTCCAGCGTCGTGACACCACTCGTCACGAGATTCCTCGCATTGACGATCATCGGTGTGAAATCAGATTCGCTGATCTCTTTACGCACCTGGCTGGAAGGTACACCCGCATTTATGACATCTCTGAGTCTTGAATTCAGAGTCAGTATCTCAAAGACACCGGTCCTGCCTCTGTAACCCGAATTGAAGCACTTGTGGCAGCCTGCGCCCTTAAAGAAATGAAGATTCTGATAATCTCTGATACCGACCAGATCACAAAGCTCAGGATCCGGAGCGATTTCTTCGCGACAATCCGGACAGATCTTTCTAACCAGACGCTGTGAGATAACACCTCTTAATGATCCGGAGATCAGATAAGGCTCGACACCCATATCTTTCAATCTGTCTATAGCACTTACGGCATCCTCAGTATGCAATGTTGAAAGGACAAGGTGGCCGGTCATGGCGGCGCGCATGGCGATCTCAGCTGTTTCGCCGTCACGGATCTCACCGACACAAATGATATCCGGGTCCTGTCTCAAGCAAGCTCTTAAAGCTTCAGCGAAAGTCAGACCGATCTTTTCATTGATCGCTACCTGGGTGACACCGTCGATCTGATACTCGACTGGATCTTCCAGAGAGATCATATTCACATCAGGCTGATTGAGTTCCTGAATAATGGTATATAACGTAGATGTCTTACCTGAACCGGTAGGACCAACGATAAGGATCAGACCGGAGGAGTTCTTGATGATACGGTCAAACTTCTCACTGTCTTTATCAGTGATACCGATACCTTTTCTGGTCAAAGTAGCAGAATCTCTCCACAGGTAACGGATAACGATCTTTTCGCCATAAATAGTCGGGAGCGTGTTGACACGCATATCGATATCCTTACCGTTGGATCTGATGGCAGCACGGCCATCCTGCGGCACTCTTCTCTCGGTAACATTCATGTTGGACATGACTTTAAGACGAGAAATTACCGCATTCTGCAGATTCTTAGGGATCTTTAAGATCTCAGTAAGTCTTCCATCGACTCTTATTCTGACGACCATCTCTTCCTCATGAGGTTCGATATGAACGTCGGATGCTTTTTCGATGATGCCTCTTTCCAGAATGGAGTTAACTAGTTTAACAGTAGGAGCAGATGAGTTATCAGCTTCATTGGTTCTTTCTTCGATCGAAACAAGACCCTGATCCTCACTCATTTCCTGGATCGCCGCATGAGCACCTTCATTTTCGTATAAGACAGCCAGTGCTCTGTCAATTGCTTCACGGTAGGCGATCATGACAACTACACGCTTATGTGATGTTTCTTTGACAGCTTCCACAGCACGGAAGTTCAAAGGATCGTCCATCGCAATATAAAGACGATCTCCTACCAGTTTGACCGGTACGACACGATACTGTTTCGCGACAGTCTTCGGTACCAGAGCCGTCAGACTCGAATCGATCTTGGCTTTAGTCAGGTCAATAAACTCGATGCCCAGCTGCATACGCAGCGCTTCGATCATATCCGATTCGGATATGAACTTCTCATCGATAAGGACCTCGCCCAGACGTCTGTTCGTGCCCTTCTGCATAGCTAGTGCTTTTTCAATATCCTCGTCGGTCAGCACGCCGCTGTCCACAAGGATCTCACCTAATCGTTTTACTTTCATCTTAACTGCCTCACTGACTCTTGATCACTGTCAGACCTTCAAGATTGGTCGTCTCATCGACTCTTTCAAAGAAAGTCATACGAACATTGACCTTAATATCGCTTGACTCGCTGAGTACTTCATCGCGGTCAGTCGTAATACTCAGATCCGAAATAAGCGAACGGTAAGTATTGCGGTTGAGCGCGGAAATAAGATTCTTGACTTTGCCATAGCCGACAGTCGTGAAAGAGATATTTGCGTCCCTTCTGACAGTCGTATCGATCAGTGTCGGTTCGCCCCAGGAAATGGAGAGATTGTCGACACCGTTCAGGATCCTGCCCACTTCCGAGATCTCATTGGCCAAGTTGTTGTATAAGGCAATCTCACCGAGATTCTCACCCTTGTGGGAATTGATATAATTTTCCATCTGTTTCTTGCGGGCTACCTGAGCCTGCAGGATGATAGCTTCATTCTCCAGATCCTCGACCCGGTATGACTGTAAAGAATCGTTGATGTTCTTGTAGACTACTTCGTAGTAAAAGATACCAAGTCCTATGATGGCACATAATAGTAAGAGAATACTTTCTCTGAATGTGAATCTTCTTTCTAAATTCATACTATTCACCTGCCCCGCTGTAATTTATGATCAGATCGGCATAGACATATTCAGAACTGTCTCTTTCGGTCTGGGTCGTCGTAACTGTTACGTATGAGTTACGGCTGTCCGCATCAAGGATACCGACGATATGGGATACCGTATCCATAGTCGTCATGCCCGTCGTCACTCTGATTGTGTTGTTGGAAACAGTGATACTCTGGATATCCACGACATCCTTAATATCCTTTTCCACCATCCTGATCATATCCATACGGTCGTTGTAACTCAGTTCAGTTTCCGTCAGGAAACTGCCGACCATCTCGTTGTATTCGTCCTGTACTTTATCGTAGTCGCTAAGCTGATTGCGGTATTCATTCAGCTGCGCATTCATCTGATTATATGCAGCCTCGGCCTTGGCGACTTTGGCCATAGGATCAAGCACACAGAACTTCGTGAATATCAGCAATAACACCATAAAGACACCGAAAATGATCAGTGCCATACGGTTATTTCTGGCTGTACGGTCAGAAATGAAATTGATCGTTTTCTTGCTAGGTAAATTGATCTTCTCTTTCTTAACTTTCTTTGCCATAGATCCACCTACTCATCTATACAGATGCCCACAGCTGCAGCGCCCTTGGTCACAGCCTCATCATCGTCAGTCGATTCACTGAGTGATGCCAGAGGTTTAAGTTCGAGATTGACATATTCGCCGATTTCCTTGATGAAACGTTCCATCAGGCTGGCACCGCCGCAGTAATATAAAGTATCCAGAGTCGATTCCGGATTTTCAAATGCATAGTAGTTCATGACCCTCATGATCTCGGTAGCTGCCGAAGAAAAGACATCGACGACCTTCTCATTGGATAAGATATCGTCCTTGTTCATCTCAACATACTGGGAAGCAAGATGCACATCAACACCCAGCAGATCAGCGACTGCCGTTTCAACAGCTTCACCACCGGTATCGATCGTCGTCGTGATCTCATAGGTACCGTTCTTGAAGATATCGACCTTGCTGGTCTTGTAGCCGAGATCCAGGATCGCGAAATCCTTGTTCTCATTATGTTCGTTCAGGAAATTGGACAGAGCGCTCAAAGCCAGCTCACGAGGAACGGCTTTCACAAGCTTCAGTCCAGCTCTCTTGAACATTTCCACGTATTTGTCGATCAGTTCTGAACTGACGACCGCACCCAGGATATCCATCTCCTTGACATTGCCTTCCTCGTCCTTGACATAGTCGATCACGGAGTAGTCGTAGATATACTTGTCCTTGTCCATGTTCAGTACATCCTTGAACTCATAAGGCATGTTTACCATCAGCTGTTTCTCGTTCATCGCCGGGATCAGCAGACGCCTGAGGTAGACATCAGTCTGCGGCAGGACCAGAGCTGCTTTACGGACCGAGATCCTGTTGGCCTTGACGGTCTCCTTGATCAGATCTCCCATCGCCTCGAAAGCAACCAGTGCATCATTCATTACAGCGTTGTCAGGCACGTTCACACAGACAAAATTGCGGAGCGTTCCCCGACGGAATTCCGCAAACTTGACTGTCTTATTGCCTATTTCGATTCCTAAAATGTCTTTCATATATTTCCCTTAAAATAGATCCAGATACCATTCCAGTAATCTGTCGCCCCACATCAGCACGAAAAAAGTTGCCATGCTGATCGAAGGCCCGAAAGCTATCTTTCTTTCTTTTAATAATATCACAAACAAAAGACCTGTTAAACACGAAAGAAACAGAAGAAGCAGGCCTTTAAAAGGTCCCGTATAAAGGCAGACCATGAACAGCAGTTTGATGTCTCCGCCGCCCATGGATTCCTTCTTCAGGATCCTGTCCATGAGCAGGGACATGACCAGGATGAAGCCCCCGATCGTAAAAGCGCCGATGAGTCCGTTTATAATGTAAGCCTTGCGGTCCGAAACAAAAACGATCCCCAGCAGCCAGTTGATGATGCCGGTGATGATGAAACCGTCCGGGATGATGTAGGAATCAAGATCGACAAGAGAAAGACCGAACAGAATGACGGTCAGGATCAGATATTGTACAAGTGTAAAATCCAATATCCTGTTTCTCAGAAAAAGCAACACAAAACAGATCCCCATGAACAGTTCCACGAGGAAGTATCTGATCGAAATATGTTTATGACAATAGCGGCATTTTCCGCCTAATAATATATAACTGAGTAACGGAAACAGATCCAGAAGGCCCAGTTCATGACCGCAGTGTTCACAATGGCTCCGGCCTTTCGTCCAGTCTTCACCGGCCACGATCCGTCCGGCCATGCAATTGACAGCGGAACCGAAGATCGTCCCGAAGATAAACAGGACGACACAGACAAAACCGGTGATGAAGGAAGAATCGCCCGTATACATCATCTGCCCTTGACCCAGCTGAGCTTCACGACTCCGTTTTTACATTTTATCTCTATGACCATCGTACCGGGTTCACCATAATAGGTCTCATCGCCGATATGCATCTCTTTATTCTGATTGTAGCCCTTTGGCGGATAAGCGACGATATGATGAGTCGTCTCATCGAAGTAACCGACATAGTAATCGCCCTTCAGATGGGCACATTCGCCCGCCGAACCGCAGTCCGAGACCGGACAGTTCATACCGTTGAGTGAATTGACTCTGGCAGTGCTGTCAGCCGTATTGACCAGGAACGAATCATCACCGGTCGTAGCTTTGTCCGCATACCAGCCAAAACCTTTAGTCAATAGAAAAGCCCCTTCAATGATCAGAAGGATGATGACCACCAGCTCCAGTAATGATATCCTGCCTTTACAGTCTCTTATCTGCTTCATACGTACAGTCCTATTCTAACACAAGCAGCTGACGTTGTTTTCAAAAGACCTTATATTAAGGTAGAATTAAGTTAAGAAAAGAACTTTTATAATGCCAAACACCACCATGTATTCGATACGTACGCGTATCCTTAATCTCGTTACGCTGGCTGTCATCATCAGCATCCTTTCCGTCGGACTCATCTGCTTCGTCTCTTTGAGAAGGATCGTCATGAACGACACCAACGAGAAGATGCGCATGCTGTGCGAAGGAAGACGCAAATCACTGGATTCCTATCTGGAAGATGTCGAACAGGCGGTCGAAACGATCTGTGACTTTGCGATCCGCAATCTGGAGAACGGTGACGTTGATCTGACTGAACATGTAAAGACTGTCCGTGAATTCGCCGATCCCCTGGCTGCCAACGCCAACGGCGTCATGACATATTATTACCGTCTCGATCCCAAACTTAGCGATGAGAGCGGCTTCTGGTGCTACCGCTTAAGCAGAGGCGGTGACTTCCTGGAAGCCGAACCGACAGATATTTCTCTGTATGACGAAGATGATGTCTCCCATGTCGGCTGGTTCACGATCCCGAAGAAAACCGGACATGCATTGTGGATGGATCCCTACTACAACGACAACATCAAGGCGGAGATGGTCTCCTATGTCGAACCGGTGTTTTATGACGGGAAGTTCATCGGTGTCATCGGCATCGATATCCCTTATGAGGTCCTTTCTTCCCAGATCGAGGACATCAGGATCTACCGCAGCGGCTATGCCTATGTGCTCTCGGAAAACAATACGATCATCTATCATCCTGATTACAGCATCGGTGATTCCATGGATCACATCGACTATGTGGTAGTTGAAAACAAAGATGAGACCAGCGGCAAAGTCCGCTATCAGCATAACGGCGAAAACAAGATCGCTACCTACGAGACACTGTCCAACGGCATGCGTCTGTACATAACGGCCAATGAGAAAGAGATCGACTACGAATGGATCAAGGTCGTCTCCCGTTTTGCGATCATCTCGGCAGCTGTCCTTCTGTTCTTCGTCGTCATCACGACCTTACTGGCTGACAATATCATCAAACCGCTGGACAAGATAACCGAAGCAGCTTCCCAGATCGGTGAAGGCAATTACGATTTCGATCTTGACTACAAAGGCAACGACGAAGTCGGTGTCCTGACCGGTGTCTTCCGTGATCTCAGTGACCACCTGAAAGTCTATATCTCCGATCTCAACTCCATGGCCTATTCGGATGCCCTGACCAGTGTCCGCAACAAAGCGGCCTATGACATAAATGAAAGAAAACTCAACGACATCATCTCGAGCAATCAGGACATCAAGGTCGAATTCGCCATCGCGATGTTCGACTGCAACGACCTCAAGACCATCAATGACAACTATGGTCATGACAAAGGCGATATCTATCCGAAGAATGCCTGTCAGCTGATCTGCGATACCTTCAGGCACTCACCGGTCTTCAGGGTGGGCGGCGATGAATTCATCGTCATCCTGCAGGATCAGGACTTCTATATGCGTGATGAACTGCTGGAACAGTTCGATAAAGCGGCTGATAGAAGTAAGAATGATGCAAGTGAAGAATGGAACATTATCAATGTCGCTCACGGTATCGCGATCTATGATCCGGCGCTCGATTCCAATGCGGGCGATGTCCTGAAACGGGCAGATGCCCTGATGTATGAAGATAAGAAAGCTTATAAAGCAGCATGAAAGAAAGGAGGCTCATATGGTAACTGAAGCAAAGAAAATGAAAAGCAAGACCGATATCCTGCAGCTCGTCAAAGACACGATCAGTCAGAAAAAGCCGCTCAGGCAGGCTCTGGAAGACACCGGCTACGATGAGATCTTTGAAGTCGATCTCTCGACCGGTCATTATGAGGTCCTTTCCCATACCAGCAATAAATTCATGGGCAACCTCTTACACGGTGACTTTGAAAAACTCTACAGTTTCGCTCTGGAACACTTCGTGCATCCGGAGGATGTCCAGGCATACCGTGAAGATGCCGACATCTCCACGTTTAAAGAACGTTTTGAAAAAACCGATCCGAAAGGCGTCATCATCAACGACTACCGTCTGAAAGGCACTGACGGCAACTGGATCAGGACCAGACAGCTTTTCGCTTCCGGTGAGATGATGGGCAAGGATGACGATCTGGTCTCGATCTATGTCTGGGACCTCGATGAAGATGAAGAAGGAGATGACCACTACATAAGAGAGGAAGTGACGGGTCTGCTGGAAGGAATGAATTTCTTACGTCCGGCCCAGAAACTGATCTCTTCCGTTGAAGAAGGCTGGTGTATGATCGATATCGACATCGTCCATCACAAACTCTTCTCTGACTGGTTCGGTCTTGACCAGGGCCAGTATCTGCTGACGCAGGTCGCCGAAGTACTCAATAAATTCACGGAACAGCACGGCGGACTTCCGGGCTACATGGGACAGGAAGAATTCTGCCTGCTGATACCTTATGACAAAGAAGCGATCGACAATCTGCAGAAGCAGCTCCAGGATCTGATCTCCTCGGTCAGTCACATCAGAGGCTTCACTCCGGCCATGGGCATCGCCATGATCGACGGTACCGGTGAAGGCGTCGCCGAATACTTCAACCGTGCTGCTTTGACCGTGGAAGATATCAAGAACGATCTCAACGTCCACATCAAGATCTATGACTCGGAACTGCATAAACGCAATTCTGAAGAATACCGCCTGCTGAACGAATTCGAAGATGCCATCAAACAGGGCTACATCGATTTCTGGCTGCAGCCGCAGTGCCGTGTCCCGGACTACAAAGTCGTCGGAGCGGAAGCGCTGGCTCGCTGGCATCATAAGGACGGCGGTTTCGTCTCACCGGCGTTTTTCGTACCGATCCTGGAAAAATACAGTATCGTCGTCAGACTGGATACTTTCATCTGGGAAGAAGTCTGCAAGTGGATCAGAAAGTGGATCGACAGCGGCAAGAAAAACGTCCCGATCTCCATCAATATCTCGCGCATCGACATCTTCTCAATCGATGTTCCGGAATACATGCTGGGACTGATAAACAAATACGGTCTGAGCACAGATGACATCAAGATCGAGATCACCGAATCAGCCTATGCCAAAGACGCCGATAAAGTCGGTGAAACGATCAGAAGACTGCAGGAGATGGGCTTCCTGGTCCTCATGGATGACTTCGGTTCCGGCTATTCATCATTAAACATGCTCAGAAGCTGCAACGTCGACGTGATCAAACTGGATGCCCAGTTCCTCAAGATCGGCAAGCAGGAAGAACAGAAAGGTATCTCCATCCTGGAATCCATCCTGAACATGACCAGGAACCTGGCTACGCCGATCATCGTCGAAGGTGTCGAGACGGAAGCTCAGCTCAAGTATCTTTCGGATCTGGGCTGCAGCTACATGCAGGGTTTCTATTTCCATAAACCGATGCCACTGGATGAATTTGAAAAACTCATCTATGATGAAAGCAACATCGATACCCACGGTTTCATGTTCAAAGCCAACCAGCAGTTACAGATCAGGGAGTTCCTGGATAAGAACATCTATTCCGAAGCGATGCTCAACAACATCATCGGACCGGTCGTCTTCTACAACTGGAACGGTGAAGATATCGATATCATCCGCTACAACCAGCAGTTCTTTGAACTGGTAGGCATCGATCTGAGCCAGTTCCGTGAACGCAAGATCCACATCCAGAACACCATGTATCCGGGTGATGACAAGAAACTCTATGAACTGCTTCAGGAAGCCTACGAAAATCACATCAACGGCGCCAAAGGTGTCGTCAGGGCCTATAAGCCGGACGGCACGGTCATGTCTCTTTCACTGCAGATGTATTTCATCGGTGAGAACGACCAGGGCAAACAGTACTATGTCTCGGCCCATGACGTCTCCGAGCTGCAGTACATCAACAGCGACTTCCCGGGCGGATACTTCCGCTGCACTACGGATGAGACTTTTGAATTCATGTATATCTCTTTAAGTTTCCAGAAACTCACAGGTTACAGTGAAGAAGAGATCGTGAGACTTTTTGACGGCAAACTGATAAACATGATCCATCCGGATGATCGGGAAAGACTGCTGAAGGAGACCAGGGAGGCCATGGCCACCCATAAGTATTACTTCACACCATACCGTCTGAAAAACAAAAATATCGATTACATCTATGTCGCTGAACAGACTCAGCTGTCTCAGAACTTCGGAGTCACATGCTGGCAATCCGTGGCGATCGATGTCACAGAAACGATGAAGACCCGCAATCAGATGAAGATCCTGTCGAATTACCTTTCAGATACGGTCCTCTTCCTGATCAATACCGAGGGCTACTATCTCTATGAAGTCGCCATCCACGGTCTTAAAGACGTCCTGATGATGAGCAGCAAGGAATTCGAGATCGCCCTGAACTCTGGAGCCTTCTGCAAGATGATCGAAGGACACGAGGATATTCCGCATCAGGAATACACGAAACTGTTCATCGGCCAGATCATCGGTGGCAGAAAAGAAATAAAAGTCAAAAGAAAAGACGGCAAGCTCGTACATCTGGAAGCCAGAGCCGACCGGGTCGAAAGCAACGGACCGATCGAATATATCGTCATCCTGCATTCATTAGACTAGAAAGGGAGGAAAATTTCCTCCCTTTTTTCATATCAGTTTTCAAACTGCAGCTGATACAGCTTATAGTAGTAGCCGCGGTTTTTCAAAAGCGCCTGATGATCGCCTCTTTCGACGATCTCGCCGTTCTGCAAGACGATGATCTGATCGGCATGCTGGATGGTGGAAAGACGGTGTGCTACCACCAGCATCGTACCGATCGACTTCATCTTCTCCAATGATTCCTGGATCAGCACTTCCGTCTCCGTATCGATATTGGCAGTCGCCTCATCCAGGATCAGGATCTGCGGTCTGTGGATCACCGTACGGGCAAAGGACAGTAATTGCCTCTGACCTTGAGAGAGGTTCTCACCCTTCTCGATGATCTCTTCATCCACACCCTTCGGCAGTCTGTCGATGAAACTGTCCGCATTGACATAGATACATGCTTCACGGATCTCTTCATCAGTGAAACTTTCATCATACAGGGTGATGTTGTCCTTGATCGTACCGGAGAACAGGAAGACATCCTGCAGCATCTGTCCGGCTGCTCTTCTCAGACACGCGATCTGGATATCGTTGATATTGATGTCATCGATCAGGATCTCGCCCTTCTGGACTTCATAGTTTCTCACGATCAGCGACAGGATCGTCGTCTTGCCGGCACCGGTAGCTCCGACAAAGGCACAGGTATCACCAGGTTCGATCACGAAAGACACATCCTTCAGGATCCAGTTATCTTCTTTATATGCGAACCAGACGTTCCTGAATTCGATCTTGCCTTTAAACTTTTCGATATATATCGCATCCTCTTTATCCAGGACATCAGGTTTCACATCGAGCAGATTGAAGATCCTTTCAGATGCGGTCAGTGCCCTCTGCAGCGAATTGAGCTGATCAGCGAGGTTCTGGATCGGATTGAAAAACTTGGACAGGTACAGATAGAAAGCGACGATCTCACCGGCACTCAATCCGTATCTGATGCCCAGATAGAAACACAGAGCGATCGAGGCGTTGTAGATGAACGAGATGAGCGGACGGTAGACACCGAAGGCCTTCGTCACATTGAAACGCTGTTTTCTTAATTTGTCGTTCTTCTCACAGAACTGTTCATCCTTGGTCTCTTCCTGATTGAAGACCTGCGTCAGCTTCATGCCGGCCAGGTTCTCCGAAAGGAAAGTATTGAGATCAGAGATGCAGGCCCGCTCTTTGCGGAAGATCTCCTTGACGGTCTTCGAGAAGATATAGGAGATGACAAAGACGGTCACCACGATCCCCAGCATCGAGAATGACAGAGACGGTGAGATATAGAACATGATCGCATAGACTCCGACAATGGTCGTGAAATCACGCAGGATCCTGACGAGTACACCGGTGAAAAGATCAGACATGCTGGCGGTATAGGAAGTGACTCGGGTGACCAGTGATCCCACCGGCATCTCATTGAACTGATTGAGTGACATGTTTTCGATGTGTTCGAAGATCTCGTTCCTTAACCGATAGATGATCCGCTGACCGCTCTTCTGCAGGATCTGTGATTCGATGTATAAAAACAGCTGATTGATGCACATGATCGCAAAAGACACAAAGACGAGATCCAGGATCAGTCTGATATTGATGTTATCTTCGACCAGCAGATCAGTGATCTTCGAAGTAAACAGCGGGGTAACAGAATCCAGTACCACGTTCAGCATAAGCAACACCAAAGACAGGACAAAGCTGCCCTTCTCATCTTTGATGTATCTGAGTGTCCTGCTGATGATGACACTCAGCGGCAACTTGCGGTCACCCTTGAGTTTTTCCAGTTCTTCATTCATCAGAGTTCACTCTCCAGTTTCTGCAGATAGACCATTCTTTCATAGGTCGGCGAGATCTTTAACAGATTCTCCGGTGTATCGAATGCCTCGACCTTCCCGTCCTTTAAGACCAGGATCCGGTCAAGATGAGCGACCGTGGAGACACGGGAGGCGATGATGATCGTCGTTCTGCCCTTACGTTTCTCATAGATATTGTTGAGGATGGTCTCTTCCGTCTTCATGTCGACAGCTGATACCGAATCATCCATGATCATGATCGGGGCATCCTTGATATAGGCTCTTGCGATCGCAATACGCTGTTTCTGTCCGCCGGACAGAGTCACGCCTCTTTCACCGGTGACTGTTTCATATCCTTCCGAAAAGGCCAGGATGTTGTCATCCACATCGGCGAATCTGGCTGCCGCTCTTATATCGTTCATCGAAGCACTGCTTCGGGCAAAAGAGATATTGTTTTTGATATTATCGGAAAACAGGAAATTATCCTGCGGTACATAGGCGATATTGTCTCTTAATGATTTTATCTTTATATCCATCAGATCGATATCATCGATCATGATCGTTCCTCTTTCGATGTTGTAAAGTCTCAGCAGCGAATTGACCAGTGTCGACTTGCCTGAGCCGATCTTGCCGACGACACCGATCATTTCGCCCGGCTTGATCTCAAAACTGATGTCATTGAGCGAATGGATATCGGAATCGGGATAGGCAAAGGAAAGATGATTGAAAACGATCTTGCCTTTGCAGTCAGTAAGTTCGATCGCATTCTCACTGTCTCTGATCTCCTCTTCCTGATCCAGGAAACTGTAGATACGCTGTGAGGAAGTCCTGAAGCGCGAGTGCATCTGCATGATCTGCCCCATGGCGATCATCGGCCAGATCAGCGTATCGACATAACCGATGAAAGTCATCAGTCTGCCGACTGTCATCACTACCGCATGATCAAATAATATAAAAGGATTGTTCAGTGAAGTCCGGTAGACGAAATAGGAACCGAGGCCCAGCAGCAGTGTGATCGTGACCCCGATGATCATCTCGATCCACACATCGAAGCTGATGGACAGCCGCGCGAATTCCAGATTGGAATCGGCGTTGTCTTTTGCCACCTTGGAGAAAGCTTTCAGTTCCTGGGCTTCCTTGACGAATGCTTTTATAACTCTGATACCCGTAAAAGTCTCCTGAGTGAAATCATAGAGACGGTCGAACTGCTTCTGTCTTTCTTCCCACTTGTCGGACATGATCTTCTCGACGCGGTTGCCCCAGATGATCAGTCCCAGCATCGGTGTCACGGCGATGGCACTCAGCAAGACATCCATCTTCAGCATCTTTATCAGCGATACGGCTGAAAGAAACAGGGCGTCCGTAAACATGATCGTGCCCCAGCCCGTGAATTCCTCGATCGCTTCAACATCCGAAGAGAACCAGGACATGATCGTTCCGATCTTGTTTTCATGATAGTAACGCTGGGAAAGTCTTTCGGCCTTTCTGAACATGTCGTGGCGGATGTGCGCTTCGATGCGCTGGGAAGCCGACATCAGCGCAAAACGCATCAGGGCCCTTCCGGCCATCAGGATCAGGGCGATCAGTAGGAGCTTCTTCATCAGTCCGCTCACTTCCATAAGCGCATTGTCTGATCCTATGGAAACGATGTCGACGATCGCACCTAAAAACTCGGGCACATAGGTCTGAGCCAGATCGACCATGATATCGGCGGCGATACCGATCGCAAACAGCCAGATATATTTTTTGACGTAGTAGCTTACTGTCTTCTTCATCGTTTCAAAAAGCCAACGGTAGTTGGCTTTGCCTTATTAACCTCTATTAATATAATATACTATTCAGCCAGATCTTCGCTCTTTGTCTGCATGACATTCGAGCGGATCTTCTGAAGGACCGTGAAAAAGATCTCCTTCTCTTCGTCACTGATATCTTTTGTGATCAGTTCGGAAAAGCTGTTCTCTCTTTCTTCCAGTTTCTTGCGGAAATCGTTGGCCTTTTCCGTCAGTACGATATAGTTCTTGCGGCGGTCATCCTTCGACTGGACTCTAGCAACTATATCCTTCTCAGTCAGGGCGTCGAGAGCTCCGGTAATCGAAGCCTTCTTCAGACCGGTCTCCTCTTCCAGATCCTTCTGGCACACATCTTCGCCTTCGTGTTTCAGCAGATAGCCGATGATGTGATACTGCGTCATATTGAAAAACCTCTTGGGCAGAACGTCTTTATTCAGATAATTCTTGATGCAGTTAACAGTTGTTTTTAATTCTTTGATCATACTTCTTTCCATGGTGCATCTCCTTTCACACGCATGTTTGACTCCTTGAATTATAACAGATTAATGTTCGGTGTCAAACCATTTTTTGTTAGAAAGAAAAAGATCTGACGATCTTTTTATTCTCCCAGCGGTAAAGTGAAGAGATAGAAGATACCTTCGGGCAACTCCACACCGGCTTCGACCGCGATGACCGCATGAGCGGCTACGATGGCTCCGGCCTTGTCAGCCAGCTCCATGAGACCTTTGGTCGTTCCGCCTCCGCCATATACATCATCGACGACCAGGATCCTCTTGCCTTTCAGATATTCCGCATCATCATCAGTCAGCGACATGATCTGATCGCGCGGGGTCGTTACGGAACGGTAGACCGCCTGGATCCTGTTGCCTTCGGAATTCTTGCGGGCTACGACGGTATAGCTGATGTCTGTTCCCTTGGCTTTATTCCAGTCCAGGGCTATCGCATGAGCCAGAGCATTGCTCTTGGAGACCGGATTAAGGATCGTATCGAATTCGACTCCCGCCTCCATCAGCATCTCGACGATGTCAGCGGCAGCAGCTTCATTGAGAGAGACCTGACCGGAGATGTCCAGGAATGCAACTTTCTTTCCGGAAAGGACCTTGAAAGGCAGGTCATAGTCTCTGCCGTTCATCGTGACGCGCAGATACTCCTGCCCGTTCTTTTCGATCTTCTGTGTAGGTGTCTGATTGATCTTGCTCATGAAATATCCCCTTTCTTTTTCTTATGAAATATACATCTATTATAAGCGTTTAAGCCGATTCCGCAATCAGGATCGCTACAAAGACCAGGAAACAGCCAAAGATCTCTCTGGCGTTGAGGGTCTGATTCAGGATCAGCCAGCCAAACAGTGCTCCAAAAACTGATTCAAAACTCATCAGCAGCGAAGCCAGTGTCGATCCGACATCCTTCTGAAAGATGAACTGCAGGCACTGAGCCAAGAGACCTCCCAGAAGAGTTATGAACAGTATAGGTAACAAAGCGTTCTTCAAAGCATTCACATCGAGCGGTTCTTTAAACAAGGCGACGATCAGTGAAAGGAAGCTGACAGTCAGCTGCGCCACGAAAGTCAGCGGCAGCGCGTCATTGCCCTGGCTGAAGCGGTCGATGAAGAAGATCTGCAACGCAAAACAGATCGAGCACAGCAGCAGGTAAAGATCGCCGATACACAGATCGAAGCTCCCGGACATGCACAGGAAATAAAGACCGACCAAAGCGATGCCGATGGAGATGAAGATCTTTGCCGGGATCTTCTTGCCGGTGAACGATTCGATCAGCGGCACAAAGATGATATACAGGACCGTGATGAAACTGGCCTTGGAGACCGTTGAGTTTTCAATGCCCATCTGCTGTAAGGCACAGCCCAAAAAGGCAAAGCAGCCGATGATGATACCGCCCTTCAATGTATCTTTCGTGATCTTTTCACCACGCATCATGATCAGCGGAAAGATCAGGATGCCGCCTATGCCCTTGAAAAAGACGATCGTAAAAGTGCCGATATCGGCAGCCGAGATCGTCTGGATACTGTATGATAATCCCCAAAGAAGTGTCGCCAGCAGCAGCATCGCTGAAGCGAACAGCTTTTTCTTCTGCATACCCTAATTCTAACGGAAAAGACCGATATAAAAAAGATGCCGCAACTGCGGCATCTGCTTCGTTATTATCAGTATCTTATTTGAGTTTTCTGTAAAGGAATACGACGATGCAGGCACCGATCACTGATACGATGGCCTGTGAGAGGATCGAATTGCTTGTAAAACCGATCAGTCCGAATACCAGGTCACCTACGATACCGCCAGCGATTCCCAGCAGGACGTAGACATACCACGGACCTGACAGTTTCATCAGCTGCGCAGCAACATAACCGAACGCAGCACTGAATAATAATGAAATAACTAAACCCAGCATTTTTCATACCTCCTGAATTTACAGAAAATATTATACATCTTTTTGAAATACAAGGGGTATATCACAGGAATCCGAGCCACAGTCCCAGATACAGGGTGATGGCGTTGGCCAGCAGCGTATAGATGAGGGTCTTGTACCACTTGTGGCCTTTCATCCTGAACAGATAGACGATCAGTTCAAACACCATGATCACCAGTTCCGCGATCGGGAACAGAATCAGCCAGACCATGCCCCCGCTGTAGTAGCTCATGAAAGACATGAACAGATTCAGGATCACCTGCGTAAGCAGATTGGTGATGATGATCGTTTTTATTTCTTTCTTGGAACGGTAACCGAACGCTAAACCGATCAGCACTTCGATAAGTACCGTCGCACTGATCCTGATCAGAAACATCAGCACTTCATGACCAAGACGGGCATCTTCTTTGACCTTGAGTTCATTTCCATAACTCACATCATAGAAAGCATCGAAGGCTTCCTTTTTTATGACCTCGGATACGACGGCCTTCCTGTCCTTTACGCTGTAAATGGCGATCCGGAAGACTTCCGGGGGATAGTAGGTCCAGGTGAAAGTATTATCATCCGAACACTCGCTGACCTGATTCAGGAAGAAGAAATCATCTTCCGCATCATGGAATGCCTGCCATGCAGCCTTTTCCTCCGGATCAGTGACATTGTCTATATCCGCTTCACTTATCCTGTACCAGGGGCCGTATCCGTCCGTGCTGGCCAGCAAGGTGACATAGTACTTCCCTTCAGGCGGATCATTGATCGTGACCGTGACGGAAGGCTTCGGTCCCATATCCGCATTTATCACCTGTGTGAAAGACATGAGGATGACCAGAATAGCTATTAACTGTTTCAATACTCTTTTCATGTTTCTAACCCTTATAAAAATAATAGATGACCGACATGAAGAAACTGCCGGTGAGATATGCCAGTGCACAGGCTATCACGAAATACAGCACCTGAGCCTGCATGACTTTGCCCTGTCTGAGAAAACGGTTGAAATCCAAAGCATTCATCCCGAACAGGACGATCAGGAAACAGAAGAAATAGACAAAAACTCTAAGATAAAATTCAAACATGGATAAATCTTCCTCCTGTCATGACGTTCTGGATATTCAGATCATCATCCATGATCACCAGATCCGCATACTTGCCTTTCTCCAGGGTCCCGAAACGCTCATCGAGACCATAGAACCTGAAGGCATTCAAAGATGAATACAGTAAGAGATCCGTGTACTTTGCGCCCAGATCATACAGTACTTTCATCTCATCCCTGATCGAGACCACACTGCCCGCAAAGTGACCGTCATCAGTGATGAAGGTCGTACCTTTCTTGGTGCACTTCTTGGACATGAATTCATATTCGCCGTCCGGCAGTTTCCTGGCGATGCTCGAATCAGTCACCAGGATGATCCGGTCTCTGTCGATATTTTTAAGCACCAGTTTCAGTACGTTAGGTTTTACGTGATTGCCGTCGGCGATCAGCTCGCAGGTCCACCTGTTCATGAAAGCACAGTTGACCAGCGTGAGATCCCGATGGTGCAGTCCCCGCATCGCATTGAACAGATGTGTGAACCCGTCCACATATTCATCCAGATCCTCATATACGGCATCGCTGTGTCCGCACATGACCTTGATGCCGTTGTCATGCAAGAGCTTGCCGATCGGCTTTGCGCCATTCTCCTCATAGGCGATCGTCATCTGCCTGATCCTGGAACTGTGTTTCAGGAAATCCTTCATCAGTTCAAGATCAGGTTCCAGGAACTGGTCACCGGCACCGACACCGATGTGCTTACGGCTCAGAAACGGCCCTTCCAGATGGATGCCTTCAAAGCGGGCATGGTTTCCCTTCACGTTCTCAAAACGCTCCAGCTGGCGGAAATACTTCTCCCTGTCTGAAGCATATGACAGCGAAGCCAGAAAACTCGTCGTCCCGTCACACGCAAATTCATAGGAGACCTGTTCCAGCTGTTCAGCGGTCGCATCATCGAAGCTGATGCCTGATATACCATGGGTATGGGTATCGAAGAATCCGGGCATGATCAAAGCACCCTTGAGATCGATGATCTCACAGTCTTCGATATCATCTTTTATCTTGGAAGTCTGAGGATAGACTTCTCTTATCGTCTCATCTTCGACATGCAGGGCTCCGTCAATGAATTCCCGGAAACCGTCTACGATCAGATGGGCGTGTTCCAGCAGATATCTCATTTTATCGTCAGGGCATTGATGATGCCCGGCAGCAGCTGTTTCTTGCGTGATACGAGTCCTTCCACGAAACCGTCCTTATCCGCTGTGAAAGCTTCCTTGACGACTCTCTTTCTGGCACCGGCTGAAAGGATATAGGAACCCGAACCGTTCGGGTTCGTCAGCATCGCCGTCATCAGATCGTAGCCGCCCGTCTTGCATGAGTCTTCAAGATACTTGGTGAGATTGACCTTGAGGGCGTCATATTCTTCCTTGGACTTGCAGACAGCCTGGGTCAGACCGACCTTGTTGCCTTCGATGTTGAATTCCTTGAAGTCGTTGTAGACGATCTCGATGAAGCGCTTGTTGAGCAATGACTCGGAGTGTTCGATCAGTCCTTTAGAAATATCTTCCGCCGTGACACCGGAGACTTTCTCCAGTTTCTTCGCGGTCTCGATATCGATATTGGTCGTAGTCGGTGACTTGAAATTCATGGTGTCCGATACGATGGCTCCCAGCAAGAGTCCGGCCAGTTTTTTATTCAGTTTCACATTGTTGTCAAAAAACTTGTTGGAGATGATCGTCGCCGTCGCTCCTACCGGCATCGTGGTGATGCTGATCGGATTGTCAGACTCGAAATCACCGAAACGGTGATGATCGACGATCTCCGTCACGATGCCGTCATCGATATCATCGATGGCCTGTTTCTTCTCATTATGGTCGACCAGGATGAACTGCTTTTTCTGGTAGTTGAAAAGATGGTAACGGGAGACCGCACCTACGACCTTGCCTTCATTGTCCAGGACCGGATAAGATCTGTGACGGGACTTGGCGATCTTCTTGGAAGCCTCATCGATCGTGTCATTGATATTGAAGTAATCGATCTTCTCCTTGGTGATCATGATCTGTTCGATCGTCGGAGTCTGATAGATCAGACGGGTGATATAAAGCGGAGTCAGTTCAGTTGTAACGATCGTCGCTTCCGCATCTCTGGCCATCGACAGGATCTGTTTTGATATCGGTGATGAGGTACATACCACCATCATCGTGGCACCCAGTTCCAGGCAATACTGCATCTTGTCGTCTTCATTTCTTAACAGAACGATCGAATCGTCTTCAACATTGGATTTAAGGCTTGGGAACATATGCATCTTGCCTGAAAGCTGATGCGTTCCTCTTAAGACCAGTTTACCTTCCAGGATCCTGACGATGTCATCGACCTCGATCGTCTTGATGATCTTTGAAAGCTCCTCATCGGTCTTGGTCCACATGTAGGTCAGGTCATCGAGGGTGACGATACCTTCGAGATGTTTCTTCTTGTCGACGACGATCAGACCTCTGTTCTTGAGCTTGATGACCTTGTCCAGAGCCTCCTTCATCGTCATCTCCTTGTAGGCCAGTGCCGCCTTATCCATCTCGATCTCTTTCAGTGTGGATTTGGCAGTATACATCCTCGGTGGATCTTCAAAACCGAACCGCTCAAGCAGATACTCGGTCTCGGAACTTACCGAACCGATCCTGGCGGCCTGCGCATTGATGCCGCACTCATTCTTGTATTGCGCATAGGCGATCGCCGAAACGATCGCATCCGTATCGGGGTTCTTGTGTCCTACTACATATACGGGCTGTTTTTTCATTCTAAGATCTCCTTGATTTCTTTGAGACTGAGCGGACCATCCCTGAGGACCCTGATCCCGTCAGTCACATCTATGATGGTACTGGCCTTGTCACCGCGGGCGTCTTCGCAGACGATCGCATCGATGCGGCCGTTCATACAGGCATATACATCTTCCCACTTCAACAGTGAACCGTCACCGGAAATATTGGCGCTGGTCACCATGAGCGGAGCCTTCATCTTCCTGATCAGTTCCAGGATGAACTCATCATCCGGGACCCTGATCCCGATGGTCTTCTTACCGTTAGTCACATAATCAGGCACGCTGTCTTTCTTATTGAAGACGATCGTCAGCGGACCGGGCATGAAAGCCTCGATGATCTTCTTTGTTTCATCGTTCACTTCCGCTACCCTGCTGATCATCTCATATGAATCACACATCATCGGCAGAGCCTTTTCGAAGCTTCTTCCCTTGGCCTCATAGATCCGGTTCATGGCATCTTCATCCATATTTGAAGCCAGTCCAAAAACCGTATCCGTGGGAAATGCGACAATACCCCCGTCGATCAGAACGCTGATTATGTGGTCGATATCCATCTTTGTATATCTGATGGTCTCCATAATTTTATTATATGGGTTTGAATAATAAAAATCACCCCAAATATGCCTATAATATATTTGAAAACAAGATCACTTAAAGGCATATCATACGATCGTTACATTAAGATAAAAATGCTGAAAAACATCATCTTCGACATGGGCAATGTCCTGATCGGATTCATACCTGACGAGATCCTCGATCTCAAGGGCATCACTGATCCGAAGGACCGCAGACTGCTCAAGGAAAACATCTATCTTCATGAAGGCTGGAAACAGATGGATCTTGGTGTGCTTGCGGAAGATGATTTCGCAAGACAGGTTAAAGACAGACTGCCGGAAAGACTTCATGCGACCGCTGATGATCTGATCTACCGCTGGTACGAACCGCTGTGTCCGATAAAGGGTATCGAAAAACTCATCAGAGATCTTAAACACCAAGGCTACAGAATCTTCATATTGTCCAATGCGGCCTTGAGCTATACGCGCTATATCGAGCGGATACCGGCCTATGACTGCTTCGACGGGATAGTCATCTCGGCGGAAGAGAAATGCGTCAAGCCGCATTCTGAATTCTTCAGGATCCTGTGTGAACGCTATGACATCGATCCTAAAGAGTCGCTGTTCATCGACGACATGAAAGCCAATATCGAAGGAGCGAAAGCTCTGGGCTTCGATACTTTCCTGTTCGATCACAATGTTTCCGGACTGAAAAGATACATAGAAAAGAAAGGCGGAGAATAATGCAGATAAAACTGGCAGAAGTGGTGGAAGCCATCGATGATACCGATGTCGACACCCAATACTGGTACTATATCCCGGAAGAAAGGATCATCATCAGAGATGATGACTCCATCAAAGACAAGGAAGTCATCGCTTTACCTAGTCACAAACAGATCGACGACTACGGTACGATGAGAAACTTCATCGAAGAAAAGACGGATGGCGAAGCCAGGGAATGGCTCGAGGAAAGCATAAAAGGAGCCGGTGCTTTCAGACGCTTCAGAATGACATTGGATCGGTTTGGATTGACTGAGCAGTGGTACGACTATCTTGAAGACGTCCATGAGAACATCGCCATCGACTGGTGCGATTACTACGGGATCGAATATCTCGAAGATGAACCGTTCAAAGCCAAAGATGAGACACCGTCAGTCGAGAAAGATATCAGGATCTCACCGAAGCACAACTACCGTTTCATCACGATCGATAAGGACAACTCCTACGGTCTGGCCTACCTGACCCGCGATTTCCGCAAGACACTGAGCAGATTTAAAAATGAAATATCCCAGTGTGATGTCGATGATGCCGTGGAAGAGATAAACTATTATCTCGACAGAAAGTATCCGGTCTATGCCCTGAGCGATAACGGACGCTACATCGGCTACATCGTATGCAGAGTGGATGATGATGTCGTCTGGCTCGAATCGATCTATGTCCGACCGGAATACCGTCGTAAAGGTGTCGGAACGATCCTGTTCGACAAGGCCCAGAATGTCGCGGAAGAGTATGGCAATTCGACCCTGTATCTCTACGTTCACCCGAACAATGATACGATGCTGGACTTCCTAAAAAACAAGGGCTACGATGTCCTGAATCTGATCGAGATCAGAAAACCGTACAAAGACGAAACTGTCGATACCGAATATACGATCGGCGATCATACATACAGATATTAAGGAGAGAAAAGGATGCTGATAAAAGAAGTCATACAGAATATCAAAGGCTACTGCCGCGGTTCATGGATGGGCATGAAGATCGAAGATGAAAAGACCAGAGACAAGATCCTCTATGGCGATCCCGATGTCGAATGCACCGGTATCGTCACGACGATCTATGCTTCTGTCGATGTGATCAGGAAAGCCCATGAACTGGGAGCCAATTTCATCATCGCCCATGAAGCGCTCTTATGGAACAGAGGCGATCACCGCGAGTGGCTCGAAGAATCTAACAATAAAACTTACCTGGCCAAAAAGAAGCTATTGGATGATTACGGGATCTGCGTCTGGCGTTTCCATGACTACATCCATTCCGGGATTCCGCATAACGGCGACTACATCGACGGCATCTTCTATGGTCTGGCTCAGGAGACCGGCTGGCTCGATGCGAAGATCTCGGAAGACATCTCCGGAGCGGTCTATGTGGAATGTGAAGAGACGACCCCGCGCAAAGTCGGTGAACAGATCATGAAAGCCTGGAACCTCAACGGTCTCAAGTGCATCGGCAACATGGATGCGAAAGTGACGAAGATCATGGTCTGCGGTCACGTCATGGAAGGCGGAGATTCCAACTCCCTGATCAAAAGAGTCGATGCGCAAGACATAAATCTTCTCTTGCCGCTCGAACTCATCGATTTCACCCTGACCGAATACATCAAAGATTCCGGACAGCTGGGCTATGACAGAGCGATCCTGGCAGCAGGTCATTTCAATCTGGAAGAGCCCGGCATGAAATACATCACGAAATGGATCGATGACGCATTGAAACAGCACATCGATACGACCTTCGTCCAGGCCGGAGACATGTATACCTACATGTAAAAAGAAAAGTGTGATATCCACACTTTACCAAAGTCCTGCAGCTCACCAGATATACGGTATGAGTCTGTAACGGACTTTTTCTTTATACTCTTTGTAACCTTTGAGATCCCTCTCCAGGACTTCTTCCTCGTTCCTGATCCTTTTGACGATCAGCGGCAGATAGCCGCACATGATAAGTAACGATACAGAAGATCCCAGGATCAGCGGGATGCACAGAAACAGCAGTGTCGTAGCCGTATACATCGGATGACGCACGATCCCGTAGAGTCCGGTATCGATGACCTTCTGATCCTCGCTGACTTCGATCGTCCTTGACAGATAGGTGTTTTCTCTGAGCACTTCCGCGTATAAGCCGTAGCAGATCAGAAACAGGATCGTTCCGATGATCGTCCATATTTCGGAAAGCTGAAAGACTTTGAACCGATATGACAGACCTGCCGCGACAAAAACCAGGATGAAGATCAGACCTGAAAAACTGATAACGCTTTTCTGTTCGTCTTCCGTCTCTTTGGCCTTGAGTCTTCTTTTAAGCAGATCAGGATCCTTCTTGAGCATCACCAGTCCGGCAATGAACATCGGAATGAAAAGGACCGCCATGAAGATCTGACCGTTGCGGTAATGGATCGTCCCAGCCGGTAAGAAGACCAGCAGACCGACGATGATGACGCCTGCGAAATATTTTATGAGTGCTTCCTTCAGTAATTGTCTGTTCATGTTTTAATTATATAATCATTTCCTGATAACATTGCTTGCAAATAAAAACGAATCGTATTAAATTGAAAACAGAAGCTGACGACGAAAGGAGAGCGGGCAATGTTTGAAAACATAAAGCATAATATGGTCTGTTGCTGCTGCTGTTGTATCTGTCATAGCCCGGATGGCTCTCCCGGATCGTTTTAGTCAGCAGCTTTTTTTCCTGAATCGATCTGTGTTCATATCAGAGTGCTGTCCGGGTCAAGAGAAGACCCGTTTTTATTTGTCGTCACTCAACATCGATCGAAAGGAAAAATAAACAATGTCTAAAATCTATACATCCGCAACACAGCTTATCGGCAATACACCATTACTGGAACTCACCCACATCGAAGAAAAATACGGGCTCAAGGCCAGGATCCTGGGTAAGATGGAATACCTCAATGCGACCGGTTCGGTCAAAGACCGTATCGCGCTGGCTATGATAGAGGATGCTGAAGCAAAAGGCCTTTTAAAGAAAGGTTCTGTCATCATCGAACCGACTTCCGGCAACACCGGTATCGGTCTGGCAGCGGTCGGCACCTCCAAGGGCTACCGCGTCATCATCGTCATGCCTGAGACCTTCTCCATCGAAAGAAGGAAACTGATCAGAGCCTATGGAGCCGAGATCGTCCTTTCTGAAGGTGCCAAAGGCATGAAAGGTGCGATCGCCAAAGCTGAAGAGCTTGCTGCACAGATCCCTGATTCATTCATCCCGGCACAGTTCGACAACCCGGCCAATGCTGAAGCGCATTTTAAAACGACCGGACCGGAGATCTGGAACGATACAGACGGCAAGGTCGACTTTTTCGTCGCCGGGGTCGGAACTGGAGGTACGATTACTGGAACAGGACGCTTCCTGAAACAGAAAGATCCTAATATCAGAGTCGTCGCTGTTGAACCGGCATCTTCACCGGTCCTTTCCGGCGGACAGGCCAGTCCGCACAAGATCCAGGGCATCGGTGCCGGCTTCGTACCGAACGTTCTTGATACGACAGTCTATGATGAGATCATCACCGTCGCCAATGAAGATGCGATCGCTACCGGAGCAGAATTCGGTAAGACTGAAGGACTGCTGGTAGGCATATCCGCCGGTGCAGCTCTCTATGCTGCGATCAGCCTGGCTCAAAAGCAAGAGAATGCCGGCAAGAACATCGTCGTCATCCTTCCGGACTCCGGAGACCGCTATCTGTCAACTGCCCTGTTCGGTGATGAATGATGACTGATACCAGAGCGATAATAAATGCCATCAGTGGCAACTATCTTGAGATCGCCGGCCGAGACGGCTTTGTGATCGATACCGACAAAATCATCTCTCTAAGCAAGAAGATCCGTGCCCTCTTCTTTCCGGAATACTATGAACTGAAAGGTTCAGCTGAAGATACACTTGATTCCGTCATAGCCGATCTGAATGAAGAGATAAGTAAAGTCGATGTGAACTATGCAGAGATCACGGAGAAGTTCATCGCCCGACTGCCTGAACTGCAGAAACTGCTCTATAAAGATATTCAGGCGATCTACGACGGCGATCCTTCCGCGAAGACCTATTCGGAGATCGTACTGTCCTTCCCGGGTTTCCTTTCCGTCTTCATGTACCGGCTGGCCCATGAACTCTATGAACTGAATGTTCCGATCATCCCGCGCATCATGGCGGAATACGCTCATGAAAAGACCGGGATCGACATCAACCCCGGCGCAAAGATCGGTGAATACTTCTGTATCGACCACGGCACCGGCATCGTCATCGGTGAGACGGCGACCGTCGGTGATCATGTGCGTCTGTATCACGGTGTGACGTTAGGAGTAAGGAACTTCCGCAAGGATGAAGACGGCAATCTGCTCAAGGGCGGTAAAAGACATCCCGATGTCGGCAATCACGTCATCATCTATGCCAATGCCACGATCCTGGGCGGTGATACCTGTATCGAAGACGGTTCTGTCATTCCGGCCGGATCGCTGATCCTGCAGACTCCGGAAAAGTTCAAATGAAAAGGTGAGCGTACTCACCTTTTTCTGTTATCAGAAGCTGTGGCCTCCGCCACCTCCGGAAGAACCGCCACCGCCTCCGCCGCCACCGCCACCGCCGGAGAATCCTCCTCCGCCACCGCCGGATGATTCCACATGACGGCTGCGGCGCTGTTTGACGATCCTCTTGGAGATGACATTGACACCGGCTGCCGTCGTTAAGGCTGCCGGACGGGGATCAAAGACCTTGTGTTCGCTCGACTGCTGCATGATCAGCAGATAGAAGTTTATCAGCAAAGCTGAAACAGTCGCGATCAAAAGGTTCGAGATATATTTCATCGGCTGAGAGATCTTTCCGCCTTTTAGCAGCGTCTCAGCCTGATCGAAGACATTGTAGGCACATTCGAAGTATTCGCCTCTCGTGGCCATGCGGTAGACATTGTCCGTGATCGTATTGGCATACGGTCTGTTGATGACCCGGTACACGGCTCCGTCAGAATAGATCCAGATATTCCTGCGTCCCATATCGATCACAAACAGGATACCGCTGTCATGACCGAAGTATTCCCGATACATCTTCTTGGCGAAGGATCCGGTATCCGAATACTGACTGACGGTGAGGAATCCGGCATTGCCGTACTTCAGGATCTCCTGCATCTTCATCTCCAGCATCGTCTCTTGTGAACTGCTGAGCAGATCTTCCTGATCGTCGATCACGATCCGGTATGATCCGTCCGCTTCAATACCCTTATAGGGCAAAAGCAGCAGTGAGGAAATGATCAGGATGAACAGTAAAGATCTTTTAATAATCTTTGACACGGTCGTTTCCTCCTTTCCGGGTATAGAATGACGGCAAAGGTCTTGTCGATGATTCGTTGTAACGGGCGATCAGATCGACAGCCATGAATGTGGCAGCCGCCAGACAGATCAGCGCCCCGAGATAATACCACCAGTCCTGGACCGGTTCACTTACCGCGACGAAGAAACTGTAACCAACAGCACCCATTGCCAGGATACTGAAGAAGAAAGAACGTCTGTTCTTCAGATAGCGGGTCACGGCCAGCAGTTTCACAAAACGGATGACCTCCAAAACACCGACCAGGAAGGTTATCGCGATCGCTCCGGTCTGTGAGACCAGGGCATCGTATATCTCGCCGAGCATCGCAAAGGAAGTCGCAAAGACGAAGAGGACGATCGTGATGATCGTAACTGTTGAAGCAGCTCCGGCAAACAGTCCCTTGCCTTTCCTTCTCAGACGGTCTCTTTTCTTTTCTGACATCTTCAGTTCGTCTTCATCAGTAAGCAGATAGCCCTTGTCGAAGACGTGATTCTCACGGTCCCTGATCTCTTTCAGTTCCTTGTGATAGCGGATCGAGACCAGATATACCAGCAGGGCCGAGAACCAGATGACGAAACGGGAAGTGACCGAAACGAACAGCGTGAACAATATAAACAGGATCGCTGCTCCGGCCAGCGTATAGAAAATGAACTGATTGATATCGGCAGGCAGATCGATATGGATCTGACCGGTCTGACCGTTGACGACCGCATAGGCGACACGGTCATTTTTCTTCCAGGTCAGAAACCACACCGGCAGAAACATCGTATCCTCACCGGCATATGTAGTCTGCAGGAATTCCTGCAGTTTCTTTTTCTTCGGGAATTTCAGGGTGATATTGCCGAAACGCTGTTCGATATTCTTCACCACCTCATCGGAAGCCTTTTCTATGACTTCACTCTTGTAGGTCTCAGCCTCGACATTCGGCGAATCCGCATACATGCCGGCCAGATAGCCCGGACGATACTCCGTCAGATCACGTCGGTTGAACGGCGCGATCTTCTCAGCGATCGAATCGTCGAAGTTCCTTGACGCATCGAAAGGAAAACCGTAGATGCCTTCATCATCCACGGAAGCTGTGACTTCATATTCATCATGGTAGTCATATCCGCCGAGCGTATAATTCTTGTAACCCTTCAGATCGAAACTGTCATCACGGAAGCGGATCTGATACATCCAGTAAGGGATATAGAACGGACGGAAACGGTCGATGAATTCCGGATCCTTGAATTCCTTAGGCACATACATCTTGTGTTCCAGAGCCTTTTTGTATATCTCCTTGCATTCAGCCTTGGTGACCCTGAACGGGATGATATACTTCGGTCTCTTCACTCCTTCAAGGTTGCCTTCCAGGATGGCTTCCGATCCACAATAGCTGCAGTAGCTTACAGCCTCATCATTGGCCGAGATCAGTTCAGCACCGCAGTTGCGGCAGGTAAAAAGCCGGACACCGGAAATGACATCTTCAGCTGCATCATTGTTTCCTTCATATTTATCCACATCAAAAACAGAGTCACAGCTGTGACATTTCAGTTTCCTTGATTTGATGTCGAAATACAGTGTTCCGGAACAATTCGGACATTTCATGGCATATCCTCCACTGTGTTAAATACAGTATAACAGATTAGAGATAAGAAAAGGCAGCTACGCTGCCAAATCTGTATTCAGGGATAAAAAATGAAAAAATTATTTTACAGTCATATATTAACAGCTGATTGTGAATTTCGTGTGAAATTCATCAACTGTGTTCACAGCTGTTCAAAGATAAAAAAAGGGGCTGATTGCCCCATAGACATAATACCATATTCTAAAGAAATGTCAACTAATTAAGACAGAACATCGATGATGAATGAACGTCCTTCGGTCTCGCTCGGGAAGTTCGCGATGAACATGTAGTTCGCCATCGCACCTGAAAGCGCCTCTTCGACTCTTCCTTCTTCCTTGAGTTCATATTTCTCTCTGACTTCTTCCGGCGTCAAAGTGAACTTGCGTCCGTCACGTCTTGAGGCAAAGACACAGACTTCCTCCTTGGTGCGGAACTTGTCGGTCTTGTCGAAAGCGATCATATCAGCCCAGATCTCATAGACATCGGTACCGTTCGCCCAGTTCATCATCGTCGGGGAGATGCCGCCGCTTGGACGCATGTTGACTTCCAGGGCGACGATGTCATCTTTCTTGCCGATATGCTGGTCACGATTGAGACGGAAGAATTCAAAGTGCACGAAACGCGATCTGACGCCGAAAGCTTTGGCGGTAGCCCTTCCGGCTCTAAGCAGATCCTCCGGCAGCTTTGCGCGCAGATAGAAAGCGGAATCCAGATTCTCCGAGACCGTCTCCATCAGATTGGCGACGGTAACATTGCCGTTTTCAAACAGCGCTTCACCCTTGGAATTGATGATCGCATCATAAGTCTGAACTTCACCGTAGATGTATTCTTCCATGATGTAGAGGATATCCAGCTTGTTCGCAAAGAAATCCTCGAGATCCTTTTCATTCTTGATCTTATGGGTATCGGAAGCACCGACACCGTTGTCCGGTTTGGCTACGACCGGATATCCTACTTCTTCAATGAACTTCCTGCAACCTTCGAGATCATCGACCAGATGATAGCGGGCTACCGGTACACCGGCCTTGATGTAGTTCTCCTTCATCTTGGATTTGAACTTGACCTTCTCCATATCCTGCGGATGGAAACCGGTACTGATATTGAAGTCGAGCCTGAGCTGCGCATCTCTTTCCAGCCAGTATTCGTTGTTGGTCTCGAGCCAGTCAATCTTGCCGTACTTGAAGCTGAAGAAAGCGACAGCTCTGAAGACCTCGTCATAGTTCTCCAGACTGGAGACTTTATAGTACTCATCCAGGGAACCCTTGAGATCATCGCTCAGTTCATCATATACCGCATCGCCGATGCCCAAGACCGTGATGCCGTTATTCTTGAGCTGGCGGCAGAAGTTCCAGTGGTTCGCCGGAAAGTTCGGGGAAATGTAGATAAAATTCATGAGCACCTCCTTCAGTCATTCAGCAGATAAGGCAGGAAATAAGGGACCTGCTTGTACCACCATGGCCAGTCGTGATTGACGTCATAGCCCCAGTAGTCGACCCAGACATTGATGCCCAGTTCATGGAAACGCTGGTCGATATAGCGGGTGCTCCACGGTTCTTCCCAGGCACCCTGTCCGACACAGACGACTGCTTTATTGTTGTTGTAGCGGGCAATGAAAGGATGTCTGCGGTCCATGTTGGTGAGATAATCCGTGATGGAATTCTGATAGACCACATCGTCCATGTAGCTGCCCAGGAAATAGGAAGCGTTATAGATACCGCTCAAAGCCATGCAGCGGTCAAAAAGATCCGGGAAACGCAGATAGAGGTTCAGCGCATGGGTCGCTCCCATGGAGCAGCCGAAAGTCATGATGCCCGGATAGCCTTCCCAGCCGTTCTTCTCATTGACATAGTCTCTGATGAAAGGGACCACTTCTCTGGTGATGTAGTTGATCCACTGTTCGTGATGTCTGATGCGCCAGTAAGGATCGCCGTTCTTGTCGCTCCAGGTCTCCTTGTCGATCGTATCGATCGCAAAGACGATGCATTCACCGTTATCGATCCATGGCGCAAAAGTATCCGTCAGATGGAAGTTCTCGAAATCATAGAACCTGCCGTCCTGGCACGGTATGTAAAGTATCGGACGTCCGTGATGTCCGTAGGCCTTGATCGGCATATTGCGGTTCAGCTCATTGCTGAAATAATCAAAATAATTAGTTTCCATATTTCCCCCTTAGAGATCGTAGAACAGGACATCCATGAAGAACGGTACCTGTTTTTCCCATGATGCTTCACTGTGATCGCCGTCCGGTACGATCCGGCTCTCCAGCAGCACGTTCTTTCTGATCAAAGCAGCAGTGACTTCACCGAAGACCTTTCTGGTGTTGCGGTAAGCGATCTCGTTCTCACCGTAATCCATATACAGGACAGTATCTTTATAACGGCTGCGGCTGATCATATTCAGGACCTTTGCCGGAGAGAAACCGATCGAAGGCGACAGCGCCGCGCCTCTCGAGAAGACATCATTATACTTGCTTAACGCATACAGCGTCATGAGCCCGCCCATGGAACTGCCGGCGATGAAGGTATGAGCCCGATCAGACAGGGTCGGATAATTGTCATCGATATAGGTCTTGAGTTCATAGACGAACCAGTCCATCGTGATCTTGCCCCGGCTTCTGATCTTGCCCCATTCGGGATCTTCGAAATTGAACGGCGAGTACTCAGAAAGGCGTCCGCCGCCCTTCTCCTGTTCGCCATGGTGGTTGCATTCGACACCGACGACGATCAGCGGGACTTCATTTTCTTCCAGATACTCATACATGCCCCAGCTCTTGCCGTAGGAAGCTTCCTCATCGGAAAACAGATTCTGTCCGTCAAACATATACAGGACCGGGAAGCGGCCTTTCATGTCCGGTACATAGACGTAGACGTTTCTTTTTTCATCGCCCGTCAGCTGCGGGATGTCAGTCTCAAATCTTTCCAGCATATCCTTATCTTCCTTAATCTCTTCCATTATACCTTCCCTGTGTCCCAAAACTGAATCAAAAGCACAGAAAAAAGGGAACTTAACGTTCCCCGTCTCCTATTCTTTCAGAGCTTTGCGGACACTTCCTTCCGCTTCCTCAAGCCTCTTCTCTGCTTCTTCCTTTGAAATGTTCAGCAGGATCATGACGATCGCCAGCTTGCAGCTGTTGTTCGTTTCCTTCAGGACCACATCGGCCTTATCGTGTTCACAGCCGGTCGCCTCCATGACGATCCTGCGGCATCTTTCCACGAGCTTCTCATTAGTCGCCCTGACGTCGACCATGAGATTGCTGTAGACCTTGCCGGCTCCGATCATCGTGGCAGTTGAGATCATGTTCAGGACCATCTTCTGACAGGTCCCGGATTTCAGTCTCGTCGATCCGATCAATACTTCCGGTCCGGCACTGAGCTCGATCGGCCAGTCACAGTGCTTTGCGATCTCCGTATCGATATTGCAGCACAGACATCCCGTTCCTGCCCCGATGCTGCGGGCATAGTCCAGTCCGCCGATGACATATGGTGTCCTGCCGCTGGCAGCGATACCGATCACGAAGTCCCTGTCACTCAGACCAATATTCTTCAGGTCGCTGACGCAGAGCTCCTTGGAATCCTCCGCTCCTTCCACGGCCTTGACGAAGGCATTGTCTCCTCCGGCGATCAGACCGATGAAACGGTCGGAATTGAAAGTCGGTACGACTTCCACCGCATCCATCAGTCCCAGTCTTCCCGATGTTCCGGCTCCGATATAGACGATCCTTCCGCCGTTTTTATAGGCTTTGGTCGTCTGTTCGATCAGGGCTTCGATCTGAGGCAGAGCACCTTTTACAGCCTCTATGACCTTGAGATCTTCTTCATTCATGATCCTGATGATCTCACCGGCACTGAGCAGATCGATGTCCTTTGTCTTTTCGTTACGTCCTTCTGTTGAAAGCTTTGCGATATCTACCATATTATCCCTTCTTTCCGTACAGCTTACCGTGGATGTAGGTAGCTTTATTGTTGAAACGCTCATCAAAGACCGCCAGATCAGCCTTGTAGTTTTCTTTGATCAGACCGCGGTCGTTTATTCCCAGCATGCGCATCGGATTGACCGTCACCGCATTGAAGGCCGTAACGGTATCGATACCGGCCTCATGGATGGCGAAATCCAGGATGTGATTCAGTTTGTGACATGATCCGGCCAGCGTATCCGTGCCCGTGATATAGCCGACCCCGTCTTTGGTGATCGTGGTCGTCCTGCCTTTTTCCTCAAAGGAATAGACGCCCGGTTTGAGACCTTTGATGTTTACGGAATCGGTGATCAGGATGAACCTGTCCTTGCCTTTGATGCGGGCCAGGATATTGGCTGCATATTTATTGACGTGGATACCGTCACAGATACACTCACAGTAACATTCATCGGAATACATGGCTGCCCCGACGACGCCCGGTTCACGGTGATGCAGACCCTTCATGCCGTTGTAGGTATGGGTGAAGGAAGTGGCTCCGTGAGCGATCGCTTCACGGCATACATCGAAACTGGCACCGGTATGACCAAGAGCGACTTTCATGCCTTTGGCGATGCAGTAGTCGATGACGCTGTAGTCTCCTTTAAGCATCTCCGGAGCGATCATCACATAGATCAGATGGCCGTTGCAGGCTCTGTTGAACTCATCGATGACTCTCTTTGTCGGTATGATCTGGAAGTCCAGGTTCTGTGCTCCTCTTTCCTTGCCGGAACAGATGAACGGTCCTTCCTCATAGACACCCAGGATATGTGTTCCGGTCCTGTTGTCCTTGTCGATGAAATCACCGATATTCTTTAAAGCCTTGAGCAGTCCTTTCTTCGGGAACGACGAGATCGAAGCCAGAGTCGAGGTCACACCTTCACTTGGCAGATACTCTGTCCATTCCTTCAGCCAGCTGCGGGTAGCCGTATTCGATTCCCCACCGTTGTAGCCGTGATTGTGCACATCGACAAGACCCGGTAAGATGATCAGCTCACCGTAATCCTTATCCACCTTGTACTGTCCGTACGGATAGACACCGGTGATCATGTCTTTTCTGATCTCGATCTGCTTAGGCTGCAGCTTCTCTTCGTAATAGACGAATTTGCTTTGAATTATCATGGTCTTCCTTCTTTCATTCCTTTATCTTCGCCGTGATATGCAGTATATCCAGCGATGCCATCCGGTCCATGACCGGTGATTCTTTGATACCGTTGTCCACAAGATCCGCAAAATGTTTCAGTTCATAGTAGAAGTCAGAGATCAGTTCCTCAGCGATCTCATATCTCTTGCCGTCGACCTCGTAATATCCGCTTCCGCTCTTCCAGAAATCATCCGCTCTTATATAGCCCTTTGTTCCGCTGATGATCAGTGTCATATCGCCGTCTTTGGAATTGGATACACATACCCGGCCTTTTATCCCGTCATAATCCAGCAGTGCTTCGGCACTGGTCTCGGCTGTTTCCTTCGTCCTGTCACTTTCCAGTTTTATCAGCTTTGGTCTGATGCCTGTCAGGAAATTGAGTGTTCCGACACAGTATGATCCCAGATCCATGAAAGCACCACCGGTCTCAGGATCATTGATCCAGTGATCAGCCGGATGATCACCGCCTCTCATGAAAGCGGCATAGACATCGGTTATATCACCGATCGCTTTATCTTCGATCATTTTCTTTATCTTCAGATTCAAAGGCAGGAACACCGACTTGAGTGCTTCCATAAGTAATACACCATTCTCTTGAGCCAGATCAAAAGCTTCATTGACTTGTTTCTCACTGAACAACATCGGTTTCTCACAGATGACGTTCTTGTGATGTTCAAGACATCTTCTGATCAGTGCTTCATGGCCGGCATTGTAGTTGGCGATATAGACCGCATCGATATCACTGTTCAGGAAATGATCATAGTCTCCGAAATCAGGACATCCGTATTTGCGGGCATATTCTTCAGCTTTTGCCGGGTCTTTCGATCCGAAACCGACCAGTTCGATATTATCTGTCAGTTTGCAGGATGCAGCGATCCTGTTGGCTATCTTTCCACAGCCGAATATTGCGAGTTTCATACACCTTCATTATATATCCCTGCTCATCACATCCGACCCTATTTGCATCTCTTCGTTTAAAAAGATCCTGATATCAGGATCTTACAGTTCTTTCTTGCTTAAAGGCAGACCTAAGCGGGTACGGTAATCGATGATCCGCTGATCGACCAGTCGGCCTTGATCGATGACGATCGCTTTTTTCAGGATCTCCGGCAGTTCACCGTTTATCAGATCATTGTAGTAAGAAGCGAAGTTTTTGCTTAAAACTTCGGAAACAGTGAGCGGTACCATGGCTGGCGTATTGTCCACCGCATAATGCAGGACTCCCTCTTCATAATAGACAGGATCATCGATTCTGGTCGGATGGGAAGTCTCGATCGCCATGTGCGGGTCACAGGAGATGTCGATGATCGCGGCACCCGGTTTGAGTTTCTTCAGATCTTCTTTTGAAACAAGATGATCTTCCCTAGATGTATCCCACATGACACAGTTGATGATCAGGTCATAATCATACATCTTCTTCTTGAACAGTTTCTCATGCTTGCGCGCATAGACATCGACTCTGGTCCCCAGACCATTGAGGATCCTGATGGCGCCCTTGGCCGTCTGGCCGTTGCCGATGACGGCAGCCGTGAGATCATACGGTACTCTTCCCACATAAGCCAGAGCCTGCAGTACGCCCATCTCGCCGGCGATCTCCCGGTTGCGGTAGAAGATGTAGCGCCCTTCATCGAAGATCTCTTCCCAGGCCAAAACCGTCAGTCCTTTTCTGATGCAGGCAGTCGTAAAATCCGTCTTCTGGACCGCATGTGCCCATCCCACCAGCATCGCTCCATCTTTCGCTCTGTCGATCTCATCATTGTCGCCTAGTTTGACATCGACCAGGACATCACATTCATATACTTTATCACGGGAAACGATATTGGCTCCCATGGCCCGGTAATCATTATCTTTTCTCAGCACACTGTCGCCGTAGCCTTCTTCAAAATAAAGCTGCTGCGGTTTTTCGATGTACTGCAGATCTTCCGGCATCAGTGCCCTTCTCTTTTCTCCCGGCTTCTGGGAAATAAGAAAACCGATCCTGTGTTCAGCCATACGCGTTTCTCCTTGTTTCGATCAATTGTGTATATACCTGATGTCCTAATTATACCTTACTCAGATATATGAAAATATGGCCTCCGGCAACCTTTTCAAGATCGTTGTCTTTCATTGCTTTGTTTTCTGCCGTTTAAAATCCAATTCTCTTTCTATTATTTGCTGTAGTGAACGAGCTTGACATGATTGAGAAAATCTGATGGTTTGCATTTATCAACAAGAGGAAGAATTTTATCTTTGCAGATCGGACAGGTGTTTGTCTCAGCTGCATTATAGACCAACTCAAGTGTATCGGTGATATTCTTTACAGTCTTGCCGACATCAGCAAGAGCTTCATTGATTTTCTCTTGATCCTCTGTTGAGAGTCCGCCGATTATTTTCTCGAGTTCAGAATCATCAATTTTCATTGCTTCTTCGTATTTTTTCTTTTCTGCCATTTTAATTATCTCCTTATATCTTGACATTATT
>JAFRKA010000005.1 GCA_017432005.1 Erysipelotrichaceae bacterium
ATCTGTTGTGGGCGTTGGAAATTTGAGGAGCGCTGTCCCTAGTACGAGAGGACCAGGATGGACGGACCTATGGTGCACCAGTTGTTTCGCCAGAAGCATAGCTGGGTAGCTAAGTCCGGATCGGATAAACGCTGAAGGCATCTAAGCGTGAAACCGACTCCAAGATGAGATTTCCCATTCACTTGATGAAGTAAGACCCCTCGAAGACTACGAGGTTGATAGGTCAGAGATGTACGCATAGCAATATGTTAAGTTGACTGATACTAATAGGTCGAGGATTTTATCATAAAAATATTGTAAGAAACAGTACTTTATCCCATAGCGTTGTTGTGTTATTTAGTTTTGAAGGAACAAATCCTTCGATCCGGTGACAATGGAGAAGTGGTCACACCTGGTCCCATCTCGAACCCAGAAGTTAAGCACTTCATCGGCGAGCATAGCTAGTCGTATGGCTAGTGAATCGAGCACGTTGCCGGTTAAAAACCTCTACAATGTAGAGGTTTTTTTATGCAAAATGAGTTATACTTATAAAGCTATGATTACGCGAAGTGAAGCTGAAACGATAGAACTGGGTGAAAAACTGGGAAAGATACTGAAAAAAGGATCGACCGTTGCTTTAAAAGGTGACCTGGCCGGAGGCAAGACTACTTTTACCAAAGGGATAGGCAAAGCCCTGAACGTGAAAAGTGTCGTGAACTCTCCGACTTTCACGATCCTGAAGATCCATGAGGGAGATATACCGCTTTATCACATCGATGCCTACCGGCTGGAAAACAACAGCTATGATCTGGGCATCTCTGAATATGAGGATGAAGGCATCATGGTCATTGAATGGCCAGAGTATTATGAAGATTTTCTGCCTGAAGAGTATCTGGAAGTTGTTTTTACGTATATCGATGAAAATACCCGTCAGATACTGTTTCATCCTCACGGAGAATACTATGAAAAGATTGAAAGGGAGATGACATGTTGACACTATGTATCGATACAGCATATAAATATCTGACCTGTGTCCTGATAAAGGACGGAAGGATCATTTCTTCCTATTCGGAAGAATGTTTCAAGAAACAGTCTGAAGAAGTTTTTATGGCCTTGAAAAAAGTCTTTGCGAAAGCTTCCGTAAGCCCGGAAAGTATCGATTCCATCTGCATCAGTGAAGGACCTGGTTCCTATACCGGTGTCAGGATCGCGATGACGATCGCCAAAGTTATCGGTGAGATCCTCCCTTGCGATGTCTATACGATCTCGACCCTGAGGCTTTATGCCGCAGGCAGAGAAAACTGCATGGTGGTCATGGATGCCAGAGCCAATCGCGTTTATTGCGGTATCTACGACAGAGACAGGATCATCATGGATGATACCGCTGTCGCAATAAATGAACTTGACTGCAAAGATTATACCGTGATCGGTGATGGAGCGCTTTTGGGCAAAGAGAATTATTACGGTGACTTGTCCGAAGCTTTCCTGAAGACCAGAAACATGTGGAAAAAAGCCGACAATATTTCATATCTGACCCCGAAATATCTTAAAGAAAGTGAGAGTTACAGCCGATGATCGCATTATTGAAAATGGAAGATCTGGATCAGGTCGAAGAGATCGAGAAAAGTTCGTTCGTCAACCCCTGGAACAGACAGTATCTGGCAAAAGAGATAAGTGATAATGAGATAGGCGAGATCTATGCGGATGTCGAGGACGGGGTCGTGATCGCCTATGGTGATATCTGGTATATGTTTGAAAACTGCGATCTGACCAGGATCGCGGTCAGAGAAGAGTACCGTCATAAAGGCTACGGTCAGAAGATGATGAAACATCTGATTTCGATGGCCAAGGGACGGGGATGCGAATTCATGCATCTGGAAGTCAATGTCAAT
Source organism: Erysipelotrichaceae bacterium (assembly GCA_017432005.1). Lineage (GTDB taxonomy): Bacteria > Bacillota_I > Bacilli_A > Erysipelotrichales > Erysipelotrichaceae > Colivicinus. Next base: position 1,872 of record JAFRKA010000005.1, read on the forward strand.
AACGCTGATGCGATCGGTCTCTACGAACGCAACGGTTTTGAAACGATGAGGACCAGAAGGAACTATTATGAGAACGGCGATGATGCCTTTGATATGTTAAGGATCCTGGTTGAACCGGAAGCACGTAAGATCCTGGCGATCGAATCGAGCTGTGACGAGACAGCCTGTGCCGTGATCGATGAGGATCTCAACGTCTACAGTTCAGTCGTAACTTCGCAGATCGATGTCCATGCACGTTTCGGCGGGGTCATTCCGGAAGTCGCTTCGAGGATGCATGTGGAACAGATCTCCACGATCGTCAGATCGGCAGTCGATCAGGCTCATATCGGTATCAACGATATATCAGCGATAGCCTATACGATCGGTCCGGGTCTGATCGGATCACTTCATGTAGGTGCGATCGCCGCCAAATCGCTGGCTTTCTTCTATGACAAGCCTTTGATCGGAGTCCATCATTTAAAGGGACATATCTTCATCAACGAGATGATCAGACCGCTGCAGTATCCGCTCATGGCTCTGGTCGTCAGCGGAGGTCATACGGAACTTGTTTATATCGAAAACGATCAGTCGTTCAAGATCATCGGAACCACTCTTGATGATGCGATCGGTGAAGCTTATGACAAGGTCGCAAGAGTCATGAATGAAGCGTACCCTGGCGGACCGGTCATCGACCGTCTGGCCAGACAGGGACGTCCGCACTATCAGCTGCCGACACCGAAAGTCGAAGGACTTGATTTCTCGTTCTCCGGCTTGAAGAACGCTGTCCTGCAGCTGGTCAAGAAAGAAGAGAGTGCCGGCAATCCGATCGATAAGAACGATCTGGCTTATGCTTTCCAGGAAGTTGCTTTACATTCACTGATCAAAAAGACAAAGATGGCTCTGGAACAATATCCATGCAAGATGCTGGTACTGGCAGGAGGCGTTGCCGCCAATTCAAGGCTCCGTGAACTCATGAATGAGAATTTCACCGATATCGATCTTCTGCTGCCGCCGCTCAAATACTGCACTGATAATGCCCTGATGATCGGCTGTGCTGCCGTTCATTATCTTAAGAACAAGAAGTTTGTCGAGCTTGATGCAGCGAGTGAACCTTCGATGTCGATCGAGTATTAGTGAAAACATTCCGTTTATTCACAATCAAAGCTGAAAATATATTATAATCAAAGTGCTATGACAGAAATATCCAGAGCGACATTGAGACGTTATCCGGTCTACCTGAAGGCTTTGCGCAAGCTTTCCTCCGAAGGAAAGAAGCGCATCATGTCTTCTGAACTGGCTGAGTATGTCGATATCAGATCGACGACGATCAGACGTGATTTTTCCCTGATTGGACAGCTGGGCAAACAGGGCTACGGCTATGATGTCGATGAACTGATAAACATCTTTGCCAAAGAACTGGGCGAAGATTACGATGAGAAGATGATCCTGATCGGTGTAGGCCGACTGGGAACAGCGATCCTCAACTACAACAACTGGAATCATGTCGCCGGAGAGATCATCTGTGCCTTTGATCTGAAACCGGAAAAAAGAAACAGTGAACCGAAGGTCAATGTTCCGGTCTATCACATCAGCCAGCTGAGGGAGAAGATGCCTGAGGGCTGTGAGATCGCGATCTTATGCATTCCATCGGGTGCTCAGCAGATCGTAGACGAGCTTCATGATCTGGGCATCAAGGGCATCGTCAATTTTACACGCGAACACTTTGTCCTGCCGGAAGGCATGATCAAGAGAGATGTTGATGTCGTATCAACGATACAGGAACTGGTTTTTGAGGTCAACTCAATGAACAGATAGGGGGATTTATGGATTTATATTTTGCAAGAGAACTGTATGAAATGGCAGCGAATGCCGGTCAGATGGAACTGGATCAGCTGGAATATGTTTCAGTTGAAGGCTGGGTCAGGACCAATCGTGACAATGGTCAGGTCGGTTTTATCGAACTCAATGACGGTACCTATTTTCGCAATATCCAGATCGTCTACGGACCGGAACTGGAGAATCATGAAGAAGTAGTAAAACTGCTGACAGGTTCTTCCATATATGTGATAGGCAAGTTTATTTCCACCCCGGAAAACAAACAGCCTTTTGAGATCAGAGCCACTTCGATCGAGATCGAAGGCAGTTCTGATGAATCATATCCTCTGCAGAAGAAGAGACATACTTTTGAATTCCTCAGAGAGATCCCTCATCTGAGACCGCGTACCAATACGTTCATGGCTGTCTTCAGAGTCAGATCGGCTCTGGCCATGGCTATCCACGAGTTCTTCCAGAACCAGGGTTTCGTCTATGTCCATACACCGATCATTACAGGCTGTGATGCGGAAGGTGCCGGCGGCATGTTTACGGTCACGACCAGGGATGACGGCAACTATGAAGAGGACTTCTTCGGAAAACATGCCTCACTTTCGCTTTCAGGACAGATACATGTCGAAGCTTTTGCGATGGCTTTCAGAGATGTCTATACTTTCGGTCCGACATTCCGTTCCGAGAACTCCAATACGAAGACTCATGCTTCCGAATTCTGGATGATCGAACCGGAGATCGCTTTTGCGGATCTGGAAGATGACATGCAGCTGATCGAGGACATGGTCAAGTACTGTATCGAATATGTCAGAAAAGAATGTCCGGAAGAGCTGAAGTTCTTTAATTCCATGATCGACAAGACACTGCTGGAAAGACTCGATCATGTCTACAATTCAAACTTCAGAAGGATGCCTTATACCGAGGCGATCGATATCCTGTTAAAGGCTCCGGTCAAATTTGAAAACAAGGTATCCTGGGGCATGGACCTCAATACTGAACATGAAAGATATCTCTGCGAACAGGTGGTCAACGGACCGGTGTTCCTGACGGATTATCCTAAGGATATCAAAGCTTTCTATATGCGCCTGAACGATGACGGCAAGACGGTCGCAGCCTGTGACCTTTTGGTGCCGCATGTCGGCGAACTGGTCGGCGGTTCACAGCGTGAAGAGCGTCTCGATGTTCTGGAAAGCAGGATGAAGGAACTGAAGATGGATCTGGCCGGATATCAGTGGTATCTCGATACACGCAGATACGGCGGCTGCAAGCATGCCGGATTCGGTCTTGGTTTCGAGAGGATGGTCATGTACCTGACGGGCATGGAGAACATCAGAGATGTATTGCCTTATCCGCGTACACCGAAGAATCTTATTTTCTAGAAAATGATCGTACAGATTTCAGATGGCACCGTTTTTTTCGGTGCCAACGATGTATTTGAACATATCGACTTTACCGTCAACGAGAACGAAAGGATCGCACTGGTAGGCCGCAACGGGAGTGGTAAGACCACTCTTTTAAAAGTACTCACCGGAGAATGTGAACTGTCTTCCGGCCAGCTGATCAAAGCCAACAAGACTGTTATTTCCTATCTGAAACAGAATGCCCTCAATAACTGTACGGATACGGTCAGAGAAGTCTTTGACGATGTCTTCCGTGATATCAAGGATCTGGAAAAACAGCTGGAGGAAGTACAGAAACAGCTGGAAAGCGATCATGATGAAAAGCTGATCGAAAAGTATTCACGCCTGGAAGAGGAGTATAAATACCTTGGCGGTTATTCCTACCAGAGCGAGATGATGAGCGTGCTCAACGGTTTCGGTTTCACTATGGAAGATCTGGACCGCAATGTCTCCTCATTTTCCGGCGGTGAAAAGACAAAGATCGCTTTTGCGGGTCTGCTGCTGTCCAAACCGGATCTGCTGCTGCTGGATGAGCCGACCAACCATCTTGATTTGAGCACGATCGAATGGCTGGAGAATTATCTATCAAAATACAAGAAGGCCATGGTCATCGTCTCGCATGACCGTACTTTCATTGATCATACCGTCAATGTCGTCTATGAACTTGAATACGGCGGGATCAGAAGGTATGCCGGCAACTATTCATCTTTCGTCGAACAGAAGAAGAATGACCTGATCAGGCAGGAAGCTGCCTACAGGCGTCAGCAGAAAGATATCAAACGGCTCGAGGAACTGATCGAGAAATTCCGTTATAAAAAGAATAAAGCGGCCTTTGCCCAGTCCAAGATCAAATATCTGGAGAGGATGGAGAAGATCGATGATCCGAAAAAGGCTGATACCAAATCATTCAAAGCTCATTTCGTCTGCGGTGTAAGAGGCGGAAAGAACGTCCTGAGTCTCGATCATTTTCAGGTAGGTTATGATGTGCCTCTGGCTGAAGTGACGCTGGAGATCCATAAAGGAGACAGGATCTGTGTCATGGGCGATAACGGCACAGGCAAATCGACACTGTTAAAGACCATCATCGGCCAGCTTGAACCGCTGGGCGGCTATATGATGCTGGGACATCAGATCGAGATCGGCTATTTCGATCAGAATCTGGCCGATTTCAAGAGCGGCAATACCGTACTTGAAGAACTGTGGAACGAATATCCGGATCTGGATATGTACAAAGTCCGTTCCGTCCTGGGTGCTTTCCTGTTCACTGCCGATGAGGTGTTCAAGGAAGTGAATGTCCTGTCCGGTGGAGAAAAGGTACGTCTGTCGCTGGCAAAGCTGATGCTGAAGAAAGCCAACTTCCTGATCCTGGATGAGCCGACGAACCATCTTGATATAATATCAAAGGAAGCACTGGAGAACGCTTTGAACGAATACGACGGCACGATCCTCTTCGTTTCGCATGACCGTTACTTTATCAAGAAGATCGCCACATCGTGTCTGGTGATCGATAAGGACAAGGTCACATATTATCCGGACGGTTATAAAGACTATATCGATGTGAAGGTCAAAGAGGAACTGCAGAAAGATAAAGAACCAAAAGAAGAAAAGATGCCGCTCAAACAGCTCAAGCAGCGACCGAAATACAATATCGGCAGGCTGGAGAATGAAATATCCCTGATGGAAGACATCCTGGAAGATAAAAGAGCGCTGCGCTATGAGCCGGAGTATTATCAGGATATGAACAAGATGCGGGAACTCGATGAGGAGATCGATGAGATCCATAATCAGATCCACGCATTGGAAGAAAAATGGGAAGAAGCCATGAAATATGAAGAAAAGAAAAACCGGTAGGAGGTAAAGATGTTAAACAGATATCTGAAAACAAGGATCAGTGATGCCAGAAAGCTGGTAAAAGATCTGAGAAAGCACTATGATTATGCGTCAGTGCTGGGAACATGCGTATCCAACAGATACATCACCGTATCGACCCATGTCAATTCGATCGATGAAGTCGACAGTGAATGCGGATTCGTCATCAAGGTCTACAAAGATGGACGTTATTCCGAGTATTCATGCAACGATATCCGCGGTCTTAAGGCCGGCGATGTGATAAAAGCCGTGAAACTGAAAAAGATCGTTTCCGCTGATTTTAAAGTCAGGATGCTGGAAGAAAAGGAACACGTAGAAGACTATCTTCGCGAGGACAAGAGCAAGCTTTCCAATACGCAGATAAGAGACAGACTGAAGGAAGTCAAGGAAAAGATCGAAAAGAGCGATGACAGGATCATCAATTTCGTTTCCCGTTATAACAAGAGGGAGACTTCCAAAATCTTCGTATCTGACAGGAAGTGTCTATCCCAGAAATATGACTGGATCAATGTTGCCACGATGATCGTCTGCAGAGAAGGTGACAATATCCAGAGCAATTACAATTCTGAAGGTGAAGCTGATTCAAAGCTGGCGCTGAAGAAATTTGCCGAGAATGCAGCAGGTGTCGCAGATATCGCTCTGAAACTGCTCAAAGCGAAACCGATCAGACCGGGCAGATATACGATCATCACCGATCCTTCGATCTCCGGACTGATCGCTCATGAAGCATTCGGTCATGGTGTAGAGATGGATATGTTCGTCAAGAACAGAGCCAAAGCCGTTGATTATGTAGGCAAATACGTGGCTTCCAAGCTCGTGAACATGTATGACGGTGCCTCAAGCTGTATTTCAGCTGCTTCTTACTTCTTTGACGATGACGGTGTTGAAGCTCATACCACGCAGATCATAAAAGACGGTATCCTGCAGACCGGTATCTCCGATTCGCTTAGCGCCATGGTCTTAGGAACAGAACCGACCGGAAACGGACGCCGTCAGGATTATCAGCGGAAGGTCTATACCCGCATGACCAACACCTGGTTCGCTCCGGGCAAGGATAAACTTGAAAACATGATAAAGTCTGTTAAACACGGCTATTATCTGTGTCAGACCAATAACGGTATGGAGGATCCTAAAAACTGGCAGATCCAGTGTACGGCTTCCTACGGTATGGAGATCAAAGATGGAAAATTCACAGGCAAGATCGTCGCACCGGTCGTGATCTCCGGCTATGTCATCGATCTGTTAAATTCAATCTCGATGGTATCGGATGAAGTCAAGATCGACGGTTCAGGAATGTGCGGTAAAGGTCATAAGGAATGGGTCTACGTATCTGATGGCGGACCTTATCTGAAAGCGGAGGCGAAACTGGGATAATGAAAAAGAGTGAAATCAGAGCCTGTTTGAAGGCTCAGCGCAATATCACGGCATATGAGCTGATCAGCACGAAGAAAGACAGCAGGGAACTGTTTTATGTACTCGATCATCTGGAGATCAACAGAGCCGTAAAAGTAAACAGCGATGTGATCAGAGTGTACGTAGCCGACGGAAAGACGACAGGCACTTCGACCGTTACCGTAACGGCAGCTGATGATTCAAAAACATTGGCCAGAAAGCTGAAGAATGCCGTAAAACAGGCCAAGGCAGCAAGAAACCGCTATTATCCGCTGGCGGAGAAGACGGTGAATATCAGAAAACTGTCAAAGAAGAAGGCAGATCTCAATGAGGTAGCCATGAAAGTTGCGGAAGCAGTGCTCAAGGCTGACGTCTATGAGAACGGCTGGATCAATTCGACTGAGATCTTCGTCAGTGCTGTCCGCAAGGAATTTGTCAATTCCAACGGTACAGATCATATCACCGACGGATTTAAGATCGAAGTTGAATGCATCCCGACCTGGTCAAGCGGCAAGGAAGAATTCGAACTGTATAAATTCTATGAATCTGACAGGCTTGACTGTGATCAGATCACTAAAGAAATCAATGAGATCCTGAATCTGGCTAAAGCCAGATCTGAAGCAAAGACTCTGAAGCAGGTGAAACTGCCAAAGGATATCAAGGTCCTGGTCAAGAACGACATGCTGGAAACGATCATCGGCAATCTGGTCTATGATATCTCATACCGCAATGTCTATATGAAAGAGAATCATTACAATAAGGGTGACAAGGTATCGGATAATCCGTTCACTGTGACCCTTAAGCCGTCAGTTTCCGGATGTGCTGCTTCAGCACTCTACGACGACAACGGTATCGTCCTTAAGGCGCGTCCAGTCATCAAAGACGGCATCGTGAAAGCCAATCACGGTGATCAGCGTTTCGGATATTATCTGGGTGAAAAGAAGATCAGCGGTAAACTGCCGGTCACTGAACTCAAGGCGGAGGGCAGCACATACGAAAAAGAAAAGCATCTGATCATCGAAAACTTCTCAGCTCCACAGCTGGAAGAGAATTCCGGATATTGGGGTGGGGAAGTAAGACTGGCCAGATATTTTGACGGAAAGAAATATATCCCGTTGACCGGATTCTCGATCGCCGGGCAGATCTATGACGATCTGAAGAAGGTTGAATTCTCGAAAGAGCAGACATTGATGAGCAGCTATAAGGGTCCTAAGTACATGATCTTTAAGGGGATCAAGATCAGCTGACACAAAAAACACTGAAAAAATACTGAAAAAACTGCATTGAAAGATTTTCATTACCAATGATGAAAGTGAAAGAATTGTGAATTTTTCGTGAATTCTTTATTGAAACACATCATTCGCTCGTGTAAAATTTATATATGCGGTTTTTTATCGCAAAAAGAAAGGAAGAAAAAAATGAAAAAATTATTAGCATTATTGATGGCTTTATTAGTGCTGGTTGGCTGTGCCGGTGGTAATGGTAATGGTAATGGTGACGCTAGTGAGTATAAAGATACTTTCAACTACGTTTACACTGCTGATTTATCAACATTCGACTACATCTACAACAACAGATCCACTAATGGTGACATCTATAACAATGGCGTAGAAGGTCTGTTAACTCAGGACAAATACGGCAACCTGGCTCCAGGTATGGCTGAATCTTGGGAACAGAATGATGACGCTACTGAATGGACTTTCCATCTTCGTAAAGGCGCTAATTGGGTAACCAACAATGGCGAAGTTTACGACGAAGTAAAGGCTCAGGATTTCGTAACTGGTTTAAGACATGCTGCTGAATTCGAGTCATTAACATTATGGTTAGTCGGTGATGTAATCGTTGGCTTAAACGATTATGTTGCAGGTACTGTAGGTTGGGATCAGGTTGGTATCGAAACACCTGATGATTACACAGTTGTTTACAAGATGACTGCTCCGACTCCTTACTTCCCATCAATGACTACTTATTCTATCTTATTCCCGGTCAACGCTGAATTCTTAGAGTCTAAAGGCGATGGCTGTAAGTTAGGTGCACCTAATGCAGAAGCTTGTACTTTCGGTGCTCTGGCTGCAGATGGTATCCTTTATAACTCTGCATATGTGATTTCTAACTATACTTCAAAATCAGTTATCGAATTCACAAAGAATGAAAACTACTGGGATGCAGCAAACGTATTCATTAACAACGTCAAGCTGACTTATACTGCCGAAAACGACGACCCGGACTATCTGTACAAGATGTTCAAGAACGGCGAAGTCGATGCTACTGGTGTAAGAGTTGCTAACCCTGAAATCAAGGCTGACGCAGAAGCTAACTATGGCGATTACATGTACATCTCTGATACAGGCACAACCTGCTACTGGGCTGCATTAAACGTTAATAGAAGATCTTATTCTTCATTCTCTGATCCTTCAAAGGCTGTTTCTGTCAAGACAGAAGAACAGAAAGCTGATACAAGAACTGCTTTACTGAACCTCAACTTCCGTAAAGCTGTCATGTCTGCATTCTCTTCTCATGCTTATGAAGCAGTTACTTTAGGTGAAGAACTGGCTGATGGGCCGATCAGAAACACGATCGTTGCTCCGACTTTCTGCAAGATCGACGGTGCAAACTACATCGACGTCTTAACTGAAAAGTTACATACATATGAAGGTTATGAAGATGTCAATCTGGCAGATGGCCAGGATGCATGGTACAACCCTGAAAAGGCTGCTGCTTACTTAGCTGCTGCTAAGGAAGAACTAGGCGATTCAGTTACTTGGCCGATCCACCTGGATACTCTGGCTGTTGAAACATCTGAACAGTGGGTCAACAGAAACCTGGCTGAAAAAGCAGCTATCGAAGATGCATTAGGTGCTGAAAATGTCGTTATCGATATCAACCTGGTCGATGTTGATACATACTATGACTGCTGGTACTATGCTGATGAGGGTTATCAGACAAACTGCGACTTACTGTTCTACGGTGGTTGGGGACCTGACTACGAAGATCCTCGTACTTATCTGAACATTTTCTTACCGGATAACGGTGATATGCTCCAGAACTTAGGTATCGATAAGGTCGCTATTTCTGATGAAGAAAACGAAAAGATCAAGGAATTAGTTGGCTTAAGCCAGTTTGATGCAATGTGCAAAGAAGCTGATGCTATCGTTGACGATAATGATGCTCGTTTCACTAAGTATGCTGAAGCTGAAGCTTACTTCCTGACTCAGGCTCTTGTAAGACCTGTCAGCACTTCTGGTGCAGGTGTCAACATTTCCAAGATCGTTCCTTACACTGCCTGCTACGGTAACTATGGATGGGCTTCATATAACAACGTTCCTATCTTCAAGGGTATGAAGGTTTACAACGAGAAGATCCAGACAGCTGCTGAACACGCAAGTGCTAAAGAAGCTTGGATGAAGGGTGAATAATTCTTCGAAGAAGTTATAAGAAACCAATAGGAGAGTAGTCCTATCTACTCTCCTTATTTTTTCGAAAGGAGGTATAAATGGAAAGAGGATATTATTTAAAACGAATTATAAGATCCATCATTTCTATATTGCTTGTAATTTCAATCGTTTTTGTATTGGTATACTCACTTGTGCCACGAGAGAGAATATTCAACAGTGACGATACAATTGTCAAATTAGGTGGTAAACCTGATGAGAAACTTCAGTATCAGATGCGCACTTGGCAGAGGTTAGGATACATCGATTACGAGAATATGTCTTCATATTGCTCATCATTATATGAGACTGATACTGATGAGATTGCTGCGTGCAATCTCAGCGGTTCAAAAGAGGAAAAGGATTTTATTGAATTATACGAATCTTTAGGTTATGACATTACGTACCTCCCACTTTCAAAATCACCGATCGCTTCCAAAGACAGACCGATCGCCAAGAGGATCGTTGAATGGTTTGCTCATCTAATTCATATTGACTCGGTAAACTATGTCGATAAAGAGATGTTCCCTGATCTTGAAAGAAAGATCTATTTAGGCAAGACGCCTACCGGTGGTTTAGCCATCAAGTGTTCAGGATGTGAACACAAATATCTGGCTTATACAGATACTTCTTTCCCGTTCATTCATCAAAACTGGGTATCTCTGTATCTTGGTCAGTCTTATCCGACATTCGATTCGTTGCAGGTCTTAAACGTCATTTCTGATTCACAGGGTCAGGAAAAGCGTACTGATACCGTTTTTGAAGACGGTCACGTTGAGACCAGCTCATACAAGATGACTTCCTGCAAATGGAAAAACAGCCTGGACAAACTGGACAAGAACAAATTCCAGGATAACTATGCTGACTGTTTCGCTATGAAGAAGGATCCTTCAATGATGGGCATTTCCTTTATCATGGGCATCATAGCTCTGGTGCTGGCTTATGGCATAGGCCTTCCTGTCGGCCTGCTGATGGCAAGATCGAAGAACGGACTGGCTGATAAGCTGGGCATGCTTTATATCATTTTCATCATATCCGTGCCTTCGCTTGCATATATTTATTTCTTTAAATTCCTTGGATCGACATTCTTCCATTTGCCGACCGCTTTCCCGACTTACGGTGTAAGTGATATCCGTTCATGGATCTTACCGTGTATTTCGCTCGCACTTCCTTCCATCGCATCGCTGATGCTGTGGACGAGAAGATATATGGTCGACCAGATGAATTCCGACTATGTCAAATTTGCTAAAGCCAAGGGTCTTAATCAGTCGGAGATCTACAGAAAGCATATCTTCCGTAATGCGATCATTCCGATCGCCCAGGGTATCCCGTCATCGCTGGCTGGATGTATCACCGGTGCGATCATCACCGAATCTGTTTATTCAGTCGGCGGTATGGGCAAGATGCTTCCTGATGCGATCAACTCATATAACAATGCCATGATCATTGCTTTGGCATTCCTTTATACAACGATCTCGATTATCGGTGTCTTCCTCGGCGATGTCATCATCACCTGGATCGACCCGCGTATTTCATTGGCTAATAAAGAGGAGGGCAGATAGAGATGAGCGAAAAGAACGATCTATTCACTTTTGCGGAATTCGATGAAACTAAATCTGAACATATCGCCGCTCCCCGTTATTCATACTGGAAATCCGTCTGGCGTACTTTTGTAAGCAATAAGTTTATAGTTGCCGTATGCATCATGATGCTCATCGTTGTAGCATTTGCGATGATCCAGCCGCTTTTCTCTCACTATGATCCGTTGTTTGCACCTAACATCAATGATCCGACTTCCAAGTTCCAGAGTCCTTCAGCCGAACATATTTTCGGTACAGACAACATCGGCCGTGACCTGTTTGATGCAGTATGGGCAGGTGCCAAGAACTCACTGATCATCGGCTTCGGCTGTACGATCATCAATATGATCCTTGGTGTCGTTATCGGTGCGATCTGGGGCTTCTCCAAGAAGATGGATGTCTGGATGATCGAAGTATATAACGTCATTTCCAACGTTCCGTTCCTGTTACTGGCCATGATCCTTTCATATGTTTTGGGTTCAGGATTCAAATCTCTTATCTTCATCATGTGTGTGACAAACTGGATCTATGTAGCTTACTTTATCAGAACGCAGGTCATGATCATCCGTGACCGTGAGTATAACCTCGCCAGCAAGTGTCTTGGTACTCCGACCTGGACGATCATCACCAAGAACATCCTGCCGTATCTGATCTCGGTCATCATGACTTATGTATCACGTGAGATCCCGACAAACATCTCCTACGAGGTCTTCCTGTCTTACCTGGGCCTTGGTCTTGGCCAGCAGAATGCTTCGTTAGGACGTATGATTTCGTCTTATACATCATATATGAATGCTTATCCGCATCTTTTCTGGATCCCGGTATCATTACTGGCTATCATAAGTATTTCACTGTATCTGGTCGGTCAGGCATTGGCTGATGCATCTGACCCGAGGACGCACAGGTAGGAGGTAAAGTTATGGAAGAAAAAAAGATAATTTTATCTGCCAAAGATATAGTTGTTAAGTTCAGAGTCAGAGATAACTATCTGACAGCCATCAGAAATGTATCACTCGATCTTTATGACGGTGAGACTTTTGCGATCGTTGGTGAATCAGGTTCCGGAAAGTCTGTATTCACGAAGACTTTCACAGGTATGCTGGAATCAAACGGACAGATCGCCAACGGTTCCGTAATGTATGACGGCAAGGATCTGACTCAGCTCAAGACTGATAAAGACTGGGAAGGCATCAGAGGCGCCAAGATCGCTACGATCTTCCAGGATCCGATGACTTCACTCAACCCGATCAGAACGATCGGTTCACAGATCACTGAAGTAATCATCAAGCATCAGCACGTTTCTGCTGATGAAGCCAAAAAACAGGCCGTAGATATCATGAACAGAGTCGGTATCATCGATGCTGAAAAGCGTTTTGATGAGTATCCGTTCCAGTATTCCGGCGGCATGAGACAGCGAATCGTCATTGCGATCGCGCTTTCCTGCCATCCGGAGATCCTGATCTGTGATGAACCGACGACAGCACTGGATGTCACGATCCAGGCTCAGATCATTGACCTGATAAAGGACCTGCAGAAAGAACTCAAGTTCACGACCGTCTATATCACTCATGACCTTGGCGTCGTTGCCAATGTCGCTGACAGAGTAGGTGTTATGTATGGCGGTCAGATCGTTGAGATTGGTACTGTTGAAGAGATATTCTACGAACCGGCTCATCCGTATACCTGGGCTCTGCTTTCATCACTGCCGCAATTAGGCGTCAAGGGACAGGAACTCAGCTATATCACCGGTACGCCACCATCACTCTACAATGTCATCAAGGGCGATGCTTTTGCACCGCGTAACAAATATGCGTTGAAGATCGATTTCGAAGAGGAACCGCCTTTCTTCAAGATCAGTGATACTCATTATGCAAAGACCTGGCTGTTGGATCCGCGTGCGCCGAAAGTCGAGAAACCGGAAGCAATCAGGAATCTGCACGAAAAGATCTCCAGTATGACCAGCAAAGGAGGTGCATACTATGTCGAACAATAAAGAAGTACTATTATCTGTTAAGGGCATAGATGTCACTTTTGACAATGGTGGCAGAAAACGTTTCCGTGCGGTCAAGGATGTCAGCTTTGATATCTATCGCGGAGAAACATTCTCACTTGTAGGTGAATCCGGTTCTGGCAAGACCACGATCGGACGTGCCATCATGAGGATCAACGAGCTTTCCAAAGGTGAGATCATTTTCAAAGGTAAGAAGATCTCAGGCAAGATCTCCAAGGAAGATGACCGAGAAGTCATCAGATCAATTCAGATGATCTTCCAGGATCCGGCTGCTTCGCTCAATGAAAGAGCGAATATCGAATACTGTGTATCTGAGGGATTGTACAATTTCCATCTCTATAAAGATGAAGAAGAAAGGATCGCCAAGGTCGACAGAGCACTTGAAGATGTCGGTCTGCTTCCTGAACACAAATCCCGTTATCCGCATGAATTCTCCGGCGGACAGAGACAGCGTGTCGGTATCGCCAGAGCGATGATCATGGAACCGGAACTCATCGTTGCCGATGAGCCGATATCAGCGCTTGATGTTTCGATCCGTGCTCAGGTCCTGAATCTTATGAATAAACTCAAAGATGAAAAGGGACTGACTTATCTGTTTATTGCGCACGACCTTTCTGTCGTCAGATTCATTTCTGACAGGATCGCTGTCATCCACCTCGGACGTATCGTAGAGATCGCTGAGACTGAAGAACTCTTCAGACATCCGCTGCATCCTTATACGATCTCACTGCTTTCGGCTGTACCGATGCCGGATCCACAGATCGAAAAACCGAAGAAACACGTCGTTTATGATGAATCCAAACATGATCACTCCGGAGAAAAACCGATCTTACAGGAGATAAGACCTGGTCATTATGTATTCGCAAATGACAGAGAGATGAAGGAATATGAGGCTAAACTTCAGGAAATGGAGAAAACCGAATCTTCAACAAAATAATGAGCTGATATAAGAAGTTATTATCAATACAACTGCACAAAGGAGAGGATAGTTGAAACTGTCCTTTCTTTTTTCATTCTGTTTATCTTTATATGTATCAAAATCTTCCTGATTCTTTCCGAAAGCTCTGCTGGCTATATAGCCGGTTATGTCGAAATCACCGGCCATGAACAGGAATACTGCGACTGCAACGAGGGCCAGGAACAGTCCTATGATCAGACAGGCATCGGAAAAAGCCCGCAGACTGTTATCGTTGCTGACATAGCGCAGGATCGGATACATGAAACAGACCAGCAGATTGATAAGAAAGTTTTTGAGTCGGAAATTGCTTATTTTCATGTTATTATCTTGACATAATTTCACATGTTTTGCACATTCTATTTGCATATTTCGCTGCTAACATGAGAATATTGAAAAGAAAGTGAGGTAACAAATGAGAACGATTATTTATTACTTTATCAGTATCATCACAAAGCTTCATGCGAAGTTTTTATCGATAAATGACAATCACGGACTGGATCTGAGCGATAAACAGCTGCACTTCCTGGTGATTGGTCTTTTCGGTTTTGCGATGCTGGTCGTGATCCAGCCTGTCTTCAGATGGCTGATCAAACATCACATGCAGCTGCTGATCACTTTTCTCTATGCTTTTACGATCGTCGTCGTTATTTCCTTTGCGATCGAGATCGGTCAGGCATATACCGGAACAGGGGATATGGATTTCTATGATATCGCCTCCGGAATACTGGGCTTCTTCGTAGCCTGCGCCGTATATCTTGTCCTGTATCTGATATACAGCGGTATGAAGGGTATGAAAAAGAAAAGCGAATACTGAGCAAGTTAACAGATCCCGCAGATATGCGGGATTTTTCATGTTTTATCGTTTATAATTAGAGACGGATAAAACAGGAGGATTCAATCTATATGTTAATTTCACCGCTTCAGAGAGACAGGCTTCAGTATAAACCTAAACTTCCGGGAATGCTTAGACACGGCATCAGTGAGATCAGTGTAAAAGAAGGTGCTGAGACACAGAGTGTTGCCGATCAGGAGAAGATAAAGGCACTTTTCCCGAACACCTATGGAAAGAAAGAGATCGTTTTTGAAAAGGGTCAGAATACTTCAGCGGCTAAAAAACAGGTCGTCGGTGTCATCCTTTCAGGCGGTCAGGCTCCAGGCGGACACAATGTCGTCTGTGGACTCTATGATGCTCTGAAAGCAACTTATAAGGAAAATGTCCTTTACGGATTTAAAGGCGGACCGAGCGGACTTCTTGAAGATGATTATCTGATCTTTGATGATGAGTATATCGATCAGTTCAGGAATACCGGCGGTTTCGATATCATCGGTTCCGGACGTACCAAACTGGAAACAGAAGAACAGTTTGCGGTTGCGGCTGAAGTATGCAAGAAACACGGCATCACAGCTATCGTCATCATCGGCGGCGATGATTCCAATACCAACGCAGCCGTTCTGGCAGAGTTTTTTGCTGCTCATGATACGGGTGTACAGGTCATCGGCTGCCCGAAGACGATCGACGGCGACCTCAAGAATGAGGATATCGAGTGTTCATTCGGTTTTGATACAGCTACAAAGACTTATTCCGAGCTCATCGGCAATATCGAAAGAGATGCCAATTCAGCCAAGAAATACTGGCACTTCATCAAGGTCATGGGCCGTTCTGCTTCCCATGTCGCTCTGGAATGCGCTCTGGAGACTCAGCCTAATATCTGCTTGGTCTCTGAGGAAGTGGCAGCCAAGAAGATGTCTCTGTCCCAGATCGCTGATTATATCGCTGATTCAGTAGAGAAAAGAGCTGCTGCAGGCATGAATTTCGGTGTCGCCATCATTCCGGAAGGTGTAGTCGAATTCGTTCCGGAATTCTCAGCTCTGATCAAGGAGATCAACGAACTGCTGGCCGGTGCCAAAGCAGAAGAATTCAATGCGCTTTCCAGCTGGAAAGACAAATATACTTTCATCGAGAATGGTCTGAGCAAGGAAGCCATGGCTGTCTTTGCCATCCTGCCTGAGACTATCCAGCAGCAGCTGTTCCTGGAAAGAGATCCGCATGGAAACGTTCAGGTATCGCTGATCGAATCTGAAAAGCTGTTCTCTGCCATGGTCAAAGCTAAACTTGATGAAAGAAAGAAGAACGGTACATATAAGGGCAAATTCTCGCCTCTGCATCATTTCTTCGGTTATGAAGGCAGATGTGCGTTCCCGTCAAATTTCGATGCGGATTACTGCTATTCTTTGGGTTACAATGCATTCATGCTGATCCAGTACGGTTATAACGGATATCTCTCAAAGATCTCCAATCTTTCCAAACCGGCTGAAGAGTGGGTCGCCGGAGGCATGCCGATCACCAAGATGATGAATATGGAGAGAAGACACGGTGAAGACAAGCCGGTCATCAGAAAAGCTCTGGTCGAGCTGGATGGAAAACCGTTCAGATATTTCGCTGAGCACAGAGATCAGTGGGCAGTCGAGACAGCCTACACTTATCCGGGTGCGATCCAGTATTACGGACCGGATGAAGTATGTAATCTGACGACCAGAACATTGGCTCTGGAAAAAGGATTATAGAGAATAAAGACCCTTGGATAACCCGAGGGTTTTTGAACTCTGTGTTGTGTTATCATTAGAATGTTATGAGGAGATTTGGAAATTATGAGTAATTGTCTAGTTGCCCAATCGGGCGGTCCGACAGCTGTCATAAATGCGACAGTAGCCGGCATAGTAAAGGCTAATCAGCTTGATTCATACTATGATAAAGTTTATGGCGGATTGAACGGTATCGAAGGTATCCTGCAGGAGCGTTTCGTGGATCTTACCGATATGTCTGCCATGGAGAATGATATCCTCCGTCAGACACCGGCAAGTGCACTCGGTTCATGCCGTTATAAACTGAAAAGAGAGAATGTCGCTGACTTCGAAAAACTGTTCAGCATCCTGGAGAAATATGATATCGAAACGATGTTCTATACCGGCGGTAATGATTCCATGGATACCGTTGCCGCATTAAGTCAGTATGCCAGAGAACATAATATCGAAGGTCACCGTTTTGTCGGCTGTCCGAAGACGGTGGATAATGATCTGATGCATACTGATCACTGTCCGGGTTTCGGTTCAGCAGCCAAGTTCATCTCCACGGTTGCATTACATACCTGGCTTGACTATAACGTATATACCAGACAGGAAGTATTCATTCTGGAGACGATGGGCAGAGATGCCGGCTGGCTGGCTGCATCAGCCTGTCTTTCCGGGATCGTCGATCTCGTGATCTTGCCGGAAGTGGCTTTTGAAAAAGAGATCTTCCTTGCAGAAGTAAAGCGCTGCATCGAAGAAAAGAACAAGTGCTATATCGTCGTTTCAGAGGGCTGCAAATACGCCGATGGAACATATGTCGCAGCAGGGGAAGCCAA
Source organism: Erysipelotrichaceae bacterium (assembly GCA_017432005.1). GTDB lineage: Bacteria > Bacillota_I > Bacilli_A > Erysipelotrichales > Erysipelotrichaceae > Colivicinus. Next base: position 19,720 of record JAFRKA010000005.1, read on the forward strand.
GAACGACGGATTCAATCATGCGATCCTTGGTGGCGCAGGAAACGCCTTAAAGAATATCATTCTGGAATCAGGTACAGCAGAAAGATGCAAGGTCCAGGATCTCTCAACTGCTCAGAGATGCTTTGCGAGCGGACAGTCGCTCACCGATGTGACTGAATCGTTCCAGTTGGGCATGTCAGCACATATGCGTTCAACTGATAAAGAATTCACCGGCAAGATGGTCGGCTTAAGAAGAAAAGATCAGGAAGTGTATGATGTCGAATACTTTGCAGTCGATGCTGATAAGGTAGCCAACTTCGTCAAAGCCTTCCCGTCTGAATGGGTATTACCAAACTATCGTGGAATCAGTGAAGATGCCTACAGATATCTGAGACCTCTGATCGTCGGATCGCCAGTCGTCATCTACGAAGACGGTGTTCCGGCTTATGTAAGACCGTACTATATGCGATAAGTAAAATTCAGTTCATCATGTGATGAACTGATTTTTTTTATAAGATTATTACGCCTCTTTGTTTGCAGTATTCAAGAGTATCATCATCCCAGATCGATGACTGTACTTCTCCGATATGGGCTTTGCCCATCAGCAGCATGCACAGACGGCTTTCGCCGATACCGCCGCCGATCGTATAAGGTAATTGCTTATTGGCGATCATATGATGGTAGGGAAACTGAAGTTTATACTCTTCATTGTGCAGTTTCAGCTGTCTGACCAGTGAATCTTCATCGACCCTGATGCCCATACTGGAAACTTCAAATGGACAGTCAAGGACTTCGTTGTAATAGAGCAGATCACCGTTGAGATCCCAATCATCATAGTCGGCTGCCCGATCATCATGCGGTTTTCCGTCGGAGAGGATATGACCGATACCGACGATGAAGACAGCTTTATATTTTCGCAATACTTCCGCTTCACGCTGTTTGGCATCCAGTCCGGGATACATCTTTATCAGTTCTTCAGAGGTGAAGAAATGCAGATTGTCAGCTAATTCAGTAGTGATGGAAGGATGTTTCTTTTTAAGCTCTGCCAGCGTTTCCAGGATACACTGATGGATCTTTCCGACCGTATCATACAGATAGTAGAGGTTACGGTCTTTTTTGTTTATGACTTTTTCCCAGTCCCATTGGTCGACATAGATCGAATGCAGGTTATCCAGCTTCTCATCTTTTCTGATAGCGTTCATATCCGTATACAGTCCGTTGCCTTCATAGAAGGAGTAATTGTACAGAGCCATCCTCTTCCATTTAGCCAGTGAATGGACGATGACGCATTCTTTATTGATGTTCGGTGCCGTAAAGTTTACGGCTTCTGCTTTACCGTCCAGATCATCATTGAGACCTGTCCTTTTTTCAACGAAAAGGGGAGCACTTACTCTCTTAAGATGGAGCGCTTTTGAAAGTTTGTCTTCAAAAGTCGATTTGATGAATCTGATGGAAGACTGGGTATCATAGAGATCCAGCGAGGAAGTATATCCTTCAGGTATATAAATATTCATGGAATTATTCTAACACATAATAATGAAAAAATTTACAGAATTTCTGAAAAAATTAACAGATATTGAAATTTTTCATGAAAATGTGTTGACTTGTATGGTGTGAGCGGCTAAACTATAAACATAGTAAGCAAGGAAAGGAGAACTTTATGAACCGAACTACACATCATGACATGCTCTTCTTTGTTGCTGAAGAACTGGCTGTCATTATCGATATCTTAGTACTACGCGTCCTCCGTGGCATTATTATTATGGAAGCGTGCTGATATATTGATAATTGAGAGCGAACTGTTGTTAAAATGATGAGCTTGATATTATCGCAGAGCTCATCTTTTATTTTATTGGTAGTTACAGCTGAAAGCTGTGCTATATAAAAACGAAAGGGAAAGATTTTATGAAAAAATTATTAGTTGTATTGCTCAGTTTGCTTTGCGCACTGACTTTGGCAGGATGCGGCAATGGCGGCGGAAACGGCGGCAATGACACCCCGACAGATGGCGGTGACGAGACTGTTACTGTCAAACTTGGCGGTTCAGGACCGTTATCAGGTGATGCCAAGGTCTATGGTGAAGCAGTAAGAAATGCTGCTCAGATCGCTGTTGACGAGATCAATGCTTCAGCTTCCACGATCAAATTCGATTTCTTCATGGAAGATGATATGGCTGATCCAGAAAAAGCTGTAACTGCTTATTCCAACCTTTATGACAAAGGCATGCAGGTTTCTATTTTCACTGTAACTTCAGGTGCTGGTGCTGCTGTCGCAGCAAGCTATGATGAAGACAAGATTTTCGCAATCACTCCGTCAGGCTCATCTACTGCACTTGTTTACACAGATGAAAAGAACTTCACTGGAAACTTCCAGATGTGCTTCACCGATCCAAACCAGGGTATCGCTTCTGCTGACTACATGGCAGCAAAATTCGCTGACAAGAAGATCGGTATCATCTACAAGTCTGATGACGTTTATTCTGCAGGCGTTTACGAGAAATTCGTTGCTCAGGCAGCTGCAAATGGTCTGAATGTCGTCTATAAAGACGGTGCATTTACCGATGATTCTTCTACTGACTTCTCTACACAGCTGACTGCTGCTAAAGATGCCGGTGCTGATCTGGTATTCCTTCCGATCTATTACCAGCCTGCTTCAACAATCCTCAAACAGGCTAATGATATGGGCTATGCTCCAGTCTTCTTCGGTGTTGACGGCATGGACGGTATCCTTACTCTTGACGGTTTCGACAAGTCTCTGGCTGAAGGCCTCTATCTGCTTACACCGTTCGCAGCTGATGCTGACGATGATCTGACAAAGGCTTTCGTTGCTGAATATGAAAAGAGATATGGTGAGACTCCTAACCAGTTTGCAGCTGATGCTTACGACTGTGTATACGCTATTCACCAGGCTTTAAGAGACATCGGCGTCAATTCAGAATATGATTTTGACAATCTGTACGCTGCTATGGTCGATCAGTTCACTACTATGTCATTCAACGGTCTTACTGGTAAAGATATGACATGGGCAGAAAACGGCGAAGTTTCAAAGGCTCCTAAGGCTGTCATTATTGAGAACGGCGTTTACGTATCTGCTGACTAATCACTTTTATGAAGGTTGCTGATTTTTCAGCAACCTTCATTTATAATAATGTTTATTGAGGAAATATGACTTTTCTGACTTATCTTATTTCGGGGCTTGCTTTAGGTAGTGTTTACGCGATCATAGCTCTGGGTTATACGATGGTATATGGCATTGCCAAGATGCTCAACTTTGCTCATGGTGACATCATCATGGCAGGTGGCTATGTGGCTTTTTTTGCGTTTACCAAGTTTGGTCTTGGTCCATTTATGAGCATCCTGCTGTCAGTCATCGTCAGCACAATACTGGGTGTCGTGATCGAAAGACTTGCCTACAGGCCACTCAGACAGGCCAGTTCGTTATCAGTTCTGATCACAGCGATCGGTGTGAGTTATTTTCTGCAGAATACTGCTCAGCTGCTTTTCGGTGCCGATACCAAGATCTTCCCGGCCCTGCTCACGGAAAAGTCGTTTACGCTGTTTGACGGACAGCTGACGATCTCCTATCTGACGATCATCACGATCGTTACCTGTATCATCATCATGATCGGTCTGACAACATTCATTAATAAGACAAAGATCGGCAAGGCCATGAGAGCCTGTGCCGAAGACAAGGGTGCAGCCCAGCTGATGGGCATCAATATCGATACCACGATCTCGATCACTTTTGCGATCGGTTCGGGTTTGGCTGCGATAGCTGCCGTCCTTCTTTGTTCAACATATCCGTCATTGTCTCCGACTCTGGGATCCATGCCGGGCATCAAAGCCTTCACGGCAGCCGTATTCGGCGGTATCGGATCGATCCCTGGAGCACTGCTTGGCGGACTGTTACTTGGCATAATCGAGAACCTGACGAAGGCTTATCTTTCAACTCAGCTTTCTGATGCGATCGTTTTTGCCGTCCTGATCGTTGTTTTATTAATCAAACCGACCGGCTTATTGGGAAAGAAAGAGAATGTGAAGGTGTAGGATGAAGAACCTGATTAATGATCTATTCGGCAAAAAGAACAGAGCCAGGACGATCAGTTTCCTGATGGTCATTTTTGCTTATATTCTGATCGAAGTTCTGACCAAAAGCATCCGGATGAGCCGTCTTTTCACCAGCCTGCTCGTTCCGACCTGCTGCTATATCATCCTGGGTCTTTCGCTTAACCTGGTCGTCGGTTTTTCCGGTGAACTGTCACTCGGGCATGCCGGTTTCATGGCTATTGGTGCATTCACTGCTGTCTGTGTTTCCGGTCTGACCTCTTCTGTGATCACGAATGAGACTCTGCGTCTGATGCTGGCGGTTTTTGTTGGCGGGATCCTGTCAGGTCTTTTCGGTCTGATCATTTCCGTACCGGTCCTGAAGCTTTCCGGTGACTATCTGGCCATCGTCACACTGGCTTTCGGTCAGATCATCAAATCACTTATAACCAACATCTATCTCGGTTTCGATGCTGACAGTATGCAGTTTTCTTTCGTTACGAATGAATTAAATCTCAACAACGGCAAGATGCTGCTTTCCGGACCGATGGGAGCTACTGATACAGCCAAGATCTCCAATTTCACCAGCGGTTTCGTGCTCATTCTGATCACGCTGTTCATCATTTATTCGCTGATCGACAGCCGTTATGGAAGAGCCATTATGGCTGCCAGAGACAACCGCATCGCTGCTGAATCGATCGGCATCAACATCTCAAGGACCAAGACACTGGCTTTTGCCATTTCAGCTGTGCTTGCCGGACTGGCTGGAGCTCTTTATGCATTGAACTATTCGACATTACAGCCGGCAAAATTTGATTTCAACACATCAATTCTTGTCCTGGTCTATGTCGTTTTCGGCGGACTTGGCAATATCAATGGTACGATCGTTGCAACGACCGTCTTATACATCCTTCCGGAACTGCTAAGATTCCTGAAAGATTACCGTATGCTGATCTACGCGATCGTACTGATCGTCGTCATGGAGATCACCAATTCCGAAAAGATGAAGCAGTTTTTTGACAAAGGAAAGAATTCGATCTTTAAGAAAGGGGAAGATGCATGAGCAGACCTGTTCTTGAAGTAAGTAATCTGGGTATCGATTTTGGCGGTCTGACAGCTGTCAACAATCTTAACCTGGAAGTAAATGAACATGAGATCGTCGGTCTGATCGGTCCTAACGGTGCCGGCAAGACGACCGTCTTCAATATGCTTACAAAGGTCTACGAGCCTTCAAGAGGCAAGATCCTTTTGGACGGTAAAGATATCGAAAAGATGAATACGGTCGAGGTCAATAAAGCGGGCGTGGCACGTACGTTCCAGAATATCCGTCTTTTTGCCAACCTCAGTGTCATCGACAATGTCAAAGCCGGTATGAACAATCATTGTGTCTATTCGGTCTTTGATACGCTTCTTCATACCCGTAAAAGAAACGATAGCGAAAAGGCCATCAACGAAAAAGCTGAAGAACTGCTGAAGATCTTCAATCTTTATGAAAACCGAAATATCACAGCTTCATCATTGCCGTATGGTGCACAGCGCCGTCTGGAGATAGCCAGAGCACTGGCTACCGAACCAAAAGTTCTGCTGCTGGATGAACCGGCTGCCGGTATGAATCCGCAGGAGACTGATGAGCTGATGAATACGATCCGTTTTGTGCGTGACAAGTTCAATATCTGCATCCTGCTTATCGAACACGATATGTCTCTGGTCATGAACATCTGCGAAAGGATCTATGTTTTGAATTACGGAACACTGCTGGCGAAAGGGAGCCCTGATGAGATCAAAAATGATGAGCGCGTAATCAAGGCTTATCTGGGTGATTAATATGCTGAAAGTCAATGATCTGGTAGTCCGCTACGGAATGATCGAAGCGATCAAGGGTATCAGTTTTGAAGTCAATGACGGTGAGATCGCAACTTTGATCGGTGCCAACGGTGCCGGCAAGACGACGACTATGCATACGATCTCCGGACTTCTGAAACCATATTCCGGTTCGATCTGGCTAGATGATAAGGAGATCAGCAAGATCCCGCCGCACAGGATCGTGGAGATGGGCATCGCTCAGTGTCCGGAACGAAGGAGAGTTTTTGCCCAGCAGTCGGTCGAAGACAATCTTCTGCTTGGTGCCTATACCAGGAAAAACAAAGAAGAGATCAGTAAAGATCTGGAAAATGTCTATACGCTTTTCCCGCGTCTTCTGGAACGTAAGGATCAGCTGGCCGGAACGCTTTCGGGCGGTGAGCAGCAGATGCTGGCAATGGGCAGAGCTCTGATGGCCAAGCCTAAGATCATGCTATTGGATGAACCGAGTATGGGTCTTTCACCTTTGCTCGTAAGGGAAATATTCAATATAATTAAAGATATAAACAATCAGGGTGTAACAATATTACTCGTTGAACAGAATGCCAAAATGGCTTTGAGCATCGCCAACCGTGCTTATGTCATCGAAACAGGCAGGATCGTTATGTCCGGAACAGGTGAGGAGCTGCTCAACAGCGAGGATATTAAGAAAGCCTATCTGGGAGGTTAAAGATGTACGTCAAGGATCATATGGTTCCCAGTCCGATCACGATCGGACCTAATCAGTCTGTCTCTGAAGCTCTCGATATCATGTCCGAGAACAAAGTTCACCGTCTTCCGGTAGTTGACGGCAAAGGCAAGCTTCTGGGCCTGGTAACAGAAGGACTCATTGCTTCCAATACACCGAACAGTGCATCAAGCCTGTCGGTATTTGAACTCAATTATCTCCTCAATAAACTGGAGATCAAGGATATCATGATTCCCGAAGTCGTCACTATCGACAAGGAGGCACTGCTGGAAGAGGCGGCAACGATCTTGAGAAAGAACGATATCGGCTGTCTTCCGGTCGTTGATGAAAACAACAAGCTTGAAGGCATCATCACGCATAACGATATCTTCTCAGCTTTCATCGAACTGTTCGGTTACAACCAGAATGCGACAAGGTATGTCGTCAATATCCTGGAAGATAAACCGGGCATCCTGGAAGATATCTCGAGGATCTTCAAGGAAAACGGGCTGTCGATCTCCAATCTGGCTGTCTACAAGACCAGCAGGGGTATCGAGATCGTCGTGATCGTCCACGGTTATGACAACATCACTGACAAGCTGACCGAAGCAGGTTACAACGTAACGAGCGTGCTGAAGCTGCATGAACAGTACTAAAAATCCGGAAACGGATTTTTTTCATGTATAATAAACGGGTATGAATAAACTGATATTCTGTGATGTGGACGGAACGATCGTTGACGGTTCACGAAGGATGAACGATGTCTCTGATCTGACGAGGTATGCGATAAAAGAACTCAAGAAAAATGATCACATCATCATTTCTTCAGGACGCTGCATGGATCTGATGGATGATGAGATCATTTCTTTGAAACCGAGCGGTTATATCCTGTGCAACGGTGCCTATGCCTGTGTCGACGATAAAGATATCTATTCTGTCTATTTCAGACAGGAGGAAGTAGATAAGATCAGAGAAGTCGTCAATAAATATGACGGATTCGCTATCTTCGAGACACTGAATGAGACTTATGTCGATTCTCTGGAATCAAGGCCGTTCCTGGAGTTCATGAACTGCTGGGGCAAGGCTCTTACCGGTTTCAGGGAAGGCAGGGATCCTGATGACCGATATCTGATCGCCATGATCGGTTTCTCCGACAGAAACGTAATGCCTCATGTGGAAAGAGAATTGAAGGATTATGCTGATCTGGCTGCACATATGCAATACAGTTCCTGTGATGTGAATATCCGCGGGATCAATAAGGGATACGGTGTAAAAAAGATCATTGAATATCTGAATGTACCGCTTGAGGATACCTATGCATTCGGTGACGGGATCAATGATCTGGAGATGTTACAGAGCGTCGGACATCCTATCATCATGGCCAACTGCAATGACGAACTGAGGCCATTCGGCTTTGAAGAAACAGCTGATGTTCTGGATGACGGTTTTTATAAATACCTCACGGAAAACGGGTTGATTAAAGCAATCTGACTTTGTTAGAATAGATTAGTAGTAAAGGAGAGTAATAAGATGGGATTTGGCGATAAACTTAAAGAATTCATTGCTCCGGAAGAAGATGATGAGGAACAGCTCGAACTGACTGAAGAAGAAGCTGATGCTATATCTCCTTACGAGAAAAGTACCTTGCAGGGTTCTTCAAATATCACGGCTAATACCAATATCGTATTATTCGAACCGAGAAATTTTGATGAGGCTGAAGAGATCGGCCATCATATAAAGAGCAAGAGAGCCTGCTGTGTAAACCTGCACAGGATGCCTTCCGAATACCGTCAGAGGATCATTGATTTCCTTTCCGGTGTCGTCTATGGCGTCGATGGTTCGATCAAGAAGGTCGGTGAAAATGTGATTCTGTGTTCACCGAAGAATCTGCAGGTCGGTGGTGACATCAACCTGAATTCAGACGAAGACTAGGCAAAGATTAAGACATGTTCCTGGGATAGGGCAGCAAAGAGAACTGACGGGTGGTGCAAGTCAGTGTGCAGATCACAGGAAAATCACTTATGAGCTCCGGCTTGCCGGCGTTACTCGCGTTAAGAGTTTAAGGAACAAATTAAGGTGGTACCGCGCAGACTGCGCCCTTTTGCCGCCTTTTTATTTTTGAAGGAGACCGATTTATGGAATATAAAGACACATTACACATGCCCAAGACTGAATTTGAGATGCGTGGCAATCTTCCGAAGAAGGAACCAGAGATCCTGAAGAGATGGGAAGAAGATGATCATTATCACAAGATCCTGAAGAAGAACGAAGGCAAGACTCCGTTCGTTCTGCATGACGGACCTCCATATGCCAACGGCAATCTGCATGCCGGAACAGCGATGAACCGTATCATCAAGGATATCATCGTCAGATCAAGAGGAATGGCAGGCTATTACACGCCGTTTTTCCCGGGTTGGGATACACACGGTCTGCCGATCGAGAATGCGATCCAGAAGCTTGGTGTGAACCGCAAGGAAGTATCGGCGAGAGAATTCCGTGAGAAGTGTGAAGAGTATGCCCATCAGCAGATCGCCCAGCAGATGGAGACGGAAAAGCGTCTGGGACAGATCGGTGATTACGAGAATCCGTATATCACTTTAAATAAGGAATTTGAAGGACGTCAGATCCGTTCTTTTGCGAAGATGGCTCTTGACGGCATGATCTTCCAGGGTCTGAAGCCGATCTACTGGTCTCCATATCAGGAGACAGCGATCGCCGATTCCGAGATCGTCTATTTTGACCGCAAGGATCCGACGATCTTCGTCACTTTCGATGTCAAGGACGGCAAAGGCGTCCTGGAAGGCGATGAGAAGTTCGTCATCTGGACGACGACTCCATGGACTTTGCCAGCCAACGTCGCCATCACCCTGCATCCTGACCTTACTTATGCCGTAGTTGAAACGGAAAAGGGCAAGCTGATCATGCTGGAGAACCTCGTTGAATCTCTGATGAGCAAGTTTGAGATCAGCACATACAAGACACTGAAGACTATGAAGGGCAGAGAACTTGAAGGTGTCGTCTGCTACCATGTGCTTTATCCTGAAAACAGAGAATCAGTGATCTGTCTGGCAGATTATGTCACTGATGAAGACGGTACCGGATGTGTCCATACGGCCGGCGGTCACGGTCTCGACGACTTCTATACGACCCAGCGCTACGGTTTACCGACTGTGTGTCCGGTCGACGAAAAGGGCTGCATGACAGCCGAAGCCGGAGACTGGCTTGAAGGTCAGTTCGTCTTTGATGCCAACAAGACGATCACCGTCAGACTGGAAGAGACTGCTCATCTGATGAAACTGGAATGGGTTACGCACTCTTATCCGCATGATGACAGACTTAAGAAACCTGTCATCTTCAGAGCGACGACCCAGTGGTTCGCTTCGATCGACAAGATCAAGCCGCAGCTGCTTGAAGCCATCAGAAACGTCAGATGGATCAACTCCTTCGGTGAGCTGCGTCTCACCAACATGGTCAAGGACCGCAAGGACTGGTGCATCTCCCGTCAGAGACTGTGGGGCGTTCCGATCCCTATCATCTACAACGAAGACAAGACACCGATCATCGATGCGGATGTCTTTGAACATATCGCCAAGCTCTTTGATGAGCACGGTTCAAATATCTGGTTCGAATCAGAACCTAAGGATCTGCTGCCGGAAGGGTACACCAATCCTGCCTCACCAAACGGCAAGTTCACCAAAGAAACGGATATCATGGATGTCTGGTTCGATTCCGGTTCATCCTGGAATGAACTGATCTCCAGAGGCTATTCATATCCTTGTGATCTGTACTTCGAAGGATCAGATCAGTACCGTGGCTGGTTCAACTCTTCTCTGATCGTTTCTGTCGCCAATCACGGCGTCGCTCCGTACAAGTCAGTGTTATCTCACGGCTATGTATGTGATTCCAAGGGCGAAGCCATGCATAAATCCGTCGGCAACGTCGTAGATCCGCTGGATATCATAAAACAGTACGGTGCCGATATCCTGAGACTGTGGGCTGCTTCCGAGGATTTCAAGGCCGATATGCGTATCGGCGATTCCAACCTCAAGCAGGTCTCCGATCAGTACCGCAAGATCAGGAATACCTTCCGTTTCATGCTCGGAAACATCAGCAGTGAAGATTTCACTCCTGACATGGCTGTGAGCTATGAAGAACTTGAACCGGTCGACAAGTACATGATGATCGCTCTCAATGACATGACTGATAAAGTCATAACAGCCTATGACAACTATGACTATGTCATGGCAACATCTTTGATGACCAACTTCATGACCAATGAACTGTCCAGCTATTACTGTGATTTCGCCAAGGATATCCTCTACTGTGACAGACTGGATTCACCGCGTCGCCGCAAGATCCAGACCGTGCTGTACAAAGCTACTGATAATTTTGTCAGACTCTGGGCTCCGATCCTGTGCTATACGGCTGATGAAGTCTGGAAACACTTCGGCAACAAAGAAGCTACCAGTGTTCATTACGTTAACTTCCCGAAGACGGAAACCTATCCGGATGAGGAAGTCATCAGAAACAGTTTTGGAAGACTGCATCAGATCAGAACAGATATCTTCAAAGCCAGAGAAGAAGCTATCAACGCCAAGATCATCGAAAAACCGATGCAGGCGCATGCGCTGCTTCATGTGAGCGAAGAAGACAGGAAACTGCTGGAAGATGCATTTGGCAACAAGATCAACCAGTGGCTGATCATTGCCAAGGTCTCATTCACCGATGAGACGCTCGACAAGTATGACAACATCGAGGTGAAGATCGAGATGGCCAAAGGCCATGTCTGCCCGCGCTGCTGGAATATCGTCGAGGAAGAAAACGAAGACGGTCTGTGTGACCGCTGCGCAGAAGCGCTGAAATAACCGATCGGGAACTATGTTCCCGATCTTTCTTTCTGGGCTGGAGTATAATGGGAATATGATCAGAGTCATACTGAAAAGAAATGAAGGAAGGACAATCAGTGCCGGAGGACTGTGGGTCTTTGACAATGAGATCGACAGGATAGAAGGCGGATATGAAAACGGCGATATCGTACAGGTTGAGTCATATAAGGAAGATTTCCTCGGTTACGGCTATATCAACGACAATTCCAAAATAATGGTCAGACTACTCAGCCGCAGCCGACAGGACAGCATCGATGAAGATTTCTTTTACAGAAGGTTCCTTGATGCCTGGAATTACCGCAAGGACGTCGTCGATACGACGTGCTGCAGGATCGTCTTCTCCGATTCGGACCGGCTCCCAGGACTGATCGTGGATAAATTCAATGATGTCCTGGTCTTTGAGATCGATACGCTGGGCATGGATGTGAGAAAAGACATGCTGGTGAAAGAACTGATAAGAGTGCTGGAAGAGGACGGTGTGAAGATCAGAGGTATATATGAGAGGTCTGACGCCAGAGTCAGGACTCTGGAAGGTCTGGAGAGGATCAAAGGTTATCTGAGTGAACCGTTCGATACGCTGATACAGATCGATGAGAACGGTGTAAAACTGAAAGTCAATATCGAGGACGGGCAGAAGACCGGCTACTTCCTCGATCAGAAATACAACCATCTGGCGATCAGGAACATCTGCCGCAACAAGAAAGTCCTTGACTGCTGTACGCATACCGGCGGTTTTGCGCTCAGTGCCGCCAAGGTAGCCAGCCACGTCATCGGTATCGATGCTTCCGAACTGGCGATAAGTCAGGCGAGAGAGAACAGTGAACTGAATGGTTTCAAAAATACGGAGTTCATAGTAGCTGATGTCTTTGATTATCTGATCGAAAAAGAAAGAAATAAAGAAAAGTTCGAGGTGATCATCCTCGATCCGCCGGCTTTCACCAAATCAAAGAATTCTTTAAAGAACGCCTCAAAGGGCTACAAGGAGATCAATTACCGGGCCATGAAACTGCTCAATCCGGGTGGTTTCCTCGTGACCTGTTCCTGCAGTGAATATATGTCCAGAGATCTTTTCCTGAAGATCATCCTCTCGGCAGCAAATGATTCCCATAAACGTCTGAGACTGGTGGAAAACAGAGCTCAGGCACCTGATCATCCGATCATCCTGGGAAACAATGTCTCCGATTATCTGAAATGCATCATCTTTCAGGTCAATCCCCGTTAAAAAAGCCGATCATCTGATCGGTTTTAGTCTGCTATCCTTACTTCTCTGATCCCTTCGACTTCATCGAGGATCAGCGCTTCGACACCTTCTTTAAGTGTATAGTCCAGCGCCATGCAGCCGACACAGGCGCCATGGACACTGACATAGACGATATCATCTTCCAGTCTGACGAACTGGACATCGCCACCGTCATTCTGGATGTATGGTCTTACTTTTTCGATCGTTTTTTCGATCAGTTTGATCTTTTCTTCTTTTTCCATAAAAACATCTCCACTTAATAGTATAATACCGCTCATCAGCACGTTCCAGTGTAACTATTTTGCGGCTTATCTGAAATACGCAGATATTATATCACCATGCTATAATGATTGAGTATGAGTTCGATTGATGATTACAAAGTCGGTATGACCGTCTATGGCAAGATCACAGGCATCAAGCCTTACGGAGCCTTCGTCAGATTCGATGACGGTGTGAGTGGTCTGATCCACATTTCTGAGATATCCAACGGCTTTGTGCGCAACATCGACAGTTTTGTCAGAGTCGATGAATATGTCATGACCAAGGTCATCGATATCGACAAGGAACATCGTCAGCTCAGACTGTCGTTTAAGGCTCTGACGCAGAATACACGCCGCTATACCAAGAGGGTAAAATTCCTGGGTATGCCGGAGAATATCAAAGGTTTCGGCACGATCAGAGATAAAATGCCAGACTGGATAAAAGGCAATTATGATTGAAATCAAAGAATACCGTGTGTGAAGTGAACCCCTAAAGTTGGACCGACGAAAGGAGGTTCACTTTTCATTTGTGAAGTACAGTAAGGAATTCAAGCTTGAATGTGTAAAGAAGTATAAGAACGGAGAATATATAGAAGATCCGCCAGGTGTCGTACACAAG
>JAFRKA010000006.1 GCA_017432005.1 Erysipelotrichaceae bacterium
AATAATGTCAAGATATAAGGAGATAATTAAAATGGCAGAAAAGAAAAAATACGAAGAAGCAATGAAAATTGATGATTCTGAACTCGAGAAAATAATCGGCGGACTCTCAACAGAGGATCAAGAGAAAATCAATGAAGCTCTGGCTGATGTCGGCAAGACTGTAAAGAATATCACCGATACACTTGAGTTGGTCTATAATGCAGCTGAGACAAACACCTGTCCGATCTGCAAAGATAAAATTCTTCCTCTTGTTGATAAATGCAAACCATCAGATTTTCTCAACCATGTCAAGCTCGTTCACTACAGCAAATAATAGAAAGAGAATTGGATTTTAAACGGCAGAAAACAAAGCAATGAAAGACAACGATCTTGAAAAGGTTGCCGGAGGCCATATTTTCAAGAACTATTCAGGGCAGTATGAAATAATCAATGAAATAGGAAATGTCGTTGAGACCTATGATGATATTGAAACGGCTCTGGCAAGATGTTCTGATCTTGGCTTCAGTACTGATCTCATAGAATGGGACGATCTGTACAAACTGAGGGAAGAGAACGGCCAGAATGAAAAGGGAAACGGAATCAATTTACATTACCCAAATCCCTTTATTGGAAAATAACAAGATTAAATCTGTCTGATCAATCGAGCGTTCATGATAAGTATAATCATCATGAACGCTTTTTCTTCTCCTGATCGAAAACAGATGAGAATGGGATGAAAAGAGTTACATAATTATCCGTAAAACTACTGGAAAATGTTTTTATAGTGTGCTGTAATATTTGGCAAATGACACTTAATAGATACACTCATTTATTGAATAAAAGTGATAAAGAATTAACAGATAATTTAGAAAAATGTTCTCAAAGTGTTTTTTCATAATTCTTCTCCTTGTTATTACAATATTCGGCAGTAGTCAGAAACCGCTATGGTTCGGGGAAGTCCTACTACATGGGAACTTCTCTTGATGAAGAGAGTCTCAACAGACTGTTTGATGAAATACTGGAGTCAGCTTAAGCTGACTTCTTTTATTCTGACTATTATATAATGAGAGTATATTCAGGAATAAACTGATGTCTTGTAAAGGAAGAATATCATATGGAACAGTATAAGACGTATAACGGAAGCTCTCCCTATCTTTTTGTGAGTTACGCACATCGTGATTCCGAGAGAGTACTTCCTTTTATTGAAGAACTTGATAAGAAGAATTACCGTCTCTGGTATGATGCCGGAATAAATGTCGGAGCCAACTGGCCGGAAGTGGTGGCTTCCCATCTGCTCAACTCAAGCAGAGTGATCTTTTTTGTCTCGCAGGCTTTCCTGAATTCCCAGAACTGCATCAGAGAAGTCAACTATGCGGTTTCCGAAAGAAAAGAAATGTTCTATGTGCTGATGGATGATGTCAGACTGCCTGAAGATCTGGCCATGCAGCTGTCGACCGTAAAGATGATAAGGATGACTTCCCTGTGCGAAACAGCAGATCAGATTGAGAATAATCTTGATCCATCCTTTATCGGAGACGGCATTGAAGGATATGAAGCGGTCGACCGCAGGAATTCCTCGGCCAATGTCTGGCGTATTGTTTCGATCGTCTTCGCTTCACTGTTTCTGATCCTGGCTGTCTTTATCTTCGGCTACTTCAACAACTGGTTCTCTTTTGCAGGAGTGGAAACCACAAACACGTCCGATGTCAGCGGAAAGCAGCTTGAGATCACGGAATTCAAGGACAGCGTCAGCCGCAATGTTCTGCTCAAGGCATATGACGGAACTTCCTTATACTTCTGCGGAAACTACATGGTCTCCGATCCGGAAGCCATACGTTACAGAAACGGTTCCTGGTATGTGGCTGAAAACAAAGCTGATTACTCGGACTTTGGCGATCTTGATATTCTGACATCAAAGGACAGGATCGAATATCTTGCCCTGGTAAATGAAGACATCACTGATGCAACGAAGCTGAAAGAAATGAAGCAGCTGATCTATCTTGATCTCAGCGGCAATCCTTTAGATGATCTGTCGTTTCTTAAAAATCTGAGCAATCTTCAGATCCTTAAACTTGTGGATACGAAGGCAGCTGATCTTTCAGTTATCAGCAGTCTGGATAATCTTAAATATCTTTATATTAGTTACGATATGCTTGAAGAAGCATTGAATTATATTGATACATCAAAAGTGGATCTTATCATCAAGAAATAGAGGTACAGTATGGAAAAATACAAGGGAAACAAAGAACCGTATGTTTATGCGCTGTTTACGCAGAACGACAGGGAAAGAGCTCTTGAAGTGCTTGAGTATCTTTCAGGAAAAAACTACAGACTCACCTATGAAGAAAACAGGGCTAAAGACTGCATAAACCGCTCATCGGCTGTCATGCTGTTTTTAAGTAGCGACGCATTGAATGATGAGAAACTTCTTAAGGAAGTTTCGATCGCTTCAAAGCTGAACAAGACCATCATCTCGATCTTCCTCGAAGAGACGAAACTTACACCGGGTCTGTCAATGATGCTTGGACAGACGCAGGGCATCATGAAGTACCAGCTGGATGATGAACAGTTCAAAGAGAAGCTTGACAATTCACCGGCCTTGGCCCACATGGAGGTATCTGAACAGCAGAAGGCCGCCGGAAAGAAACAGTCACTGATGATGACGATCGGCATTGGCGCACTGGCTGTGATTGCGGCTGTGCTGCTTTTCCTGAAGCCTTTCTCTTCAAGCAGTGCTCTTCTTCAGCAGTTGGGTATTTCCGGAAATCTCAAAGACATAAAGAATATCTATGTCTACGGTGAGGATGTCAGAGATGAATACGATATCCCTCAGTTCATTCTTACAGATGACGGACTGAATGATCTGATTCTTATCAACAACTATACGACCGATATCGGTACGATTGAAGATATCAGTGACTTTTCGAAGATCACCAATCTTGAAGAACTGTGCATTTCCGGCAACAGCATCAGAACGATTGAACCGATCCTGAGTCTGAAAAAACTAAGACTTCTCGATATATCGCATAACTACGGTATTGATATCAGTGGCATCTCCGCCCTGGAAAATCTTGAGATACTGAATATTGCAGAAACCGAGATTGAAGACATTTCTGAACTCAAGCAGCTGAAGAATCTGAAGACTCTGTATGTGAGTTCCGATTATTTTTCTATGCAAAAGGAAATGCTGGCTCAGCTGTCTGCCGAAGTGAAATCGATTGATCAGCCTGTCTATTCTTTTGAAGAAATGAAAGCGGCTTTGAACAATTCCGATATTCACAGTGTCAGAATAATGAACAGCATCGTCATTCCGGAAGGCGAGACTATAACCGTCAATAAAGGCGTCTTGTTGAGAGGAAACTCTCTGGGAGAAAATTCAAATATCATTGTAGACAACTACGGATCAATGATCATTTACGGAGGTTTTGAGATGGGGCTGTGCCGAAGAAACAACTATGGCACGATTATTATCAAAGACGGCGGTGCCTATACCGGTGGAATGTGTGACAGTTATACATATGGATCATTCATCATTGAAAAAGGCGGAATGCAGATCCATGAAAGAGGCCACTCGTTCATGATTGATTCAGGTACATATCGCAATGATGGAACCCTGGTGTTCGGAGGCGGAGGAGATTTCCATTTCAATGATGGAGAGTTCATTAATAATGGCGTAATTGTCTGGAATCTGGGAAATTACGGCCCGGGCATTTATCTTAACAGTAGCAACTACACCAATAACGGCAAAGTCTATCTGAAGGACAATCGCGGAAAAGAAGACAATATGAGCAGTTATGATATTGATGAAAACTGCATCGAAATAGCTATGGATACAATCAATTCATATAATGCCCAGTAACTGTAATTTTAATTATATCTAACATAATTGTGTAATCCTTTCTTAAGCAGTGTAGCTATCTTTTTATCGTAGTCGTCTATATCAGGCAGATCGACAAGTTCGATGTCTGAATAAACATTCTTAACAGAAGAGATGGCATTATCATAATCTGGGAACTGAGCATTGAACCAATCACAGACATACTTATAAGGTGAAGCTAATGGCTTAGACAATTCCTTAACACTTTCGAATCTTTCTAACAGATCATTGTTTCCATAGGCTTTAATATGTTCTTCAATGTTCTTGTATGACAATCTCTTATTGTACATAGAATAATCAACCTTTCTGCCAGACTTAACGACGGTAACCATCATCGGTAAGTCCGCTTTTAGATTTTGTAAGAGAATGAACTCAGGGGAACCGTAGTCCTGTGCCTTTTTGGCAAACTTGAAGTTTAAGAAGATAACGTTAGTTTTATTAATGGACAGCTGTTGTTTTATCTCTGATTTGCTCTTGTTTCAGCTCTTGTTTCAGATCACTTTTAAACTGCTGAAAATGGTATAATTAATATGTAAAGAAAAGTGAAGGAGGTATTTAAAAATGAGTGAAATAAGATATGGAAAACCTTCGATGACAAACCTTCCGTACGAGCTGGGAAAGTCGATATTTGAAGAGATGGACAATTCTCCAAGAGTCGACAGAGAAGCGATCAGAAAAGAAGCGGAAGCTTTTGAAAAAAAAGTTATAGAAGAGAGAAAGAAGAACGGCTATGATTACTAGGAACAACCTATTCAACGCCGTTCCTATTTTTGAATCGGGACTTACCGATGATGAGATCATGGAGTTTTCTGTAAGATACAAGGAAGGCGAGGGATTAGTAAATTATCTTTACGGGTATGCTGAGAACGATGAACAGAATAATGTGATGCGGACTTATATCGTTAGAGACAATAAGACGAACGAATTAGTCGGCTATTTTTCACTTAAGGCCGGTATGATATCAATCAACGAACATAGGATTGAAGAAAAAGAGTATTTTGATACTAGACCCGGTATTGAGCTTGCCAACTTTGCTGTGAATGACACCTATGTTTCCAAACACGAAGAAGTCAGAGGATGCGGTATTTCCATTTTTAATGGATTAATCATTCCGATTGTTTTTGATGTAGCTGAGAAAATAGGTGTTAAGATGATTTACATTTTCTCTTTGCCAATTGAATCATTGATGGTAAGGTATTCGAAGTATGGCTTTAAACGCCTTACATCAAAGCAGGAAGAAGAACTGCATAAAAGGCTTAAACCAAACTACGATGAAGGCTGTATCTTCATGTATCAGGAGTTGTAGATAAAAAAACTGTGAGGCAATTAACAGTATGAAAATAAAGAAAATCATCATTGCTGTCGCAGCAGTTCTGTCTCTGTTTATGCTTTGGTTTTTCACGAATGATCGAACAAGAAACGCCAAGACAATAAAGACAGAATCAGATGTCTATTCCGACTTCGAGATTAATAATGCAATCTTTTCTGCAAAACTGTATTTTGCCTTGAATTTTGATAACTGCAAGCTGATTGAAATCGGATATGCTGGAGATGAAAGCATTCCTGCTGCAGAAGCCTGGGCTGAGGATTCTCATGCAGAAAAGGCAATCATCCTTATTTCTTCATTTGAAACAGATGACAAAGGAGGGAATGGGTCTTTCATGCCTAACAAAGTCTATAAAGACTGGCAATGGATCATGGTTAGAAGATTAGGTTTCCTTTGGTTTCACAAGACACACGGATACGGATAAAGTACTATTAGATTTGATATAACATCTTTCAGTCGCTCATTTTACTTCATATAATGTTTGCGCTTTTCTTGTTATCTTTTTTTGTCATGTGATCAAAAACAGAAAGGGATTGAAATGGCAATTTATCAAGACAAGAAGCGCAAGACTTACTATGTAAAGTATTATCTTGATGGTGTAAGCAACACGAAGAGGGGATTCAGAACCAAAAAAGAAGCCAAGGAATTTGAAGAAGGGTTGAGAAACGGAACAATAACAAAGATTCAGAATATCAGATTCAAGTCACTGGCCTATGATTTTCTCAGTTATTTCAAAAGCGGTGTTGCATACGGAACATATCAGAAAGCCAAAAGATTGATAGATGCTGTAATAATTCCCAATCTGCACAATAAGTGTATGGGCGATATCAGCGAACTGGACTGTCTGAAACTGAGAGAATTTGTCGGCAGTCAGAATTATTCCACATCCTACAAGAACGATATCTTATGGATATTCAAGGCCATATTCAGACATGCGGAATGCTTTTATCGTATGAAAGAGAATCCGGCCAAGAATATCGAAAGATTCAGAAAGACGACCGCAGAAAAGCTCAAGAGAAAGGACAAGGAGACGAATATCTGGACTGAAGATGAATTCGAACGGTTTCTGAACTGCGTCGGTCAGGATATGTATAAGGTGCTCTTTTTAACACTGTATTATACTGGGATGAGAAAAGGCGAAATACTCGCGCTGAAATGGTCTGATTTCGATGGAGAATTCATAAGCGTAAACAAGTCGCTTACAAGAAAAACGGAAAAAGGAAGCTACGAGATAAAGGATCCCAAAAACGAATACAGCTACAGAGATATAAGCCTTAACAGGAGTCTGGCTGAGTATCTTATGGAGTATAAAGGCAAAGAGATGAAATGCATCGGATTTAAAGAAAGCTGGTACATGTTCGGCAGATCGAAGCCGATAGCAGAGAACACTCTTACCAGAGTTAAAGACAGAGCGGCGAAAGAGGCGGGTGTAAAGAGGATAACAATTCACGAATTCAGGCATTCCCATGCTTCAAATCTTATTGCAAACGGAGTGAATATCGTTGCTGTTTCCAGACGATTGGGCCACAGCGATATCAACATGACTCTAAGCAGATACACCCATTTATTGAAAAAAAGCGATAAAGAGCTTACCGATAACCTTGAAAAAATGTTCTCAAAGTATTCTCAAAATATTCTCACGGTCTAACAAAAACATAAAAAAAGCCTTTAAATAAAGGCAATAAGTTAAATGGCGGTGCGTACGGGACTCGAACCCGTGATCTCCTCCGTGACAGGGAGGCACGATAACCAACTTCGCTAACGCACCATGGAGCAGATGAAGGGAATTGAACCCTCGTGTCCACCTTGGCAAGGTGGCGTTCTACCATTGAACTACATCTGCATCATAATTGGCGAAGAAGGAGGGATTTGAACCCTCGCGCCAGACAAGCCGACCTATGGCCTTAGCAGGGCCACCTCTTCAACCACTTGAGTACTTCTTCAGCACACGCTTTGCCTGTTGAAATAGCGCTCATTAAATATAACATACTTATTTAAATTTCGCAAGATGTTTGATACTATAAATTTATGAAAATCGCTGATTTTGAGAAAGTCAGTCAGGAACAGTATTCAAGCGATCTGAAGGCTCTTCTGGGCCGGGAAGATGATTCATATCAGATGGTGAAAATACCTGCCAGAGCTACTTCAGGAAGTGCCGGTTACGATTTCTGTTCGCCGGTAGAAGTACTGTTAAGACCTGGAGAAAGCGTGAAGATTCCGACAGGGATCAGATGCCGTATCGACGAGGGCTATGTCCTGCAGCTGTATCCGCGTTCATCACTGGGTTTCAAGTATCAGATGGCTCTTCTCAATACAGTGGGGATCATCGATTCCGATTATTACAACGCTGACAATGAAGGTCATATCATCATCGGGATCGTCAACAGAGGTGAGAAAGATCTGCTGATCAGAAGCGGCGACCGCTTCGTTCAGGGCATCTTCAGCCACTATTATCTTGCCGATGAAGAAGAAAATCTGAATCAGCGTCACGGCGGGTTCGGTTCTACCGGCTGATGTGCTCATAGCTCAAATGGATAGAGCATTTGATTCCGATTCAAAAGGTTGCGGGTTCAAGTCCTGTTGAGCACGCCAAAAGACAGTAAAGTCCGGAAACGGACTTTTTCTGTTTCGGGTTATATAGTAAATTATGATATAATCATTAGTTGTAAAAAAGGAGGAAGCATGACTGATTATAATATCAATCTGACCATACAAAATATCTGGTCGGTATTCAGAGTAGTTATCGATATAGCCATCATGTGGTTCCTGTTTTATTATGCGATCAAAGCGATCAGAAATAATTCCCGGACAGTACAGATTTTCAAGGGCATCATTGCCGTTGTCGTCGTAAACGGTCTGGCCAAACTGCTGGGTCTTTCTACGCTGACATATTTTACGGATATCTTCATCAACTGGGGCCTGCTGGCCTGTATCATCATCTTCCAGCCGGAGATTAGAGGCCTGCTGGAGAAGATAGGCAAGACCAATGCGTTCTCGCGTATCAATTCACTGCTGGCCAATGAGAAGGAGAGACTCGTCGAACAGCTTTATGATGCAACGATCACGCTGTCTCAGGAAAGAGTCGGTGCTCTGATCTCGATCGAACAGTCTCAGTCACTGCAGGATTACATCAAGACCGGTATCTCGGTCAATGCTGAAGTCACCAAAGAACTGCTCTGTTCCATTTTCATGACGACGACGCCGTTGCATGACGGTGCTGTCATCATCCAGGGCGACAGGGTAGCCTGTGCCAGTGCTTATTTCCCGCCGACCAATGTCAATCTGTCATCGCGTTACGGTGCCAGACACAGAGCGGCTCTGGGTATCGCCGAAGTATCGGATGCATTGACGATCGTTGTTTCGGAAGAGACCAGTGCTATCTCGATCGCTGAAAACGGCAGGATCTTCTCGGTAGATGAGAAGCAGCTCAAGGATTATCTCAGAAGAGTCATCTGTGATGACACGACGACGATCGAGAAGAATTCACGCCGCCGCAATTCTCTGCTTCTGGAAGAAGAGGAGAATGATTCGCTCATCCGTATAAAAGAGGAACCGGCCAACGAGCGTAAAGGCTTTGGTCTGTTCAGAAAGAAAGAAAATGAAGTACCGGTCGTTGATACGGCAAGCGAGCCTGATATGAAGGTCCCTTTCAACAACCGTTTCAAACATTCAAAATCAAGCAGCATCACGGCTTCGAACATCGAAGAGAATGATGAACTGATATTCACGATCGAGGACAATCTCGATCAAGGAGGCAGCTATGAGTCAGATCAATAATTCTGAAAAGAAACTTGAGACGGCAAAGAAGATCGCTTCCAAGACTACCAGCAAACAGCAGTATGAAACAGTAGAAGAGAATATCTTCAAGCTGCTGCGCTGGGTTTCATCACTGATCGACCGCCTGTTCTTCTCAACGAAGTATTCAGGTCTTTTTGCGCTGCTTCTGGCCTGTCTGGCATATTTTATTGCGACCTACGACGGTTCCAGCAACGTTCTGTCAAGCTCCAAGATCCTGACCAACGTATCGATCAATGCCCGTTACAATTCAGAGACCTTTGAACTTTCGGGTCTTCCTCAGGCCTGTGAGATCGTCATCACCGGTGAAGCAGCCAACGTCAACAACGCTGCCAGCAAGAAAGGCTACTGTCAGGTCGACCTGGAAGGCTACACTGAAGGTACGCATACGATCAAGATGAATGCGGTCGGCTACGGTGATAATGTTTCGACGATCGTATCACCAAGCGAGGTCACGATCACACTTAAGAAGAAGACGACCAAGCAGTTTGAACTTTCCTATGATTTCATCAATCAGAATCTGATGGATTCACGATATATCCTCGGTGAACCGGAGTTTGCCCAGGGCACCAAGATCAACATCCGTGCTTCGCAGGATACGCTCAATTCCATTGCGCTGGTCAAGGCGCTCATCGACGTCAGCGGTCAGACGGATGATTTTGAAGTAGAAGCACCACTGGTCGCCTATGACCGTAACGGTCAGGCCGTCAGTGCGGAGATCGTACCTAGTTCGATCACGGCTTCCGTATCCGTATCATCACCGAGCATCGAAGTACCGATCAAGCTGAATCCGATCGGTCAGGTACCGCAGGGCTTGGCTATCGATACGGCCCAGATCGTCGATCATCAGACGACGAGGATCTATGCACCGGACAGTGTTTTAAACAACATCAAGGAAGTATATGTCAACTTTGATATGTCGACCGTTACCGAAAACGTCGATAAGGAGATCATGCTTCCAGTCACGCTGCCTGCCGGCGTAAGTGCTTCGGATGTCACAGTCGTCAACGTCCGTGTAACGCTCTCGACGATCGACAGCAGAACGATCGAAGACGTTTCGCTCAATGCGCACAACAACTACAACAACCTGGCTGTTTCAGATATCGATTTTACGACAGTCAATGTACAGATATCCGGTTCGACCAACAATATCAACGATGTTGAATCCGAAGACATCGAAGTTTACTTCGAAATGCCGGAAGAACCGGGTACATACGATCTGCCGCTCTTTGTCGAGATAAAGGATCATCCTTATGTTTCGACCGAGCTGGAGAAACCAAGCGTCAGAATAACTACAGTGGAGGCTAATCAGTAATTATGGGAAGATATTTCGGAACAGACGGTATCCGCGGCAAGGCGGGTGTTACACTTACCGATGAAACGGTATATAAAGTAGGAAAATTCGTCGGAAATTATTATAAGGATGCGAAGATCGTCATCGGTATGGATACCAGACTTTCATCCAAGGATTTTGAACAGGATCTGTGCAGGGGCATGAAGGAATCAGGCGCAGAAGTATATCTGCTCGGTTACTGCTCGACCCCGTGTCTGGCTTATATCACGATGGCTGACAAGTTCTCCTGCGGCGTCATGATCTCGGCATCACACAATCCGTATACCGATAACGGCATCAAGATCTTTGCGAATGACGGATTCAAGATCAAGGATGACATCGAATCACTGATCGAAGATTACATCGACGATCCTACTGGTATCGAAGAGAAAGAGGGCGGAAAGATCATCGATTACAAGGAAGCTATCAGGGAATATCAGAACTGGCTCTTACAGAGATATCCGCTGGATATGAAAGGCATGAAGGTCTGTGTCGACCTGTGCAACGGATCCAACTGTTATACAGCCAAGGATGTACTGAATAAGATCAATGGTAAATTCGAATATATCAATGATGCACCGGACGGCACCAATATCAACAACAACTGCGGTTCCACTCATCTGGGGATGCTGCAGGAAAAGGTGAAGAACGGTGACTACAGTACGGGCTTTGCCTTCGACGGCGATGCGGACAGGGTCCTCTTCGTTGATGAAGACGGTGAAGTCGTCGACGGCGACAAGATCATGTATATGCTCTCGAAATATCTGAAGGAAAAAGGTCTGCTGAACAAGGACACGCTGGTCACTACTGTCATGTCCAACATCGGCTTATACAAAGCGCTGGAAAAGGAAGGCATTGCTTCCGATATCACTCCGGTCGGAGACAAGAACGTCTGCGATTCGATCGTAAAGAACGGTTTCGTGATCGGTGGTGAACAGTCAGGCCATATCATCTATGCGAATGACTGTTTCTTCGGTGACGGACTCAAAACGGCACTGCTGGTCATGGAAGCTCTGTCACACTACAACATCTCATTAAAAGAAAGCGTCAAGGATATCAAGATCTATCCGCAGCTGCTGGTAAATGAGACCGTCAAAGACAAGAATATCGTCCTCAACGATGAGACGATCATGAAGAAGATCGAGGAAGTCGCTGAGAGACTGGGAAACAATGGAAGGATACTCGTGAGACCTTCAGGCACCGAACCGCTGATCAGAGTCATGGTCGAAGCGGAGAATGATGAACTGTGCCACGATTGTGTATATGAAGTTATCGATCTGATCAAAGAAAGGGGTTATGCTGCATAACCCTTTCTGTTATACAATTGAGTTATGAAAAAGATAATCAATATTGTTGAAGATGAAAAGGATCTCAATGAACTGGTGAAGTCCTATCTTGAAAAAGAAGGCTATATCGTCAATTCTTTTCTGACCTTCGATTCAGCTTATTCGCATATAGATGACTACTGTGATCTTTGGATCCTGGATATCATGCTGGATGACAAATCCGGCTTCGATCTGATCGAGATCATCAAGAACCGGAATGCCAATACACCGGTCGTTTTCATGTCGGCTAGAGACAAGGAATTCGATCGCATCATCGGCCTTGAAAAGGGCTCTGATGACTATATCACGAAGCCGTTCTCGCCGAAAGAACTCGTATTGCGTGTAAATAACATCATGCGCCGAGTCTATAAGGAAGATGATCGCATCGAGATCAACGGCTATGAGATCGATGAGAATCAGCGTTCAGTCTTCAAAGGTCAGGAACAGATCGATCTGACGACCAAGGAGTTCGATCTGCTGATGCTGTTCGTCAAGAACAGAGGTACGGCTTTTTTAAGAGAACAGATCCTGGAAAAGGTCTGGGATGAGAATTATTACGGTTCTGACCGGGTCGTTGATGATACTTTGCGCAGGCTCAGAAAGAAGATGCCTGATATGAATATTCAGACGATCTACGGATTCGGTTACAGACTCGGATGAAAAGGATCAAGATCTGGCTCAGCAATTTTACCCTTATACAGCAGTTTTTGACGATTGTTATTTTTACCGTCGCTTTCCTGCTGTTTTTTATGTTCTCCTATCTCAACCGTAACATCGACTCTTTCGTCAACTCCCAGATGTATGTCTTCATGCACAGGGCGCAGAGAGAGTATCTCGAGACCAGGACGATCGATAATGAGTCGAATGTCCTGCTGTTTGTTTACAGTGTTGAATCCGGCCGTTATCTCAATACGATCCCGAATGAATATAAGGGCCTCATCAGTAATATCGATCCTGATCCGGAAGGAGGTTCGATCGATTCCAGTTTCGTCTACGGTAACAACTCGATCGTCTATTCGATTATCTCTTTTGACAATGATTACCGGCTGATCGCCATCGTCAAGAACAATTTTCGTGAGGAGTTCCGTGATGCATTGTCCAACAGTGTCATCAACGTCATGTTTTATGTACTGATCGGCATGATCGCTTTGATCATGCTATGGATCATGTCACTGATCAGACCGCTGGATGCGATCATCAGCTATATCAACAGGATCAAGGCCGGAGAGAAGGCGACCCTCAATCTCAACCGCTATGATGAGATAGGCAAGGTGGGCGAGGCTCTGGTAAGCATGAACAGAGAACTTTCAGAGCAGCAGCACATCCGCGATGAGATGATCCAGAATATCTCTCATGATCTAAAGACACCTATCGCTACGATCAAGTCTTATTCGGAATCGATCAAGGACGGCATCTATCCTTACGATACCCTGGAAAAAAGCGTTGATGTCATCATCGAAAATGCCGATCGTCTGGAGAAAAAGGTCTATTCTCTGATCACCTACAACAAGATGGGTTATCTTGTCGATTCAGGGGACAATATCCTGAACCTGGAGATGGCTCCGATCATTCAGAAGGCCATCCTGGCTGCTTCCGTGATCAGAAACGATGTCAAGATCGAGACGGATCTTGATGAGAAGGTCTACTTCCATGGTGATGAAGAACCATGGAGAGTCGTTATCGAGAATCTGCTGGATAACGCTTTAAGATATGCCCACAGCCGCATAAGCATCAACCTCAAGGACAATCTGCTGGAGATCTTCAATGACGGCGAAGCGATCGAAAAAGACAGGCTCGATAAACTGTTCAAACCTTATGAGAAGGGCAATAAAGGCAAGTTTGGTCTAGGTCTTTCGATCGTCAAGAAAGTTACGGAGACCTACGGATATACTGTTACCGGTGAGAATATGAATGACGGTGTCATCTTCCGTATCTATACATCAAAGAAGATGAAGAAGGTCTCAAAGAAGAAGAATAAAAAGAGTATAATTGAGACATGAGTTTCATAACAGTACAGGACATAAAACTCCACTATGAAAAATATGGCAGAAAAGGAAAGACTGTCGTACTGCTTCACGGATGGGGACAGAATACAGAAATGATGGCTTTTATCGGAGAATTCCTGAAAAGTCATTTTATTGTCTACAATATCGATCTTCCGGGTTTCGGTCAGTCTGAAGAACCGCCTGTTGCCTGGGATGCCAATGATTACTGCGAGCTGCTTCATGATTTTCTTTTGAAGAAGAAGGCTGCCGATCAGCCAATCTTCATCGCTCATTCTTTCGGCTGCCGTATCGCTCTTCGCTATGCGTATAAATACGGAGCCTGGAAGATGGTGCTTACCGGGGCAGCTGGTATCAGAGACAAGCGCGGTATCGATTACTATGCAAAGGTTTATTCCTATAAACTGGGCAAGAAGATCATGAGCATCAGACCTTTGCAGAAATACAAAGAGGAAATGATGAAGAACGCCGGGTCTGAGGATTACCGCAATTCATCAGGAGTGATGCGTGAGACGTTTGTGAAAGTCGTCAATGAGGATCTTAAGGATATCCTTAAGGATATAGATTGCGAGACACTGCTGGTCTTCGGTGAGAAGGATGAGGCCACACCTCTGGAAAAGGGGAAGATGATGGAAAAGCTCATGCCTGATGCGACGCTGGTCGTCTTTGAGAATGATGACCATTATGCATATATCAATGAAGCTCAGCGGTTCAACATGGTGCTGGATGCATTTTTGAGGAGTGACTACTGATGATCAACAAGATTTCGCTTTTTGTCATACTTTTTATCTATATGAGCATTTTCCTTTCGCTCAGTTTTGTTTACTGCAAACATGCCCTGCAGATGTTTCAGCAGAACCGCTATGAACTATACCGTTATTCCAAATGGCTGTTCAGCAAGAACAACATCAAGGTCACGCCCGGTCTGATCTATGCGATCATCGTTCTGACTGTCTCCACGCTGTTCAAGAAGAGCCTGATGGCGATTATGACGATCACGCTGGTCTTTACGATCTGGCTGCTTTACAAAGAGAACGGCAAAGTATACATCAAGGATCTGGTTTTGACCAACAGAGTCAAAAGACAGATCTTTGTGATGGTCTTGCTGATGCTGGGATTCACCTATGCCTCAACGGTCATCTTCCCGCCGGAGATCACCGGCATCTTCAGCATCATCATGCCTTATCTGATGATCTATCCGATGGCTGTCATCACGCTGCCTTTTGAGAATATGATCAAGAAGCATTATGAGAACGAAGCAAGACAGATCATTGCCGATATGCCTTCACTGATCAAGATCGGTATCACGGGATCCTATGGCAAGACTTCTACAAAGAATATCGTTACCGATATCATCTCTGAGAATCTGTTCACGCTGATGACGCCGGCTTCCTACAATACGCCTATGGGCATCACCAGGACGATCAGGGAACAGCTCAAACCGATCCATGAGGTCTTTGTCTGTGAAATGGGTGCCGACAAAGTCGGTGACATCTCTTATCTGATGGATTTCGTGAAACCGCAGTACGGTGTAGTCACTTCTATCGGTCCTCAGCATCTCAATACGTTCCATTCACTGGAAAACATCATCGTGGAAAAGATGAAAGAGATCGAGATGCTTCCGGAAGACGGTGTCGGTTTCATAAACCTCGACAACGAATATATCGCTGACTATCAGATCATGAATACCTGCAAAGTCGTCAGTGTAGGTATCGATAATAAGAAGGCTGACTATGTAGCGAGAAATATAAAATACTCCAAGGATGGATCACAGTTCGAAGTGACGATCAACCGCAGGAAGTATGCTTTCTCGACTTCCTTGCTGGGCAAGCACAATATCACGAATATCCTGATCGGTATCGCTCTTGGTATCGAGCTGGGTATCGGTATAAAAGATATCGTGAAGAATGTAAAGAAGATCAGACAGGTCGAACACCGTCTTGAAGTTAAGAAGATCAACGGTTTCACCTTTATTGATGATGCCTTCAATTCCAATCCGGTCGGTTCAAAGATGGCTCTTGATGTACTGGCGATGATGCCGGAAAAACGAGTGATCGTGACCCCGGGAATGATCGATCTGGGGGCTGAAGAAGCCAGGATCAACAAAGAATTCGGTGCCTATATGAAAGGCAAGGCGGATCACGTCGTACTGGTCGGTGAGAAGCAGACCAGAGCTATCTATGAAGGTCTCAAAGAAAAGAAATATCCTGAAAAACAGATCACGGTCTGTGCAAATGTCAGGGAAGCTTTCGACTATGTTTATGGGCATTTTTCAAGCAGGGATACGATCCTGCTGGAAAACGATCTTCCTGATGCTTTCAATGTGTAAAAATGTTAGAATGGTGATGTTATGAAAATTAGTGTTGCAGTATTTTTCGGCGGACGTTCCACCGAACATGAGATCAGCTGTATCAGTGCCAATCAGGCGATCCACGCGCTGAACAGAGAGAAATACGATGTCCTTCCGATCTATATCTCCAAAGACAGTGAATTCTATGTCGGAGATGAGCTTCTGGACCTCGCCAATTATTCTTCATTCATCAAGAATCCTGCTTCTGTTCTGACCAAAGTCGCCATTTTCAAAGACGGCAATACAGTCAAAGTCAGACCGTTAAAAGGTCTCTTCAAAAATGAATGGCGCATCGATGTGGCTTTCCCGGTCGTTCACGGGACCAATGTCGAAGACGGATCACTGGCCGGTTTTTTACAGATGCTGGATCTGCCTTATACATCCTGTGATGTACTGGGCGGAGCAGTTGGTCAGGACAAGGCTGTCATGAAGGATATCTTCAGAGCTGAAGGTATTCCGATGACAGATTATTTCATCGTCTATAACAGTGATTTTGAAGAGAATTATTCTGAATATCTGAAAAAGGCCAAGAAGATCGGCTTCCCGCTGATCGCCAAACCGGCCAATCTGGGTTCTTCGATCGGCATCGAAGTGATAAAGAATGCCAGAGAATTCAAAGAAAAAGTCAATGAATGTCTGAAATATGATTTCAAGGTCGTCGTTGAAGAGATGATCACCGATCTCAAGGAAGTCAATATCTCCGTGATCGGCACGAATGAGAAGGCAAAACTGTCAGCCATCGAGGAAGTGACCAACGGTTTCCTTGATTTTGACAAAAAATATCAGCCTAAGGGTTCCAAGTCAGCAGCCAAGGGAGCTAAAACGGCAGCTGCCAAAGGTGCTTCCAAAGGTATGGCTTCCACAGCCCGTAAAGTTCCGGCCGATCTGAAGAAGAAGCAGAAGGAAGCGATCGAAAAGATCGCACTGCAAGCTTTCAAGGCGCTCAATGCGCATGGCTGCGTACGTATCGATTTCATGATCGATCGCAAGAATGACAAAGTCTACTGCAACGAGATCAACACGATCCCTGGTTCACTGGCTTTCTATCTCTGGAAGGAAGTCGGACTTGATTTTGACAAAGAGTGTGATGAACTTATCAGCAACGCTCTGAATCGTTATGCCCGCCGTTCAAAGAAAACTTATTCTTTTGACACGAATATCCTGGATTCCTACGCAAAAAAATGAAGAAGAATATGAGAAAATTCATCATCCTGTTTATTATCATCATGATGTTTGTGATATCGATACTTTCGCTGGCGGTATAAGATGAAGAGAATATCGGTTATTTTACTTATACTTGTTTTTTTGTGCGGCTGTCAGAAAAGCACGGCCAAACTTCTCGAGGAACTTGGTTACAGCGAGGAAGATATTACGCTGATCGAATCACTGAGTGAAGAGAATCAGGCCCGTTTTCTGGAAAGCTATGATGAAGAACTGCTGGAACTGATAAAACTGCAGGATTTCAAGGAAGAAAAGATCGATGAGTATCTTAAATACCGCGGTGATCTTGAAGATGAAAAACTGATCGAAATGGTGAATAACGGCATGATAAATGACGACAATCACAGCAAGCTGAAGGAACTGTATGCTTCAGAATACTATGTTCCCCGCAAGGAAAAACTGTATCTGCAGTATCTTGATTCCTGCAATGATGTGAGGTCGATGATGGAGATCGTCAATACGGGAAGATACCGTGATCTTTATACTGATATTGAGACGACGGATGTCTCCAAAAAGGAACTGATGCTGGTAAACAAATACTATCAGCTGCCGGCAGACTATGTTCCGGATGAGCTGGTCGATGTCGAAGCGGCTCTAGGCAGGGGACAACTGCAGAAAGAAGTATATGAGGCCTACAAGCCTCTTTACGAGGAAGCAAAAAAGCTCGGTTATGACCTGACTATCGTCTCTTCATACCGCTCCTATGACTATCAGTACGGTCTTTACAACAAATATCTTCAGTCTGATCCTCAGGAAGTAGTGGATACATATTCAGCTCGTCCTGGTCATTCTGAACACCAGAGCGGTCTGTGCATGGATGTGACGATCCCGGGTTATTCTCTGGATAACTTCTATAAGAGCGATGCTTCAAAGTGGCTGGCTGAAAACTGTTACCGTTTCGGTTTCATCATCCGCTATCCGGAAGACAAGACCGATATCACCGGATATCAGGGTGAACCGTGGCAGCTCAGGTATCTTGGCAAGGCGGTAGCCGAAGATGTCTATAAGTGCGGTATAACTTATGATGAATACTATGCTTGTTTTGTGGAGTAAAAGATGAACACAAAGAAAAAGAAATTACTGATATCGATACTCTCGCTGATCATAACTTCTCTGATCATCTTTTTCATACTGATCGTCAGCGGTTCCATCAATATCCTGCCGGAGAAGAAAGAGCCTGTTCCTGAACCGACAGAAGTGGTCGTTGAGCCAGACAAAGAAGCGGAGAAACTTAAACAGTATAAGGCTGACTGGCAGGCAAACAAGAAGATCAATCCTGACTACATCGGTGACATCCTGTTTGATTCAGGTCTTCTGCGCGTCAGCTTCGTGCAGGCCAAGTCGGTATACAAGGAAGACGGTACGATGTACAGCTTCTATACCGAGAACGGTTCCCTGGTCAGTAATCCGGAAGGCTATACTGGCAATGATGTCTATATCTGGACTTACTGGAAGACCGGTGCGTACGACTACAATGACAACGGCGGATCGACTTTCATGGATTACCGTAATGAACTCTCTGACCAGAACATCGTCATTTACGGACATCATTTCTCTGTCTGGAACGATGAGACCCGCAGCAAGGCTTTTACACCGCTTGAGAAGCTGCTGGAGGAAGAGAATTATTCAGCCAACAAGAATGTGACGCTGATCCTGGGCGATGAGATCAGAAAATACGAGGTAGCTGCCGTCTATAATTTCGATGCGACCGATGACTACTACTATGACAACATGCAGTATTGGCGCACCAGCTACAATTATGACGACTATACCGATACGATCGACAACGAATACTACAGTAAGTATCTGCAGGCCGTCCGTGAACATCAGCTGTACAATACTGGTGTCAAACTGGATACTTCCGACAAGACTCTGACACTTCAGACATGCATATCCGGTCATACCGGTGAATTGTTTGAGATCATCGTGCTCAAACAGGTTTCTGTCGAGCCTTACTGATTTTCACATCCGGAAAAATACGTTAAAATTGACTTATGAAGCTGCTTCATAAGTTTTTATTTATGTGCATAGTGATCTGCTGTATGATCGTGCAAATGCCGATCTATGCGCAAGAGGATACATATCAGGTACGCGATGAGGCTTCCGGATTCAGTGAGGATCTTTCATCATACCGTGAAGCAAACAGCCGGTATCAGGAACTCATCGATGAATATGACAATCTGCTCCTGTTAGAAAACGGGAAGATCATCAAAATGGAATATGGCATCGTTGGATTCAACAGCGATGAAGCCTGCAGTATCAACATCGCTTATGAATCAGTGTACAAAAATGAAGAAGACTATCTCAATGGCTGTTACGGGATCGATGCCGCCTATTTAGGCAGTTCCGATGACGGTGAAAGGGTCTATTTCATGATCGGCGGAGATTACGGATATACATCATCAGAAAACGTTACTCTTCGTCCGTATGAATCACTGGAAACCGGTATCAGCGTCTATGGAGAGATGAACGGCCATCTCGTGCACAAGATCATGAGCCAGCTGGATTATGATTTCTATTCCTATTCGTTACAGATCGGAAAGATGCCCGATCTTCCTGAAGCGAAGCAGTATTTCTCCTACGACGGTCATTTTTTCTATGATGATTTTTATAAGATGATCGATGATTACCGGGAAGAGAAAAGAGAGAATGCTCTGAATCAAGAGGCTTATTACTGTTACTTCCAGTATCTGCCGCACCGTTCTTTGAGCAATTATACCAGTGCTGAGATGCGTGACTATTTGAGTGATACTCTAGGTCTTAGCAAGCGGCTCATCCATTACATCGATCTCAATGGTGACGCGGCTGCTGATGAAGTAGACCGCTCACAGCTTTGTAATGAAACGGATGAATTCTTTGCCATGCAGTATATGTACGGCTGCAACGCGCTGATGCTTGCGGCATCGGCCATCAACGAATCGGCTTACGGCAAATCCTATAATTCCTTTATATCAAATAATCTCTATACGGCTGCCGCCTATGAGAACGATGAGGAAAGGGAAAACGGACGTTTTGATTCAGTGAGCGATTCGATCTATTCTCATGCGAAGTATTTTATTTCAGGACGTTTTTCCAACCATTACCGCAGCGATTATACCGGTACTTTCTTTGGCAACAAGATCTCCGGTATCAATGTCAATTATTCTCCGGATCCTTATTACGGAGAAAGAAGCGCAGCTGCCTGCTTCCTGCTGGATGAAAGGCTCGGCGCAAAGGATCTTGATTCTTTGTGCATCGGGATCATCGAGGGACTGGACAGGCTAACGCTGTATGAAGACCAGGAGATGGAGAAACGTCTGTATTCTTTAAGCGGATTCACCGAGCTTGCTTTTGTGATCCTTGATGAGACTGAAGATGCCTATAAGGTGCAGATCGATGACAGTTTCGATGACGGATACCGCTACGATTTCGACCGCTCAGTCGCCTATATCGCCAAAGAACATTTTTCTCATATCCTCAACGAAGACAAGACCAGCACGTATGATCTTAAAGAAATACACTACGATTTCGATGAAGGTGAATATCATGACTATGAAAGCCTTGATCTGCAGGTGATCCCTGAGGAAGATCTTTTAATCAGACCGGAAAAAGACGGTTTCGAATTCATCGGTTACGATGAAGAGAATAAGGCGCAGTATAAGAAGATCGTTTCGATCGACCTGATCAGCGGTCTGTCACAGGCTTTTGAGGCCGGTAAAGACATCGATCTTAAGGATGCGCTGCTGAAAGTGAACTACGGTGATTCCTCGTCCTCACAGATCAACGTCAATACCGATATGATCTCTGCTTATGACAAAGATGAATCCGGTGAGCAGACCCTGGAGATAAACTATAACGGTCTGAAGACAGAAAAGACGATCTTTTTCAGTGATGAACTGGCTGATCTCAGGCAGACTATAAGCGATGCGACAGAAGATGGTGACGCCTTAAAAGTCAAAAGCAGTCTCGGCAAGATCGTCTATCCGTTCAATTTCAGCGAGATCCGTTCGCTGGACATTAAACTCAGGGAACTGAATCAGCGCAACTATGTCATCGATGATCGCAGTGGAAAATTCAAACTGTCCGTTTCGGGTCTCGATCTGTCTTTGCCGGATAAAATGTCTCTGAAATTCCTCGGTGATACGTATTATGTCATCGTCGATGAAATATCTAAAAATGCCGAAGAAGCTATCTATAAAGTCGGAAAGGGCCACGGCTTTGAAAAGAGAGAAGGGCTGAACATCTCTTTCTGTTTCAACTATCAGAATATCGAACTGCAGGGTCCGGCAATCGTGCAGATCGATCTCAAGGACAAGAAGAACGACAAGATCTATACAGTCTATCATCTGAATAAAAACGGCGATGTGGTCAAATGCCGTACGACACAGTCGGATAACTACATTCAGTTCATGATCAGTGAATCCGGATCTTATCTGGTCATGTCGATGGACAGTGTCAATGAATTCAATATCAGGGACAGTGTCGAAGATCTTTCATATGAAAATATGGGTTTTGACAATCACCGGGTCAATTTTGAACTTATGAGTGTGATCGTTCTGTCACTGATCGGCATCATCGGTATAACGGTTTATTATATCTATCTGGGCAAGAGGGAGAAACTTTGGAGAGACTTCAGAAGATCATTGCGAACAGCGGACTTTGTTCAAGAAGAAAAGCCGAAGAGCTGATCCGTGAAGGAAGAGTCACGGTCAACGGCAAGATCGTCGATGAACTCGGGTACAAGGCCGAGCTTTATGATGAGATCATGGTGGACGGAAAGAAACTGGACAGGGAAGAGAAAGTCGTCTACATGCTGAACAAGCCGAAGAACGTCATCTCTTCAGCCAGTGATGACAGGGGCAGGAAGACGGTCGTCGATCTGATCGATTGTCCTTACCGTCTCTATCCGCTGGGCAGACTTGATTATGATTCTTCAGGCTTGATCTTATTAAGCAATGATGGCGAACTCATGCAGAAACTGATCCATCCGCGTTTTGAGGTGGACAAGACATATGAAGTAACAGTCACTCCGACCATCACGGAAAACGAGATCAGAAAGCTTCAGGAGGGAATCGAAATCGATGATTATATCAGCGCTCCTGCACAAGTGAAACTGATAAAGAATAATACCGGAAATAATACTTCCATGCTCGATATCACGATTCATGAAGGAAAAAACCGGGAGATCAGAAAGATGTTTGAAGCACTTGACCATGAAGTCATCAGGCTGCACAGGATCAGTGAAGCAAATCTGGAACTCGGTGATCTTAAAAGCGGCGCGTATCGCCGCCTTAAGCCGTTTGAAGTAGTATCGCTAAAAAGATATCTAGATCGTAACGATCGCTGACTCTCTGTCTTCTACCGGATCGATATAGATCGTTTTATAATTCCTGAAGGTCACAAAGCCCGGCTTTGTGCCTTTTACTTTTTTTAGTTCCCGTACCAGACAGTAGTCGACCGGTACTGATGAGGAGTAGCGTCCTTTCGAGTAGTAGGCAGCCAGGTTGGCACAGATCCTGATCAGTTTCTCATCCGGATGGTCGGTATCAACGACGACATGGGAACCGTGGAACTGCTTGGCATGGAACCAGGTGTAATTACTGCGGGCATATTCAAAAGAAAGATAGGCATTCTGGATGTTGTTCTTTCCGAAGGTGATCGTATGTCCATCGACTTTCAGCTGATAGAGATTGACCTTCTTTTTCTTTTTGTTCTTAGAGACGTTCTTTCTTAGATATCCGTATCTGGCCAGTTCTTCTCTGATATCCAGCGCATCGGAATAATTGGCGATACTGAGCTGTTCGTTGAGTGATTCGAAGTATTCTTTTTCACTTTCAGCGATCTGCAGCTGTTCCTCGATGTATACGCGTCCTTTGCGTTTCTTCTGATAGAGGGTGTAGTAGCGGTTCGCATTGGCTTTGATAGAAAGTCTGGGATCCAGAATTACAGTTTTCTTCTCACCGTTATAGTCAGTCACTTCGATCTGCTTCAAGCCTTTGCGTTCAAGATCTTCACACATGTACAGCAGATCGCCATTCTCTTTATCGCCTTCAAGATTCAGGGCCTCCTGAAGACTCTGCTGCAGTTTTGTGATCTTCGTATCGAAGTGTTTCAGCTGTCTGCGGACGACTTTATAAAGATCATCAGAGATGTTCCTGATCCTTTCTTTCTCGTCATCGCGGTAATAGATCTCATCGAATCCTTCCTGGATGTCCCATTTCTCATACGGGCATTCAAGATGCAGAAGCGGTATGACATGGAATTCGATACCGTCTCTTTTACGGCTCAGATAGAGTGAATCAGACTCTTCGATCTGACGGATGATGTTTTCATAGGTATCGTCTTTGAGACGGTAACGTACTTCCTTGTCCAGAAGTTTCGAGAAGCCCTGCAGCTGTTCGACCAGTGATCTTTCCAGATCGATGTCAAAGGTCGTATAAGGGTCTTTTTTATCCTGCTTGTCAGGAAGAGTAAATACTGCACCGGGCAGGATCGTCCTGCGGGTGTTCTCATAAGGCGGGATCTTCTTTAACGCATCGATGATCTTTCCATTGTCATCCACCAGGATCAGATTGGCATATTTGCCCATAAGTTCCACTGAAAGAAGATACTCTTTCTCGTCATAAAGCTCGTTGCGGGCTCTGATGTGCATGAGCAGATAGCGGTCATAATCGTTCTGATCGATCCTGTCGATGATGCCGTTGAGGATGTATTTTCTAAGGACCATGACAAAGGTCGAAGGATCGTTGTAGGTCGTATAATTGCGTTTTGAAAGGCACAGATGATTATAATTGGAATGGAACGACATCACGAGGCTCGTCCTGACCGTATTGGCGTGCACGTTGAAAACGATCTCCGTCTTACTGGTCTCGGCGATACGGTTGATCCTGATCGGCAGATAGCTGTCCAGATCTTTTTTGACTTTACTGAGTGTTATTCCATCCAGGGCCATATCAATATTATATGATATTCTTATTGCATCTTTTTTGTCTGTTTTGTTATAATTATCAAGCGAATAGCTAAACTATTCCTTGCCTGGCAACAGGCCGTCTAGTCCAGAAGGAGGTAAAATATGAAACAATACGAGACTATGTATATCATCAAGTCCAGTCTTGACGATGCCGCAAGAGCAGCACTCGTTGAGCAGATGCATGGCATCATCACTGCTCACGGCGGCAAGATCGACAACGTTGACGACTGGGGCATGAGAGATTTCGCTTATGAGATCGATCATATGTCTAAGGGTTACTATGTTGTAGTGACTTACACTGTTGATGTAGCCGGTCTGAACGAATTCGAACGTTTGATGGGCATCAGCAATGACATTGTAAGAATGATGACAATCTCTACTGATGAGAAAAAAGGAAGTAAGTAATGATCAATATCAACAGAGTTACTCTAGTAGGTCGTCTTACAAAAGACATTGAACTGAAAAAGACTAATTCGAATACTTCCGTTTGTAACTTCACCGTGGCAGTCGACCGCCGTTTCCAGTCTCAGCAGGCTGGAGGACAGTCAGCCGACTTCATCAACTGCATTGCCTGGAGGCAGTCAGCTGACTTTCTTTCCCAATATGCGGCAAAGGGAACGATCGTAGCGGTCGAAGGCAGGATCCAGACCAGAAGTTATGAAGGTCAGAGCGGCAAAGTCTATGTTACCGAAGTCGTAGCTGATAATGTTCAGATCATTTCGAGCCGTAACGGCACGGGTGTTTCTGCCAATAACAGTTATGCTTCAAACAACAGTTATGCCTCAAACAACCAGACCTTTACTCCTGCAGCTGATCCGGGATTTGAGAGTATGGATGATGATTTCTCCAATACTCCTTCGCTGGATATCTCCAGTGATGATCTGCCGTTTTATTGATATAGAAAGGAACCAATATGGCTTTTAGAAAACAGAGAGTCGGATATAAGAAAGTTTGTTACTTCACCAAGAACAAGATCGATTATATCGATTATAAAGACGTAGAGTTACTGAAGAAGTTCATCTCTCCTAACGGAAAGATCACTCCGAGACGTGTCACTGGCACCAGTGCCAAGTATCAGAGAATGCTGTCAACAGCTATCAAGAGAGCACGTCAGATGGCTTTACTGCCTTATATCGCTGATTAATTCAATAACCTCCGCAATTGCCGGAGGTTTATTTTATAATAATAGTATATGAATCAGACCAAGAAACTGACACAGGGCGCCATGATGCTGGCGATCATCGGTGCGCTGATCCTGATCGACAGGATGACGGCTTTCTGGTTTACCGAGCTGATCGTTCTGATGATGCCGATCGTGATCATCATGTATGCAACGATGCATACGCTGAAGGATGGAGCGATGCTCTGTGTAGGACTGCTGATCATCAGTTTTTTGCTGGGCAATTTTCAGTTCACATATCTGATCTATGTCCCGGTCGGTATCTTTACCGGCATGGTCTATGCCTGGGGCATAACGAAGAATTTTGACCGCAGAAGCCTGATGTTGTCGGCTATCATCACCTATACGATCGGTGAACTGATCGCAACTTTCATCGTGTATCCGCTGCTGGGTTTCCCGATCAGCAGGATGATCCAGGAATATCAGGCGGCTTTCGGTGAAGCCAGCAAGATGACCGGCTTTGACTACAAGGCGCTTTTTGAGTCGATCGGCATGGACATGGGCAAGCTGATCGGCGTGTTATATATCTTTTCAACCGTACTGATGGGAGCGATGGAAGGCGTGCTGATCCATCTGTTGAGCATCTTCCTTTTGAAACGTTTTAAGATCAAAGATCTCGGCACGACCAACATCTACAATGTTAAGCCTAATCCGCCTCTGGGTTATCTGTCACTTATGGCGGTCTGCGGCTCATATGCCATAAAACTAGTGAACAACGAGACGCTGTACTATGTGATCATGATACTCTCAGTCTTAGGAGCGATGGTGCTTTTCTATTACGGATACATCTTCCTGATCCTGTTTGGGGCGATGGTCCTGAAACGCAATGTCGGCGGTCTTTTCATCCTGTTGGCTGTACTGTTCCCGCCGTTATTCACCGTTCTGCTGACGATCGGTTTTCTGTATGCGACCGGACCGTTAAGGACATATCTTGAAAACAAGGTCAATCAAAGCAAGGTAAATCAATGAAACGCTTAAGATTCATTTCATTACTGTCACTGTTTACGATCATCGGCATCCTCATTGCCCTGGTTTTTCTGTTTTTCGTCTTCAGGATGGATGTCGTCATCCCGCTGGTCATCGTGGTTGTCTTCACGGCTCTGTTGGCGGTGATCTTCACATCGATCGACAGGATCAGAAGCGAATCAGTCAAGCAGATCGAGAACGATCTGGAACTGTCATATCGGGAAGTACTCAGCCATGGCGATATCGGAATCATCGTCTATGACGAGAACTATGAGATCACTTTCATGTCCGAATTCTTCAGCAGACACGATATGGATCATCTCGGTGAGAAGGTCCTCAACTGGCTGCCTGAACTGCAGGACATGCTGAATAATGAAGCCAACAATCAGACGGTCATCATCAATGAAGAGAAGTTTTCTGTACGCAAGATCGACAAGGCCAATGTCCTGACGTTCAAGAACATCACCAGAGAGTATGATCTCGACAGGAAGCTCGATGATATCTCACCGGTCCTGGGATGTCTGGTCTATGATAACTATGATGAATCCAGCATGTCGGAAGACGAGCTTTCCTATATCAATACCAATATCAAAGTACCGGTCATCGATTACTTCAAGAGTTTCGGTGTCGTTTATAATACCTTGAGAAACAACAGGATGATCCTGATCCTGAATGAAGAGATCTTTGAGAAAATCAGAGCTGACCGTTTCTCGATCCTGAACAAGGTGCGCAAGGTCTCCAAGGAAGGCAATACCGATGTCACGATCTCCATGGCTTTTGCGAGGGGATCGCAGAATTATGAAGAACTGAACGAGATCATGGAGAACCTGCTGGATCTGGCACTGGCCAGAGGCGGTGATCAGGTCGTCGTCAGAAAGGTCGGAGCAGATACGATGTTCTATGGCGGAACTTCTGAAGCCAGAGAGAAACAGAGCAAGACCAAACTGCGTGTAACCGCCAACTCGATCAAGGATCTGATCGAAAGATCATCCAATGTGATCATCGTCGGTCATAAGGACATGGATGCGGACTGCATCGGTTCAGCTTTATGTATGGCCAATATCGCAATGTCGCTGGATCGCAAGACCTGCATCGTCACAAAGACCGGCAATATCGAACCGATGATCAACGATGTCCTCACCGGCTATGCCAAAGAACTGGAAGAGAAACACCGTTTCGTCAGTGAATCACAGGCTGTCGATGTGCTCAATGATGATACACTGGTCATCATGGTCGATCATCACAGTGCGGCCCAGTCCAACAGCCCGAACCTGCTCAAACAGGCTAAACGTATCATCATCCTCGATCATCACCGCCGCAAGGCCGATCTTGATGTGATGGCGATGATGCTTTATATCGAAGCTGCCGCATCTTCAGCGACTGAACTGGTCACGGAGCTGCTGCCTTACTTCTCAAAGAATATCGAGATCACTTATGAAGAAGCCAATATAATGTATCTGGGCATCCTGATCGATACCGATCACTTCCGCGTCAGGACCGGATCCAGGACATTCGATGTCGCCAAGGTCCTCAGAAGCTATGGTGCCGATCCGATGGTCTGTGACGAACTGGCTCAGGAGCCATATGGAAACGTCATCGAGAGGAGCCGTCTCATCAATGCCGGAAAACTGTACAAGAACGACGTGATCGTCGCAGCGCTCGACGAGGGGACTTTCTCGCGTACCATCGCCTCCCAGGCCTGTGATGCCATGATCAAAGCCAGAGAGATCGAAGCGGCTTTCGTCATCTGCAATTCCGACAAGGGTGAACAGATAATCTCATCCCGTTCCAAGGGTAAGATAAATGTGCAGGTCATCATGGAAAAGATGCACGGCGGCGGTCATATGACGGCAGCCGGTCTGCAGGTCTTTGACAGCTCGGTAGCCAAGCTGGAAGCTGAACTGCTGAAGAACCTCGATGAATATTTCAAAGGAGGAAACAATGAGAGTAATACTTCTGACTGATGTTGCCAAGGTAGGCAAAAAAGGTGAAATAAAGGATGTCGCGGACGGCTATGCCCGCAATTTTCTGATTGCCAGGGGTCTGGCCGTTCAGGAATCCAGCGGTTCCAAAAAAGTGCTGGAGAAGCAGCAGGAAGAAGCTGCCGAACTGGATGCGGAAAAAAGAAAAGAAGCTGAGGAACTGAAGAAGATCCTGGCTGACAAGACACTGGAATTCAAGGTCAAGGCCAAGGAAGGCAAGGTATCAGGTTCTGTTTCGACCAAGCAGATCGAAGATGCGCTGAAGAAAGACGGCATCGTCATCGACAAGCGCAAGATCAAGGACAATGAACCGCTGAAAGATCTCGGTACCTACGACATAAAAATTGAACTGTATAAAGACGTTATTGGTATAATAAAGGTTAGACTGATCGAGGAATAGAATGAGTAACAGATCGATGCCTTATTCCATCGAGGCTGAAGAGTCTCTGCTGGGCAATATCATGCTTTATCCGGAAGCGATGCGCCAGACTGTTGATGCAGGAATGACTGCCGATGATTTTTATCTGGAAAAGCATAAGTCCATCTACAATATCATGTCAGCCATGTATGAGAACAGGGAAAAGGTCGATACGGTCTCTCTTTCCACTAAACTTAAGGATTTCGGTGTATATGACAAGATCGGCGGACTGGACTATCTGATGCAGCTGGCCAATGCGACGATCTCCGCCAGTAATACGGCTGAATACATTGCGATCATCAGAAACAAATCACTGGCGAGAAAAGTCATCAGAGTCGGTGAAGAGATCTCCAACGATGCCTATGATTCATCGGTATCAGTTGATGAGATGCTGGAGAACGTCGAAAAGAAGGTCACCGAAGTTACCAGATCGAAGACATCGGCTGATTTCAGAAAAGGTGATGAAGTATTCGACAGTGCTCTTAAACATATCGAAGCCATCCAGGAAGCAGGAACAGATATAACCGGAGTGAGAACTCTTTATTCTGATCTTGACAAGAAGACCGCCGGTTTTCAGAAGGGCGATCTCGTCATCGTGGCGGCAAGACCTTCCATGGGCAAGACGGCTCTGGCACTCAATATCGCCGTCAATTCCGCTTCCGTGACACCTGGTTCGATCGCCATCTTCTCGCTGGAAATGCCGGCTGAACAGGTCGCGATCAGGATCCTGGCTGCCAAATCCAAGGTGGAGATCCAGAAGCTGCGTACCGGATCGCTCAATGATGAGGAATGGTCAAGGCTCAATGAGGCTTCACAGCAGCTCAGAAGACAGAATTTCTATATCGATGATACTCCGGGCATCAAGGTCTCGGAAATGTACGCCAAGGCCAGGAAACTGGCTCAGGATGAAGGCCTGTACATGATCATCGTTGACTATATCCAGCTCATTCAGGCGACAGGCAAATCTGATTCACGTCAGCAGGAAGTATCGGAGATCTCAAGACGTCTCAAGGCCATGGCCCGTGAACTCAACGTTCCGGTCATCGCGCTTTCCCAGCTGTCACGTGGTGTCGAATCACGCCAGGACAAAAGGCCGATGCTGTCAGACCTGAGAGAATCAGGAGCACTGGAACAGGATGCGGACATCGTACTGTTCCTGTATCGTGATGCCTACTACAACCGTGAGAATACGGCATCCGATGAAAGGGAAGATGTCGAACTGCTTCTGTCCAAGCACCGTAACGGTCCGACCGGCAGAGTCATGCTGGCATTTGAAAAAGATATTAACGCCTTCTATGGTATCAAGAACGCTGTTGAGGAGAACTGATTGAAAAAGACCAGAACCGTATTAGTGGTCATCATCTGTTTATTGTTAAGCGGTATCATCGTCTACGGAAGTTCACTCGTATTTGAAGATAATACCGTCAAGGCAGATATAATCAATGAAAAATCTCTTGTGGAACAAGAGATTCTTTCATATGACGATAAGGAAAAGGACTACAGCAAGATCTACTACAAGGGTCAGCTGATCGGTGT
This sequence comes from Erysipelotrichaceae bacterium, assembly GCA_017432005.1. GTDB lineage: Bacteria > Bacillota_I > Bacilli_A > Erysipelotrichales > Erysipelotrichaceae > Colivicinus. Next base: position 30,242 of record JAFRKA010000006.1, read on the forward strand.
CATTACCGACCGGGATTATCTTGATTCTCTGATCGCAGCCAAATACATCGATTATCAGGATGTTTTCCCCGGTACCAAGCTGGGTCTGGGTGAAGATCTTTTCATTGTAGAGGAAAAATCATTCGCCAATTTTGCGGATGTGGATGATAAGATCATGGATTATCTGGTCGAAAACAACCTGCTCGGTGTTGAGACTACAGCTGTAGAATTCTCTACGGCAGATGGTACCTATGAGATCATCTATGTGCGTGATTACAAGGATTTTGAGGATGCGCTGCAGCGTTTCATAACCAACTTCGTCAGTGAAGAAACATTGTACAAGCTGATGAATAACGAAAAGATCGAATCACCGAAGGAACTGGGAACAGTTGAAATGAACGCTTTCATTCAGGAAAAGATCACGACCAAGCAGGCCGTCGTCTCTCCGGATTCGATCTACCGCAATATGGAAGATATCTATGAGTTCCTCTGTTACTGGGGCAATACCGACAGAGAATACTATACCGTCAGAGAAGGCGATACCCTGCAGGGTGTAGGCTATTACTTCGGTGACATGTCACCGCGTCAGCTCGTCATGCTGAACCCGAAGGTCCTTTTCTCTGAGACACAGGTCGTCACTCCGGGCATGGAACTCAATGTCACATACTATACATCACCGATCAATGTGGAAGTCATCAAGGAAAGGCTGGCTCAGCAGTTCATCGTTCCGGAAGTTCCGGAATACATCGAAGATGAATCATTGGAGATCGGAATCTATGAAGTAAGAGTCAAGGAAGAATCAGGCATCAAGAACGTCCTGTATGAAGAAGAGTGGATCAACGGTGTCCTGCAGACAGGTACTCAGCTTTCCGAGACGATCATCAAGCAGCCTAAACGAGGCGTCATCGCCGTCGGAACCAAACAGGTCATCGCCGTCGGTACCGGAAACTATGTCTGGCCGGTCGACAACCCGGAGATCACCTGTCACTGGGGCTGTTACTACAACCATACCGGAACTGACTTCGTCAACATGTATACCAAGTACGGACAGGTCTATGCAGTCGACAGTGGCGTCGTCGATGAAGTAGGCTACAGATACGACATGGGTAACTTCTGTATCATCAACCACCAGAATGGTGTCAGAACGATGTACATGCATCTTAATACTCCGGCTTATGTCGATGTCGGACAGAACGTTTCCAGAGGACAGGTCATCGGTCAGATGGGCAATACCGGACGTTCAGAAGGTGTGCACCTGCACCTGACTTTCGAAGTCAACGGCGTCAGAGTCAATGCCTGCAAATATCTGCCGTGCAACCTGATCGATTGAGAGGAACATTTATGAAAACTAACAGGATCATCTATCTGTTGCTGATCATGATGCTGATATGGATCGCTGCCCTGAATTTTGGTCTCAGCAATCTCAGCAAGAAAGAGAATGCGCAGGTCATCAACGAATACAATATCAACGGTTTTTCGACTGATTTCACCAGGATCGTCGATGAATGCAAACCTTCGATCGTCACGATCAACGCTGACGGCAATATCCTCAGCGGTTTTGTCTATTATCAGGAAAAAGACAGTGTCTACATCCTGACGGCATATCACGGGGTCAGTCAGACCAATATGATAAGCGTCACGTTCGGATCTTCCTATACCGAGGCAGCTGAACTGGTAGGTCATGATATCTATACCGATCTGGCGGTTCTGAGGATCAATACGCCTTATGAGATCGCCACTTTGAAACTGGGCGATTCGACTTTAACGAAGCAGGGCGAATTCGTCATCTGTATCGGTACACCGGTCTCGGCTGATTATGCGGGCAGTGTTGAAATGGGAATGATCGCCGCCAGAGATCTGATGATTGAAAACAATATCACTGCCGATGAAGAGCATTATTCATACTATCTGGATGTCATCCAGCTTTCAGCTGATCTGGCATACGGTTATTCCGGCTCTCCTTTGATCAACATGTCCGGAGAGATCATCGGCATGAACACCATGTCTCTGCCGGGTGATTTCACTTTTGCGATCACTTCCAACGAGATCAAACTCATCGCCGACAAGATCATTGCCAAGGAAGATAACATCCGCAATATCCTGGGCATCAAGGGATCATATATCCGCAATATGTACAACTACGAGAAGACCAATCTCGGTGTGAGCCTTGAGACGATCAACGGCATCTATGTCTCCAAGGTCAAAGAGAATACTCCGGCATATCAGGCAGGGGTGAGACCGGGTGATGTGGTATTGTCGATCAATGAAAAAGAGATCAACAGTCTCAATGACTATCTCAGTATCGTCCACACACCGGCTGAAGATATCGTCTTTACATATAGCCGCCATGGCGATATCCATGTTCAGGGCTTAGGCAATGATTAGACTCATCTGTGTAGGCAAAGTAAAAGATAAGAATCTGCAGAATCTGATCGATGATTACGCCAAACGGATCAGCCGTTATCATAAACTGGAGATCGTTGAAGTAAAGGATGAACCGATCGGCGATAATGAAGAAGCCGTAAAGGATAAGGAAGGGCAGCGGATCTTGGAAAAGATCCGTCCTGATGAGTATGTGATCCTGCTGGATCTGCACGGGAAAAGTATCGATTCTGTCTCGCTTGCGAAGAAGATCGATCAGCTGTTCATAAACAGTTCAAAGATCTGTTTTGTGATCGCCGGATCACTGGGTTTTTCCAACGATGTCATCGCCAGAGCAGACGAAAGGATCAGGCTTTCAGAACTTACTTTCCTGCATCAGATGACCAGACTCATCATCCTGGAACAGCTCTATCGCTGCTTCAAGATCCTCAATCATGAGACCTATCACAAGTAGTATTTTCTACTTGAATTAAAGCGCTTACAATTTTATAATTATTCTATAAGAAACTTTGGTTTTTTATAATTTAATGAAGGAGGGAACGTCATGAAGGAAATCAATGTGTTAGTGGTTGATCCGGTAGGTTTACATGCTCGTCCTGCTACTGTTGCTGTGAACGCTGCAAGTAAGTTCAAATGTGATGTCAAGGTTTCATTCAAAGAGAGATCTGTAAACATGAAATCGATTATGGGTGTTATGTCATTAGGCATCCCTACACAGTCTGAAATCACGATTACTTGTGAAGGTGAAGATGAAGATGCAGCAATTGCAGCGATCGAAGATATCTTAAGAACACAGAAAGTAATTCAGTAAGAAAAAAACGAAAGGGAAGAAACAATCTTCCCTTATTTTTAATGAGGAAAATATGGACTACAGAGAAAATTATGAAAAATGGCTGAATCATCCCAATCTCAGTGATGATCAGAAAAATGAACTAAAACAGATGAGTGAGCAGCAGATCAAGGATGCTTTCTATACTGATGTTGCTTTCGGTACGGCAGGAATGCGCGGTCTGATGGGCCTGGGACCTAACCGTCTAAATATCTTTACGATCAGAAAAGCGACCCAGGGGTTTGCGGATTATCTCAATAATAACGGCAAACATTCAGTTGCGATCGCCTATGATAACCGCTACAATTCCCGCGAATTTGCCTTTGATTGTGCAAAATTGCTGGCATCCAACGGGATCGAGACTTACATCTTTGATTCATTGAGACCGACTCCGGAACTGTCCTATACGGTCAGATATTTCAAGTGTGACGGCGGTATCATGATCACGGCTTCCCATAACCCTAAAGAGTATAACGGCTACAAGCTCTATGACGAGACCGGCTGTCAGCTGATCCCGGAACTTGCAGCTAAAGTCATCGCGGAGATCGCCAAGCTCGGTGATATCCTCGATATAAAACCGGCTGATGATTACGATGAAAAACTGATCCATGTCGTCAATGAAGAAGTCGACAAGGCTTACTATGATGACTGTCTCTCCATCCAGCTGCGCAAGGATGTGAACAAGGATTTCCGCATCGCATTCTCACCGGAACACGGTGCATCTTATCATCCGGTCATGGATACGCTGAAACTGGCCGGCTACAATGTCACGGAAGTGGCTTCACAGTCGACTTTCGATCCTTCGTTCTCCGGTACCAAGACTCCTAACCCGGAAGAACCGGGTGCCTATGAGGAAGTCCTCAAGCTGGCGAAGGAGATCGATGCCAAACTGCTGCTGGTCTGCGACCCTGATGGCGACCGCATGGGTGTCGGTATCAGACAGGGAGATGAATATATCGTGCTCAACGGCAACCAGACCGGTGCCTTACTGCTGGAATACATCCTTTCGACATATGAGGATCTCGGCATCAAAGTTGACAATCCGTGCATGTTCAATACCGTCGTTACCAGTGATATCGGTGAAGCGATCGCCAGATATCACGGCTGCGACAACGAGAGGACACTGACTGGTTTCAAGTATATCGGCAACAAGGTAAGACAGTATGAACAGGATCATGCGAAGACCTATGTCTTCGGTTATGAAGAATCATACGGATCACTGATCAAACCGTTCGTCAGAGACAAGGATGCGACTCAGGCCTGTCTGTTACTGGCAGAAGCCTGTGCCTATTATCTGTCTCAGGGCAAGACGCTCATGGATGTCATGAACGAAGCATATGAGAAGGTAGGTTATTACTACGATACGCAGTTCTCGATCATGCTTCCGGGTGCTGACGGTGCAGTCAAACTGCAGGAGATCATGTCTTCCATCCGCAGCAATCCGCTCGAGGTCCCGGGTTTCAAGACCCTGAAGATCGAAGACTACAAGCTCCAGAAAGTCTATGAAGGCGATAAAGTGGAGGATTTCGCTGAACACGATGTTTCAGATGTATTAAAATATTATCTGGAAGACGGTTCATTTATCGCTATCAGGCCTTCAGGAACGGAGCCAAAGTGTAAATGTTATCTGTCGGTAAAAGATACCAGTATGGAGAAGGCCAAAGCCAAGTGCGACGGCTTCATCTCCTACGTCAAACAGATACTGAAATGATCGAAGACATAAAAGAAGAAGCATTACAGAAAGGCGTGCCAATCATCAAAGATGAAGGGCTTGCCTTTCTTTTAAATTTCATTGTTCAGCATGACTGTCAGGACATCCTTGAACTGGGAACAGCTGTCGCTTATTCAGCGATCATGATGGCAAACCTGAATGAGAAGATCACTGTCGATACGATCGAGAAGGATGAGAAGTTGTATAAAGAGGCACTGAAGAATATCTCTGATGCCGGTCTCAACGACAGGATCACAGTCCATTTCATGCCGATCGAAGAGTTCAGTACGGACAAGAAATATGATCTGATCTTCGTTGATGCAGCCAAGGCGCAGTATGGCAAGTACCTGGAACAGTTTCTGGATAATCTGAAGGAAGACGGGTACATGCTGTTTGACAACATGATCTTTCACGGACTCATCTACGAAGTCGAAACGATCAGTTCCCGCAATCTCAGGAATCTCGTTTCCAAGATCAATAAATTCCGTGACATGGTGCAGAAAGATGAACGTTTTGATATAATGATGAATGATAATGTCGGGGATGGAGTTTGGGTCCTGACCAGGAGGAGAAAGTGAAACCTGAAAATCTGATGTTACTGGGTTTTATGAATAAAGCTCTCGCTTATCTGGAAGAGAATCAGGGAAATGATACTGATCCTGTTTTGACTAAACTCGAAAGTATCGATATCGATAAGCTCAAGAATGAGCTCAACGGCGATCTGAACGCATCATACAATAATGTCAATTCGACCATCGAATCACTGCTGAATGCCGGCGGTGAAGTCTTTGATGATTTCATCAGCAGGGACAAGACCCGCAAGAGCATCTCCGATCAGCTCAGCAGGATCCTTGATGTCGATCTCGATCCTGACAGATCGGTAAAGAATAATACCGGACACAGCCAGGAAACGCTGAAGAAATTATACGATCTCAAGAACGATATCCTTGGCGCAGAAATAAAAAGAGACAAAACATCCAAAACTGAACAGAAACGTACCAATACTGAGGACGATCTTTTCAGTAATGACAGCTATGAGACGGCTGAAGATGAAACGCCGGATAAGAGCGATTCTTATCTCGGTCTTTATAATCCTCAAAGGACTCAGGAAGAAGCTGAAGAATCACTGCGTCAGTCAAAAGCCCGTGCTGATCTGAGCAAATATGACGGACCGCTGGTACAAAGAGATGATGGCCGTCAGGTCGTAACATCTTTCAGACATGATAAAGATGAGACCGTACTGAGAAAACAGGATATACAGAAAAAAAGCGTTCCTGTCGGAATGACGGATATCGGTAAGAAAACAGTCGAAGAATCAGTCAATGATGTCATTCAGAATATCGTCAATCCGGGCGGTGAACCGGATCTGCAGGCTTCTGCTGAAGAAGAGACTCCTTTTGAAATGAGCGAAGAGGACGACAGACTTCTGCAGATGATCGCCCAGAATGTTTCCGGTGTTCAAAGTGAAGAGACAGGCGGAGGAACGGGACAGCACAAAGAGCTTGATTCCATCTTCTCGGAAGTACTCGCTCATGAAGAAGGTGATATGAATTCACTGGTAACTGACCTGGCGCCTGATCAGGTCGATCCGAACGATATCGTCAGACTGGTCAAGGAGATCCAGTCCAACAGAGATACTTATTACAGTCAGATAAATGAGAAGACTGTCGTGGCATCACCGGGTGATATCCTCAATCCGCCTGATGATCATGACGATGATGACGATGAAGGACCGGGCACGAACCTCGATCTCATGCTGGATGATCTGCGTGAGAAGATGGTCAGTGAAGATGAGATCAGGAAAGCTCATGATGAAGAGTTCAATGATATCTATGACAGCGTGCGCAAATCTTATCCTTACCTGCGCAAGACTTTCATCAGGGCGATCTATGAATTAAAAGATCAGATCGCCAGCGATTATCCGCAGGATGTCAAGATCATCATCCTGCACCGTGTCGTTTTCAAGGATGTGGATAAACTGAGACAGTTCGTTGAGATAGCCCTCAATCACGGCTATAATTTGAACGCTGATGAGGATAAACTCATCGTTGATGTCTTTAAAGAATACATGAATTCCGACGGCAAGATCATTACGGCCATCCTGGACGTAGCCAACCAGGGTGCACTGCTGGGCGGTGATTATGATGGCTACAGAGTACTGTTGATCGAAAATCAGTAATTAGTGAGGTAGAAAAATGTTTTCAAGAAGAAATGATGATGAAACACTGGACAAGACTCTGGACATCCCTGATTTCGTCGAAGATAAGACCAAGACCGATTCAAGTGTCGATATGTCGATCTTCAAAATGTCAGATGATGAACTCTATGACGATGACAGTGAAGAAAGAAGCACTGAAGATTACGATGAAGATGATGACGATGAGCTGAGACCGCGCCGTAAGAAAGGCAATGGTCCGCTGATCATCTGTCTGATAATCATCTTCCTGCTGCTGGCATTATGTGCCGGTGCACTGTTCTACGGACTGAAGCAGCATCAGGCCTATGTAAAGGTCAATACTGAGTATCTGCAGCTGCAGGCCAATGAAGAGAACTACAAGCGTCAGATCAGTGAGAAGGATGTACAGATCCAGACCCTTACCAAGCAGATCGAGGATCTCAAGAGCGGCGGTGCCAATGGTGAAGGTACACTGATCTATGAGATCGTGGACGGCGGCATGTATTTCCGCAATGAGCCGACCAGTGATGCGACGAAAGTCACCTATAACGGCAAGGAAACTGCTGATACAGGTGAGAAATACAGAGTCATCGAAGTCGTTGATGACAAAGATGTATCCGGACTCACCTGGGCCAAGGTGGCCGAAAACGTATACTTCTGTCTGGGCAGCTCTGAAGATGTCTGGGCAAAGAAAGTTGACTGATAAGCAGGTTTAAGACCTGCTTTATTCTCTGACCATGGATGACGTAATCAGAATAAAAGGCGGTAAAAAACTGAAGGGTGAAGTGACGGTCTCTTCATGCAAGAACTCGGTCGTCGCGATCCTTCCTTCAGTCGTGTTAGCTAGTGAGATAGTGAAGCTTTATGACGTTCCGGAGATCAAGGATGTTCAGATCCTGATCAAACTGCTGGGACTGCTCAACATCTCGGTAAGAGCAGATGGTGATGAACTGACGATCGACCCAACCAATATCACCAATATCGATCTGCTGGATGAAGATGTCATGAAACTGAGAGCTTCCTATTATTTCATGGGTGCACTGCTGGGACGTTTCCGTCATGTCAGGATGTATTCACCGGGCGGCTGTAATCTCGGACCGCGTCCGATCGATCTGCATCTCAAGGGCTTTGAAGCCTTGGGCGCAAAGATAAAACAGGACGGCAATATCATCGAGATCGATGCAGAAGAACTGCTCGGTGATGATATCTATCTGGATTTTGCCTCAGTAGGTGCGACGATCAATATCATGCTGGCGGCATGTTTTGCCCGCGGCCGTACGACGATCGAGAATGCGGCCAAGGAACCGGAGATCATCGATCTTTCATCCATGCTCAACAAGATGGGTGCCCAGATCAGAGGAGCCGGTACATCAGAGATCACGATCAACGGTGTCTCCCGTCTCAAGGGTTGTATCCACGATATCATTCCGGATCGCATCGAGGCCGGTACATATATCATTGCTTCAGCGGCCTGTGGTGAAGATGTAACGGTCAGAAACGTCATTCCTCAGCATATCGAAGCACTCACATCCAAGCTTGAAGAGATGGGTGTTAAACTTGAGCAGGGTTCCGATTATGTGAGAGTCTACGGTAGTGATGATCTGAAACCTGTCGATATCATAACGCAGCCTTTCCCTGGTTTTGCGACCGATCTGCAGCAACCGCTTACGGCGTTGCTGACGAAAGCGAACGGTGATTCCAAGGTCGAAGAGACCATCTATATGGAACGGTTCAAACACTGTAATGAGCTGAACCTGATGGGTGCCAATATCGAATGCCAGACCGGCAGTTCCCTGATCCACGGTCCGACACCGCTTCACGGAACGGATATTTCAGCTACTGATCTTCGCTGTGGGGCATCACTGGTCATTGCCGGACTGATGGCTGACGGTGAGACTGTCATCCACAACGCCTATCATATCTACAGGGGCTACGATTCGATCGTAGCGAAGCTCAAGGCGCTTGGTGCCAATATCCGCTAGAATACGGATTTTGTGGTTGCTTTTTGCAGATAATACTGTTAGAATTATTAAGCATGAAAACTTTCTTTGGGTTGACATGATACTCAAGGCAGAAGGGAGATTAAAAGATGAAAAAGGGTATTCATCCTGATTATTACAGAGTTACTGTTACCTGCGCAGGCTGCGGTACAACATTTGAGACCGGTTCTACCAAGAAGGACGGCATCAAAGTCGATACCTGCTCAAACTGCCATCCGTTCTATACCGGAAGACAGAGATTTGCGGCTTCTGCAGGCAGAATTGAAAAATTCAATAAGAAGTATGGCTTAGAAAACAAATAGAGGATAAAACCTCTATTTTTTTCGTTATAATGGGTAAGAGGTGAATTGTTATGTATCAGAGTTATAGAGACGGCTGGATCGAAACGATCAGCGGCTGCATGTTTGCCGGTAAGACGGAAGAACTTATACGCCGCATCAAAGTACTGGAATTTGCGAAGAAGGAGATCATGGTCTTCAAACCGAAGATCGATAACCGTTATTCCGAGACCAAGGTCGTATCACACGCCGGGTCATCAGTTGAATCTTATGTCATAGCTGATGCGGCAGAGATACTGGAAATGGTCAAAGATACGACACAGGTCGTAGCGATCGATGAAGCACAGTTTTTTGATGACAACATCTGTGCCGTCTGTAACGAACTGGCAGACAGAGGCATCAGAGTCATGGCTGCCGGACTGGATACCAATTTCAAGGGCGAACCTTTCGGACCGATGCCTTTACTGATCACGGAGGCTGAATTCGTCACCAAGCTTGCGGCTGTCTGCAACAAGTGTGGAGCTCCGGCGACGAGGACACAGCGTATCATCAACGGCAAGCCGGCTTCCTATAATGACCCGATCATCCTGGTCGGTGCGTCAGAGAGCTATGAAGCAAGATGCCGTCACTGTCATGAGGTCCCGGATAAGCCGAAAGTCAGACTGGGAAAATAGATAATTATGGATGCGAAAATAATCAAACTGCAGGAAATAGAGAAACGCTATCAGGAAATCAATGATCTCATGATGAAGGATGAGGTCGTTTCAGATGTCAAGAAATATACCAAACTCTCCAAGGAACAGGCTAAACTGAAGGGCTCCTACGATGCCTATCAGAGCTACAAGAAGTATAATGCCATCATCGAAGACGGTCAGGAGATGCTCAAGGACGATGATCCGGAGATCAGACAGATGGCTGAACTCGAGATCGAAGATGCCAAAGCAAAACTTGAAAAACTGGATAAACACATTGAAGAACTGCTGCTGCCCAGAGATCCGGAAGACAGCTATGACTGCCTGGTCGAGATCAGAGGTGCAGCCGGCGGTGATGAAGGTAATATCTTTGCGGGCGATCTGTTCAGGATGTATTCCTATTATGCCGATTCTTTAGGCTATAAAGTTGAAGTCATGGAATCATCGGAAGGTGAAGCCGGAGGATATGCCCTGATTTCATTCTCTGTCAAAGGTCTTGATGCCTACCGTCATTTCAAATTCGAATCCGGTGCACACCGTGTTCAGCGTGTACCGAAGACCGAAACCCAGGGAAGAGTACACACTTCCACGGCGACCGTCATCGTCTTCCCGGATGTCGAGGATGAGGATATTGAGATCCCTGATTCCGATCTGGAGATCGAGACACACCGTGCTTCCGGTGCTGGCGGTCAGCACATCAACAAGACCGACTCGGCCGTCAGGATCGTCCATAAGCCTACCGGCATAACAGTCAACTGCCAGGACGGACGCAACCAGATCGCCAACAAGGAAACAGCCTTGAGGATCATCAGAGCCCGCGTCTACGAATACTACAAGCAGCAGAAGGAAGCGGAAGAGGGTGCGATCAGAAGATCGAAGATCGGTACAGGTGACCGTTCAGAGAAGATCCGTACCTACAATTATCCGCAGAACCGTGTCTCCGATCACCGCATCGGTCTCACCATCAATCAGCTTGACCGCATCATGGAAGGTAAGCTCGATGATATCGTCAATGCCCTGCTGGCGAATGACGATAAAGAAAAACTTTTAAATGAGCACGTATAATCAGCTGATCCACAGCTATCGTACATTATTCAGTGAAAAAGGTCTTCCACCGGAAACGGTGAAGGCTTTTCTTTTTGAACTGTGCAACGACCACAAGATCAATCTCTATCTGGATATCGACAAGGAGACTGATCCTGCTGTGCAGACCGATTTTGATTCAGGTATCGTCAGACTTCTTGAAGGGGAACCTTTGAATTACGTCCTGGGTTATTCATATTTTTATGGATACAAGTTCATCGTCAATCCTGATGTGCTGATCCCCAGACCCGAGACAGAAGAACTGGTCGGGGTCATACTGAGCCAGTATGATGAGTATTTCAACGGAAAAAAGATCAGGGTCTGCGATGTCGGCACCGGTTCGGGAGCGATCGCGATCGCTTTGAAGAAAGAAGAAGACAATCTTGACGTCTATGCTTCAGACATCTCTGAAAAAGCCCTGGCTGTAGCTGAAAAGAATGCGCTAAACAATGACTGCAGGATCACTTTCTTTCAGGGGTCGATGCTGGAACCGTATATCGAAAACGGCATAAAAGTGAGTATCCTGGTCTCCAATCCGCCCTACATTAAGACGACGGAGACGATCGAATCCTCCGTCTATGATTATGAACCGCATGTAGCGCTTTTCGGCGGTGATGACGGACTGAAATTCTACCGTGAGATCTTTGAAAAAGCCGATCAGATCCTGGAAAAAGAAAGCCTGCTTTTCTTTGAGATGGGCTATGATCTCAAGGATGCGCTGACCTCTCTGGCAAAGACCTATTTTCCTGTCAGTGAGATCAAAGTATTCAAAGACATAAACAATAAAGACAGGATGCTGATGATAAAAAGATAACTTTCACAATTATTTCACAAACCTTTGATATAAATATATTGTAATAATTTTTTCATTAAACAATCTTCCGATAATAAGTAGACAGAAACAGCTCCGCAAGGAGTTGTTTCTGTTATAATCGAGATGAAAAGAGGTAGGATATGTCAGGTTGGCAGAACTGGATCAACTTCCGGTCCAAGGAACAGAGAGAAAGAGATCGGGAAGCTTATGACAAGGCTGTTTTTCCCCATGGCGAAAAGCAGAAAGAGATCATCAGCAGTTATCTTGATGAACTGTTTGCGGAAGAACTTCCGGGAATGAAAATGTTCAATTATCTGGTCATCAAGGAAAAAATAAAAGATAGAGAGATAGATCAGGAACTGATCAAAAGAGTCTTCAAAAGCATCAAAAACACTTCCAGCCGCAAAAAAAGAGATACCTATCCGTATCTCTACATGTCTCTGGCAGAATATGACCTGAAGATCAGTGAGGAGCTTAATTATCCCGACACTGATACGATCAGGGAAAACGCTGAACGCATAAAACAGATCTAGGATCTGTTTTTCTTTTCGATAAGTCTATAGGTGATGATACCTGTAAGAGACAAGATCGCGGTGATGGCGATGAAGATGAGCACTTTATCGTATCTTTGTAATGAGAAGGAATCACCGGTCAGAGTTGAAGTTATGATGCTGGGAAGACGTCCCAGGGTAATGATTGGGATCAGGATCATCTGATCGATATCGGTCAGACCGCCAAAGAAACAAAGCAGGTCTTTTGGTGTTCCGGGCATGATGAAGATCAGAGCATAGAGGATGATGCGGTTTTTGGAAGACTTGAGGAAACTCAGCGAGTCGATCTTTTCTTTGGAAAAGAAGACCTCAACTATTTTCCGGCCGAATCTTCTTACGATCAGCAAAACAATGATCGAAGCTATCGATTCAGCCAGGATGCACAGCAGTGTTCCGTTAAAAGGTCCGAACGCATATCCGGCGATCATCTCCATCGGTTCTCCGGGAATGATCGGGATCAGGATCTGCAGACAGGTGATGAAGATATAGGCCAATGGTGCAAAGGCCTTAAAGGAAGAGATCCACAGGCGGAACTGTTCAGGCTGTCTGATGAAACTGAGCAGATAGAAACCGACATAAAAGGAAAATGCTGCCATCAGGATCAGGGCTGCAGCAGTGATGATCTTTATCGACAAAGAAGAATCTTTATTCATCTTTCAAAGTATATTCCATGACATAGTCATCCATGACATATCCCTGTCCGATATCGTTGACGACGGCGTCGATGACCTTGAAACCGAGATGATCATAGATATTGAAAGAAGGGGTATTGCCTTTGTTGACGGTCAGATAGATGCTTCTCAGACCGTTTTTTCTTGCATAGTTGACGCAGTCATCGAACAAGAGTTTTCCGATGCCTTCACCCCGGCGGTCTTTGCGGACATAGAGTTTTGACAGGAAGACTCTTTCTGCTTCTCTGATATATTCGGTGAAAGCAATGATCTCATCATCTTCACACACCGTCCTGAAGATCGCACCGTCAGCAATCAGCTTTCTGATGGCTTCTTCAGAAAGAAAGAGTTCAGCCATATAGATGGCCTGTCTGTTGCCGATGAGATCATTGTAGTAATCGATGAAGACATCACTGGCGAAAGCCGAGATCTTTGCGATGTCGTTATCAGTGACTGTACGTATCTCCATAGCTACATTTTAGCATCCATTAGTGTTAAACTATCAATGAGGTGAGAACATGAGTTTAACTGCCGGGATCGTTGGTTTACCCAACGTCGGAAAATCAACATTATTCAACGCTATAACCAATTCAAGAGTCGAAGCGGCCAACTATCCGTTTGCAACGATCGAACCGAATGTCGGTGTCGTCGAAGTCAAAGATGAAAGGCTGATCAATCTCAGCAGGATCTTTGAACCGGAGAGGACGATCTTCACGACTTTTGAATTTACCGATATCGCCGGACTGGTGAAGGGTGCTTCGACCGGTGAAGGTCTGGGAAACAAGTTCCTGGCCAATATCAGGGAAGTGGATGCGATCTGTCATGTCGTGCGCTGTTTTGAAGACAGCAATATCACTCATGTCTATGACCGCATCGATCCGGTCGATGATATCGAGATCATCAATTATGAACTGCAGATGGCGGATATCGCCAGCTGTGAAAACAGGATCGCCAAGGTCGAGAAGAAAGCACTCAATTCCAAGGACAAGGATGCTGTCTTTGAGTATAATCTGCTGAAGAAGGTCAAGGATGCGCTGGATCGCAATCAGAACGTCCGTTCATTGGAATTCTCCAAAGAAGAGGCTGAATATCTGAAACAGTTCAATTTCCTTACTGCCAAGCCGGTGATCTATGTCTGCAATATCAAGGAAGACGAGATCAATGATCCGGAAGCCAACAAGTATTACATGGCTGTCGTGGATTATGCCCAGAAAGAAGGCTCACAGGTCGTTCCGATCTCGGCCAAGATCGAGGAAGAGCTTTCTGATCTGTCCAAGGAAGAAAAGGAAGAATTCCTGAAGGAACTGGATATCGAAAGAAGCGGTCTCGATGAACTGATCGTCAAGGCTTACCGAACTCTGGGTCTGGAAACATTCTTTACTGTCGGAAAAGACGAATGCCGCGGCTGGACCTTCAAATCAGGATATACTGCACCGCAGTGTGCCGGTATCATCCATACCGATTTCGAGAAAGGTTTCATCAAGGCTGAAGTCTATACCTATGACGACATCATGACCTATGGCAGCGAAGCCAAACTCAAGGAAGCCGGAAAACTGCGCCTGGAGGGCAAGGAATATCATCCTAAAGACGGTGATATCATGTTTTTCCGTTTCAATAACTGATCGATGAAAAAACTGGAAGCGACAGAGAAAGACAAGCGATATCTGATCGCAGTATCGGGAGGGCCAGATTCAATGGCTCTTTTAGATATGGCAAAACGATCAGGTCTCTATATCGAAGCAGCTCACATCAATTACCACAAAAGAGCTACAGCAAAAAGGGACGAGAAGATCGTCAGAGACTATTGCCGTCAAAACGGGATCGTTTTTCATAAACGGGATTTCGATCCTGATACCTGCAAAGGCAACTTTCAGGCTGCCGCCCGCGATTTCCGTTATGATCAGTTTCTGAAGATCTGCAGGAAAAACAGACTGGAAGCCGTTCTGGTAGCTCACCAGCTGGATGATCTCGTGGAGACATATATCATGCAGAAGGAGAAAAAGCTCGGCGTAGCCTGTTACGGACTGGCTCAGACCAACATGATTAACGGTGTGAAAGTCATCCGACCTTTACTTAAATACAGTAAAGATGAACTGGAAGGATATTGTCAGAAAAAAGGGATCGAATACGGGATCGATGAATCCAATCTCACTGATGACTATACCCGCAACAGGATAAGACATGAACGCGTCTCAAAGTTGAGCGCTGACGAAAAGAAAAAGATCTATCGCGAGACCGTCAAACTGAATAAAGAGAACGAGAGGCGTTTCACAAGTGCTTATAAAAAACTCTACGGCAAAAGAATGAAAGCTTCGGCTTTCTTCAAAGTGAAGTATCTCGATTATTTCCTCCGGCATTATTTCCGATCACGCTCTGAGGCAAATATCGCCGAGATGATCAGACAGCTAAAAGAAGCAGATCACGTCGTCCTAAAAGCTGATGAGATCACGATCGTCAAGGAATACGGGATGATCGAAGTCTTCAGAAACGAAGACGATTATCTCTATACATTCAGGGATCTGAAAGCACTGCGAAGCCGAACATATCCGCATTTCCGGATCAGCAGAAAAGGAAAGGGTACAGATGCTGTCACTTTCAGAAAAGACGATTTTCCGGTGGTCATCAGGAATGCGAAAAAGAGTGATGAGATCGTCTTACGTTTCGGAACCAAGAAGCTCAACCGCTTCTTCATCGACCGCAAGATCCCGTATGCGGATAGACTCATTTATCCTGTTTTAGTGAACAGAAAAGGACAGATCATTCTGGTCCCTGAACTGGGTTGTGATCTTATGCATTATTCTCAAAAACCCGATATCTTTGTGATAAAATTATAGAGATATACAAAGGAGAAAAGAGATGCTGATGGATGATGTGAAGAAGATACTGATCTCCCAGGAAGAGATAGATGCCAGATGCAAGGAACTGGGAAAACAGATCTCCGAAGATTACAGCGATACTGTACCGGTAGTCATCGGCCTTTTGAAAGGTTCTGTACCTTTTATGGCTGAGCTGATCAAGAATATCACGATCGACTGTGAACTGGAATTCATGGCTGTCTCCAGCTATTCCGGAACGGAATCCATGGGCGATGTGAAGATCGTCAAGGATCTTGACCGTTCGATCATCGATTGCGATGTACTGATCGTGGAAGACATCGTCGATACCGGTAATACGCTTCTGAAAGTCAAAGATCTTCTTTATTCCAAGGGAGCAAGATCCGTCAGAGTCGTCTCTTTACTCGATAAACCGTCGCGCCGGCTGGTGGATATCGAAGCTGAATATATCGGCTTCACGATCCCCAATGAATTCGTCATCGGTTTCGGTCTGGATTTCAACCAGAAATACCGCAACCTGCCGTTCGTTGGCGTACTGAAAGAGGAGTGTTACAGATAAAACATGAATAAAAACGACAATAAAAGACCGCTGATAAATCTTTTGCCATATCTGTGTGTTTCGATCTTCTTGCTGGTCATGGCTTTCCAGACTCCGTCCAGGAGCGCCAGTACAGCTTTGAACTACAATCAGTTCAGCAAGCTGCTCAGTTCCGGCAAGATCGAACAGGCCAAGGTATCGGTCGACTATAATACGATGACTGTCACCGGTGTCTATGAAGACAAAGGTACACAGCGTCAGTTCAGTGTCATCATTCCGAATACGGAAAAAGCATCAGATGAACTGATCAGTGAACTCAAGAAAGTCGATAATGTGACTTTTGTCGATGCGAATGCGTCCAACTATCTGGTCGAGCTCGCATCTTCGATCATCCCGCTGGTCCTGTTTGTGATCGCCGGCCTGTACATCATGAACCGTATGGGTGCCATGAATGCGAACAAGCAGGCTTTCGATTTCTCCAAATCCCGTGCACATCTCGAGGACAACATCAAAGTCCGTTTTGCGGATGTGGCAGGATGTGATGAAGAAAAGGAAGAGATGCAGGAGATCATCGAATATCTAAAGAACCCGAAGCGCTTCGCCAGAATGGGTGCCAGAATCCCTAAGGGCATCATCATGGTCGGTCCTCCGGGAACCGGTAAGACATTGCTTGCCAAGGCTGTTGCCGGCGAAGCAAATGTTCCGTTCTATTCCATCTCCGGTTCCGATTTCGTCGAAATGTTCGTCGGTGTCGGTGCCAGCCGTGTCAGAGATATGTTTGCCAAAGCCAAGAAGACTGCTCCGTGCATGATCTTCATCGATGAGATCGATGCAGTCGGCAGACAGCGTGGAGCCGGTCTGGGCGGTGGTCACGATGAAAGAGAACAGACGCTCAACCAGCTGCTGGTCGAACTTGACGGTATGGCTGACAACTCCGGTGTCATCGTCATTGCGGCGACCAACAGACCTGATGTTCTGGACCCCGCACTGTTAAGACCGGGCCGCTTCGACCGTCAGATCACGGTATCTTTACCTGATCTCAAAGGCCGTGAAGCCATTCTGCGAGTCCATGCGCGCAACAAGAAACTCTCTCCGGATGTCAATCTGGAATATCTGGCCAGACGTACACCTGGTTTCTCCGGTGCTGATCTGGAGAACGTGCTGAATGAAGCAGCGATCCTGGCTGTCAGAGAAAACAGGGATGACATCGGTATCAAACAGATCGATGAGGCCATCGACCGTGTCATGATGGGTCCGGCCAAGAAGTCCAGGACCTATGACGAATACACCAAGAAGCTCGTCGCTTACCATGAAGCCGGTCACGCGATCGTCGGACTGAATCTTCCGGATGGTGCCATCGTTCAGAAAGTAACGATCATCCCGCGCGGCAGTGCGGGTGGATATAACCTGATCACTCCGCGTAAGGAGAAGATCCTCAATTCCAGAAGAGAGCTTCTGGATACGATCACAAGCTATATGGGTGGTCGGGCAGCTGAAGAACTGTTCTTCGACGATATCACGACCGGTGCATCCAGCGATATCCAGCAGGCGACCAGGATCGCCAAGGATATGGTAACGACCTACGGTATGTCCGACCTCGGTCCGATCCAGTATAATTCCGGCAATGATTCCGTATTCTTAGGACGTGACTACAATTCACCGTCCAATGCTTCCTCACAGGTCGCTTATGAGATCGATACGGAAGTCAGAAAGATCATCGAATCATGCCACAAGAATGCCAAGAACATCATCAGCCGCAATCGTGAAGATCTGATCAAGATCGCCGAGAACCTGATGGAGAAAGAGACGCTTACGGCAGAGGAGATCGAAGATCTTCTGGGCTATGACAAGAAGAAACTTGAACAGGCCAAGGAAGCCCGCAAGTCGGTAACAAAGAAAGCAGCATCAAAGACTGCCAAGAAAGAGATTAAGAAATCGGCTGAATAAGCCGTTTTCTTCGTTTACAGTATCTGTATGAAAAATAATGTTCTGATCGCAACAGCGCTGCATGAACATGCGCGCATCTATATCTTCAATTCCACAGAGATGGTGGAGAAAGCCCGGACGCTGCACGGTCTGTGGCCGACTTCCTGTGCTGCTTTAGGCCGCACTCTTTCTGTTACTGCGCTGATGGGCCTGATGCAGAAAGACGAGAACGAGACCGTCACCGTGACGATCAACGGCGGCGGTCCGATCGGAACGATCCTGTGTGTTGGAAGATCAAATGGTGAAGTTAAAGGCTTCTGCGGTGATCCTTTCATCTATGAGACTTATGAGAATACTCACAAACTTGCGGTAGGCAAGGCTGTCGGGACCGGCGGTTATCTCAAGGTCACCAAGAATCTGAAACTGAAACAGAATTACACATCACAGGTCGATCTGCAGTCAGGAGAGATCGGTGATGATTTTGCCTATTATTTCTCAGTCTCGGAACAGATCCCGAGTATCGTTTCGGTCGGTGTGCTCGTCGATACGGACAGCAGCGTCAAGGCGGCCGGAGCGATGATCATCGAACTGCTGCCCAATCACGAAGAAGCAGACGTCACTTATCTCGAGAATCTCAAGCTGAAACCGATCTCATCAGTCTTCAGTGAGGATCCGGATATCTACCGCTATCTGAATGAACTTTTTTCTGATGCACAGATACTTGAAGAAAGATATGTACATTACCACTGTGACTGTTCCAGGGAAAGATTCATGCGCAATCTGCTTACATTACCTGGATCAGATCTTAAAGATCTGGCTGAAGAAGGAAAAGTCGAGATCAAGTGTGAATTCTGTGATAAAGCTTATAACTTCGATGAGAATGATCTTAGGACGATCATGAGCTATGCGAATAAGAGATAAAGAGATCAGTTCGGATATCATCGTCGCTCCGATGGCCGGTATCAGTAACGATGCCTTTAGACAGCTCTGTCTTGAATTCAATGCGGGGCTTGTCTATACGGAGATGGTATCCGATAAAGCCATATACTATCACAATGAACGGACCATGGAGATGCTGAAGATCGGTGAAGATGTCCATCCGGTCTCGCTGCAGCTTTTTGGTTGTGATCTCGTGACGATGATCTATGCCGCCAAAGTGCTGGATGAAAAGACTGACTGTGATTTCATCGACATCAATATGGGCTGTCCGGTAAACAAGGTCGTCAAGACCGGCTCCGGCAGTGCGATGATGAAGAATGAGAATGAAACTGTCCATATCATTTCCGGAATAGTTGAAGCCGTAAAGAAACCGGTGACAGTCAAGATGCGTCTGGGCTGGGATAGGGAGAATATGAATTACCTTTCACTGGCAAGAAAGCTGGAGAAAGCCGGTGTGAGTGCCATCGCCCTGCATGCCAGGACCAGGTCACAGATGTATGAAGGCAAGGCTGACTGGTCGCATATTAAAAAACTTAAGGAAGCTTTGTCTATACCCGTTTTTGGCAATGGCGATGTAAAGACTCTGGAAGACTACATCCGCATGAAGGAAGAGACCGGCTGCGACGGTGTGATGATCGGCAGAGGCCTCGTAGGCAATCCTTTCCTGATCAAGGAGATCGATAACTACAACAAAGGCGAGGAAAAGACCAGGGTGAGTGTGGAAGACCGTTTCACTTACTGTCTGAAGCATTGCCAGAAGCTGATCGATCTCAAGGGAGAGAAACTGGCAATGTCAGAAATGAGGGGTATCGCTCCGCATTATCTCAGCGGTCTCTATGATGCCACGACCTACAAGGAAAAGATGAATCACATGAAGAGCTATGCTGAACTCAATAATATCCTTGATGAATATCTGCTGAAACTGAAAGAAATGGGAAAATAAACAGCCTGCGTAATGCAGGCTGTCATCATCTTATCTGCCAGTCGATCGGTGTCATCCCGTTTTTGACCAGGAAGTCATTGGTCCTGGAGAAAGGACGGGAACCGAAGAAACCGTTATAGGCACTCAAAGGAGAAGGGTGGACGGATTCAATGATCAGATGCCGGGGGTTGTCTATGAACTGCTTCTTGCTGCGGGCATTGGCGCCCCAGAGGATGAAGACGACCGGTTCCTCCTTGTCATTAAGTTTTTTAATAATGGTATCGGTCAGCTGTTCCCAGCCTTTGCTGCGATGGGAATTGGCTCTATGAGCCTGGACAGTCAGTACGCTGTTGAGCAGCAGTACGCCCTGTCTGGCCCAGGAGACCAGAAAACCGTGGTTCGGGATATTGCAGCCCAGATCATCATGAAGTTCCTGATAGATGTTGACCAGTGATGGCGGAATATCCACACCTTTATTGACAGAGAAAGCCAGACCGTGAGCCTGATTGGGTTCATGATAGGGATCCTGACCGAGTATCACGACTTTTGTATCGCCATAACTCGTCAGTCTTAAAGCTGTATAGATGTATTTTGGCAGGGGATAGATGACCTTGGTCTTATACTCCTCATCAAGAAAAGAACGCAACTGCTGATAGTATTGCGCATCAAATTCGCTTCCGAGTACTTCATCCCAGTCATTGCCGATAATTTTCATACGTTTTTATTATAATATATAGTGATGTTTACCAGAACTGACGAGGCATTGAAATGGATCATGGAACGTCGCAATACGAGACGTACTTTTGACGATTTCAAAAAGATCTGTCAGTCATTAGGCGATCCCCAGAATGATTTCTATACGATCCATGTAGCCGGTACTGACGGAAAAGGGTCGACGGTGAGCTATCTCTGTGATCTGCTGATGTCACAGGGTTATAAAGTAGGTACTTTCACATCTCCTCATTATCTGACTCATCTCGACAGGATCAGAGTCGACCGCAGGAATATTGATGAGGAATCTTTTCTGAAGATCATTAACCGCAATTACGATCTTTCAGTCGAAAACGATCTTTCGATGTTTGAGATCGATTTTCTGATCATGTGCGAGTATTTCAGACAGGAAAAGATAGATATCGCTATCGTGGAAGTCGGTCTGGGCGGAAGACTTGATTATACCAATGTCATCGATAATACAAAGCTGTCGATCATAACGACGATCGGTTATGATCATATGGACAGACTGGGTGATACGCTTGAAGAGATCTGTGAAGAGAAGTGCGGGATCATCAAGAATGATTCAAAGGTACTGATCGGTCATCTCGATGAGAACTGCCGTCGGATCGTTAAGCAGCATGTCGATCAGAAACACTGTGAATTATATGAACTGAAAGAATACACCGATCTGGGTGAGAGACGTTTCCGTTTCCACGATCATGAATATGAACTGTCTTCCTATGCTTCATATCAGTTGCATAACGCCTCTCTGGCGCTGTATGCACTGGAGATCATCGCTGAAGATGTTGGTATCAATATCGATCAGGAAGCAGCCTCTAAAGCACTGAGATCTTCAGTCTGGCATTGTCGCTTCGAGATCATCCATGAGGATCCGCGCGTCATCCTGGATGGGGCGCATAATATCCATGGAATTCAAGCACTTTGTGAATCTTTCGATCGTCTGGAAGGCTCAAAAAGCATCATCTTTTCCGCTTTGAAGCGTAAAGAATACCGAAAGATGATCGAAACACTGAAGGAACACTGTGACCGTCTGATCGTCACGAGTTTTGAAAATAAAGATGTGATCGATCTTAATGAATTAAATGACTTTGAGACAGAACCTGATTACCAGAAAGCTTTTGAAAAGGTCTTCTGTGACTATGATAATATCCTGATCTGCGGCTCTCTGTATTTCATGAGCGATGTTGTACTAAACCTGAAATTTTAATAAAATTAATTTGTAACCAAGGAGAGAAATAATATGATAGATTACACTGAAGGCAGTCAGAAACAGTACCATATCGGCACTGGTAAAGATGATATCGGCCAGTATGTCATCCTGCCCGGAGATCCCGGCAGATGTGAGAAGATCGCCAAGTATTTTGACAATGCGGTCAAGACCGGACAGAACAGGGAATATGTGACTTATACAGGCTATCTCAATGGAACGAAAGTATCTGTCTGTTCGACCGGTATCGGCGGTCCGAGCGCTTCGATCGCTCTGGAAGAGCTGGTCGCCAACGGTGCTCATACTTTCATCAGGATCGGCACTTGCGGCGGTATGCAGCTGGATGTCAAATCAGGTGATGTTGCCGTATCAACCGCATCGATCCGTATGGAAGGTACGACCAAGGAATATGCACCGATCGAATTCCCGGCTGTCGCCAACCTGGAAGTCACCAATGCGCTGGTCGAAGCCTGCAAGAGACTGAATCAGTCCTACGTCGTCGGTGTTTCCCAGTCCAAGGACGCTTTCTATGGTCAGCATCGTCCGGAAACGCTGCCAAACGGTGACGAACTTTTAAGAAAATGGAAAGCCTGGCTGGCTCTCGACTGCAAGGTCTCTGAAATGGAATCAGCCGCTCTGTTCATTGTCGGTCAGTATCTCAGAGTCCGTGTCGGTTCCTGCTTCCTGGTCGTAGCCAATCAGGAAAGAGCGAAAGCCGGTCTCGACAATCCACAGGTCCATGACACTGATGGTGCTATCAAGGTGGCAGTCGAAGCATTAAAGATCCTCATCGATGCGGATAAAAAACAGTAAAATAATCATTCTTAATATCATCGGCCTGATCCTGTTTATACTGCCGGTATTCAAACTGGATCTGTATACCGAAAACTATTCGACCCTTAGTCTAGGTACTAGGGGTTATTTATATCTGCTTTTTCTGGGTATTATCCTGGGTTCACTGATGGGATATGAAACATATAAACGGAATGCTGTGTGCGGTATCCTGATCTTTGTATCATTGATCCTTGGAACATTGATCCCGCATCAGGTTCCGTACGGATTAAGAGGCAATGTCCATCTTTTTCTGGCATATCTGGGCGGTTTCATTCTGATCGTGATGACATATCTGAATCTGTTTCTTTCCAGGCATGATCATCTGAGACAGCTGTTTGTCCTGATGATCTGTGCTGCTGTACTGATATATCTTAAATACGGAATGGTAAATACGTTGAGCGAGATCATCATCATGATCTCATGCATGTATTGTGCACTTTATCTGTATCTTGAATAGATAGACTGAATCTGAAATAAGAGGAAGCGTTGTGCTTCCTCTGATTTTAATTATGTTTCAGTGTCCTTTTTGCGGCTTCGACGACATGACTGATTAGGATCGAGGTGGTGACTGATCCTACACCTCCCGGTACAGGAGTCAGATCATGTACCAGTCCGTCAGCATCTTTAAATAGGACATCACCGCATAGTTTCTGTTTCTGATCGTTCCAGCTGAAACCGACATCGATCACTGCCTGATCCTTGTTCAGATAGTCTTTATTGACCAATTCCATCTGACCGGTCGCACAGATCAGGATGTCAGCTGCAGAAGCGATCTTCGCCGCATCTCTGGTTTTGGTATGGCAGATCGTGACAGTCGCATTTCTGTTCAGCAGCAACATCGATACAGGTTTGCCGATGACCAGTGAACGTCCCAGAACAGTGATATTTTTACCCGCTATCTCGATTCCGTAATGATCGAGGATCCTGATCGCTGCTTCAGCTGTGCATGGGGCAAAACCGATATCCCGATTGGTGAAGACTCCCGATAAGGAGAGGTCTGAACATCCGTCGATATCTTTATCCACATTGATACGGTTGCGCAGTTCGGCATCGTTGAATCTTTCTTTAGGCAAAGGTCTGAAGACCATGATACCGTGAACAGCGGGATCGCTGTTGGCTTCATCAAGTTTGCGGTAGAAGTCCTCTGCTTCAACATCCTCAGGAAAGATATGATGTATGACTTTTATACCGGCAGTCTCACATTTTTTGAGGATGTTTCTCTCATAAGAAAGATCATCATCCTTCTCTCCGACTCTGAATAAAGCCATGGTCGGAGTGATGCCTTTTTCTTTAAGTTCTGTACATTCTTCAGCGCTCCTGGCGCTGATCAGATCCGCAACTTCTTTTCCTTTAAGCAGTCTTGTCATTTATCAGTCAGCCTCTTGCATATATCATCATAGATATTAAGTGCCATGACAGAGTATTCATCCACCAGTCTGATGGCTTCAGAATTCATCTTATCGGCGTATTCACGGTCTTTCATGAGCCTGGTATTCACCAGGATGTTCACATAGGCTCCGTACAGGACGCCCTGAGCCAGCATCACGCTGGTCGCCGCATCACTGATTGCGATCTTGGAACCGATCTGACCCAGCCGTTCATCGAGCTCGATGATCCTGGTACAGTATTTCAGGATCAGGAAAGGAGAGTCGGCAGCAGTCCTCAGACAGGCCTCCATCTTTTCTTCGTATCCCGGTGTATCTTTAGGAAGTGAATAGGCTTCAGCCAGCGGCTTAAAAGCTTCCGCATCTTTTTCGATACAGTCGAGCAGATTGATCCTGATGATCTCGAGTTCCTTGCGGATCTCGGTCAGTTCAAAGGTATATTCCAGAAAATTCTTTTTTCCGATCGTCAGATTGCTTACCATCTCACCTAAAGCAGAAGCTAATGATCCTGCCAGGGCACAGACTCCGCCGCCTCCCGGTACAGGTTCTTTGGATGCGGTAAGTTCACTGAATCTTTCCAATGTCAAATCTTTCATATCAGAACAGTCCTGTTATCACGCCGTTTTCATCGACGTCGATCTTTTCAGCAGAAGGAACTTTAGGCAGACCAGGCATCGTCATGATCTCGCCGGTAAGAGCCACGATAAAACCGGCACCAGCTGATACTTTGATGTTTCTGATGACGATGTTGAAATCTTTCGGTGCACCAAGTTTGGTCTGATCATCAGAGAAAGAATATTGGGTCTTGGCCATACAGATCGGCAGAGAACCGAAACCGAGGTCTTCCAGCTGTTTGATCTGCTTAGGTACATTGCCCGGCAGGTGGATGCCGTCAGCGTGATAGATCTTTCTGGCGATCGTCAGCAGTTTTTCTTTGATCGGCAGATCAAGATCGTAGGCGAAGGTGAAATCATTCGGCTGATCACAGAGTCTGACGACTTCTTCAGCCAGAGCTTTTCCGCCTTCACCACCTTCAGCCCAGACTTTACTGATGGCGACATTGACTCCAAGTTCCTTACATTTATCCTGAATGAGTTTGAGTTCGACTTCTGTGTCAGTAGGGAACACGTTTACGGCAACGACACAAGGCAGTTTAAAGACTTTAGTGATGTTTTCAACGTGCTGAAGCAGATTAGGGAGACCTTTTTCCAGAGCATCCAGATCTTCTTCCTGCAGTTTGTCTTTCTCAGCTCCACCGTGATGTTTTAAAGCTCTGACGGTGGCGACGATCACGACGGCATCAGGTCTTAAGCCGGACATGCGGCATTTGATATCCAGGAACTTCTCAGCTCCCAGATCTGCTCCGAAACCAGCTTCCGTGACGACATAATCGCCAAGCTTCAAGGCCAGACGGGTCGCCATGACCGAGTTGCATCCATGAGCGATATTGGCGAATGGCCCGCCATGGACGAAGGCCGGTGTGCCTTCCAGGGTCTGCACGAGGTTAGGCTTCAATGCATCTTTGAGCAGGGCAGCCATTGCGCCCTGAGCTTTCAGCTGTCCGGCCGTGACCGGTCTGTTGTCATATGTATAAGCGACGACGATCTTCGAAAGACGTTCTTTCAGATCGGTGATATCAGAAGCCAGGCAAAGGATCGCCATTACTTCCGATGCGACTGTGATATCGAAACCGTCTTCACGCGGTACACCGTTAGGTTTTCCTCCGAGTCCGTCGATGATGCTTCTCAGCTGTCGGTCATTCATGTCGACAGCTCTTCTCCAGGTTATCCTTCTCGGATCGATATTGAGATCGTTGCCCTGCTGGATGTGGTTATCCAGCATCGCCGCCAAAAGATTGTTGGCGGCACCGACCGCATGGAAATCACCGGTAAAATGCAGGTTGATGTCTTCCATCGGAACGACTTGCGCATAGCCGCCTCCGGCTGCGCCACCTTTGATACCAAACACCGGTCCAAGAGAAGGTTCTCTAAGGGCAACCACCGATTTCTTGCCGATCTTTCTTAGCCCGTCAGCCAGTCCGACCGTGGTCGTCGTTTTTCCTTCACCGGCCGGAGTAGGGTTGATGGCAGTCACCAGGATGAGTTTTCCGTCTTTTTTATCTTTAAGTTCCTTCAGGAGCTTATAGTCGACTTTGGCTTTATAATTGCCATAGAGTTCGAGATATTTCTCGTCGATATCGAGTTTTTTCGCAATATCAACGATCTTCTCTTTCTCGCAGGCCTGAGCAATCTGGATATCACTAAGCATTATTATCACCTCCGCATTATCTACAAGATTAGTTTAACATAAAAAACACCGGTCATTGACCGGTGCTGAGCTGTCTTTTGAGAAATGAGATGAGGCGCGGCAGGACGCTCGCGTAGATGATCGAAAGGATGATCCCGGCGATGATCTTGATGATGATGTTGCCGAAGACCAGGGTCTTTGAATAATAGCCGTAGAGCTTCGAATCAACGTAGAGTGCGAGGATATTGAAGGCTGTCACACATAAGGCTGAACAGATTGAAATGATCGCACATTCTTTGAATCCGTGTTCCTTGAATTTTCCGGCCAGAAAACCGGCCAGCAGACCGCTCAAAGAATGGGGAAGGACCCACAGAAGCGTCGTCGGTGTGATACCATACCCGGAAAACAGGATCTGATAGATCAGGGAACCGGCTGTACCGACAATGAAACCGTCCAAAGGACCTGACAAAATAGCTGCCACCAGGATCGGAAAAGCTTCAAAGGTGAATTTGAAGTTCTGGATCTTTACGGGTGTCATGACACTTAAGACTATATACAAGGCTATAAGCATAGCCAGGGTAGTCAGTTTACGCGTATTCATTGGCTTAATTATATTATTTTTGCATATATAAAAAAAGCGATGTGAACATCGCTCAGTAATCCAGTTTAGGACCTTTCACACAGTACATGTAGATCCAGTCTTTGATGCCGAAATCATTGGAATCCTTGTACTCGTGCAGTTTGGTACGGAAGAGCTCCTTTTTGGAAGCCGGTACGGTGATGATACCGCAGCCATTGTCGATCATGAATTTGTTGGAGAACATCAGAGCAGCTCTGACATCACCATCGGTGAACAGCCTCTTGTCCAGTATATAAAGCATCACATCGATCGCCACTTCCAGATTGGCCTTGGTTGGCTGATTGATCATTTTGTTGAGTTCCGAGATCTGTTCTTCGCTCAGCTCATCCTTGATGCCCATCTCGAGATCTTTCATCAGTATCTCATGCAGCTGCAGAAGACAGCGGTAATCGTTTTCGACCTCCGGATTGTTAAGGATGAAATCGTAAGCCTCTTTGAAGTTGCGGTAGGCGATCGTTCTTTCAGGATCGTCTTCACTGTAACGGGAAAGAGCCAGATTGTTTTCAATCAGTTCTTCGAGATTGTCTTTCACATATTTCACGTTCTGGGCTCTGCTGAGAGTGTATTTATTGATCATAGTCTTCTTCCTTAAGGATATTATAAACCAATCTGTTATAATTTATACATGAGTTCCATATTTGACCGTTTCGAATTATCCAGTTTTAAACGCATGTATGAAAATGCCAGAGCAGTTCATGATTATTCGGGAAAGAATACGCTTTTGATCCTGCTCGATATGGCTTCCTGTATCCTTAACGATCATATCGGATATATGGAATACAATCTCTTCCGTTTCGTAGATAAACCTAAAGACAAGAGAAAGACCTATGTGACTTTTGATTATTCTCAATACCTGTTCAAAACACTTAATGACAAGGATTATCTGCCTTTATTCAATGACAAGCTGCAGTTCAATAAGATTTTCAAAGATTATCTGGGAAGAGAGTTCCTGGATATCAGTGAAGCCGAATATGAAGATTTTGTAAAGTTCTGTGAAAACAAAAAAAGATTCTTTGCGAAGCCGGCTGATTCCTGTTCGGGCAAAGGTATCTACCGCAACTTTGATATCAATGAAGATACTGATCTGCAGGAACTGTTTGATTATCTGAAAGAAAATAAACTTTTCGTGGAGGATTCGATCGAACAGCACGAAGAGATGAAGAAACTCAATCCGACTTCGATCAATACCGTCAGAGTAGTCACTGTTCTTGATAAGCACAATGAAGCTCATGTCATGTATACATTGCAGAGGATCGGTATTAACAATATGTCGGTCGACAATGTCGGATCAGGAGGCATCTATACCGTCCTGTCTGATGAAGGACAGATCATAAATCCGTGCTGGTCGGATAAGACGATCACCACTTATACGAAACATCCAACGACCGGTATGGATCTGATCGGTTTTACTGTTCCTTACTACAAGGAAGCTCTTGAGTTATGTAAAAAGGCCGCTAAAGTCGAGCCTCATATTAGATACGTAGGCTGGGATATAGCCATATCCGATAAAGGACCGGTCATCGTTGAAGGAAATCCTTTACCGGGCTATGATATGCCTCAGAATTATTTCGTGACTTTAAAGGATACCGGACTCAAACCTGATTTCGAAAGGGTCCTCAACAAATAGTCTGAAAACAGCATAAAAGCTGAATGACCTATTGGCATAAACCGATGATATTTCATCTATGAAAGTACTATAATTGTTTTTATAGATAACTATGTTTTAGTGTGGAGGCAGCGTGAAGGATAAATCTCTTTCCAAACTTTCAAGAATTGAGTTACTGAACATATTATATGAGCAGCAGAAACGCATTGAAGAGCTCGAAAAAGAGAACAGCGAACTCAATCAGAAACTTGAAGATAAACAATTAAAACTTAAAAACATCGGGTCGATCGCCGATGCTTCGTTGTCGTTGACAAAGATCTTTGAGGAAGCTCAAAGAGCTGCCGATCTTTATCTTTACAATGTCAAAAAGATAGCCGGCGAAGGCAAGGTGCAGCAATATGCCGCAACGGGCAGAAAACAGCCGGTCATGAATAATATACCGGTCAACAGGCCTACCGGACCGGTCGAAAGACAGGCAGCTGCTGTTATCGATAACAGACAGCAGGTCCAGAATGTTTACAGACCTGAACAGCAGCCTGATTATCAGATCCAGAGCAAGCACAGCAAGAAACCTGAGAACAGGGCAAAGAAGGTCGAAAACATTGAAGAAGACATCATGAGGCAGTTTGATGATGTAAAACAGGATACGACTGCCGAAGAATATCGCCACAAGCGCAAAAGGATGCGCCGTTCACGGGTATCGAGATGAGCGAGTATTCTTCTAAAGAATACCTGGAAGAGATCAACCGACTTAAACAGCAGAATTCTTCCAGCAGGATCACCTTATATGCTGCCTGTGCACTGGCGATCATTGCTGCTGCAATTGTGCTGATCACGATCGCATTTCTTCCGGTATTGAGGATCTATGGGACTTCCATGTCTCCGACACTTTCGGAAGGTGATTATGTTATTGCGAAAAAAGGATCGGAATTTGCGCCCGGAGATATCGTTGCTTTCTACTACAACAACAAGATCCTGGTCAAAAGAGTCATCGCCAACGAGGGAGACTGGGTCAACATCGATGACCAGGGCAATGTATACGTGAATAACGTACTGGTCGAAGAACCGTATCTGCAGGAAAAAGCCTACGGTGAATGTAATATTACTTTACCGTATCAGGTTCCGGAAGACAGGATCTTCGTGATGGGCGATTACCGTTCTGCATCAGTCGATTCAAGAAGTACCTCAGTCGGATGTGTTGCAGATGAACAGATCATCGGCAGGATCATATCGACGATCTGGCCATTGAAACATTTCGGGAGAGTAAAGTGATCTTAAGCTTATGAAACTGATAAGGAACAGGAATCGTTATGTTTATGAAACGATACTGTTCCTTTAAACACTTGATTTCCATCAGGACTTTGCGCTATAAATATGCGTTCAGATATTATTGCAATGTGACAGGAAGGAGTAGTACGGAATGAAAAAAAGAAACAAAGATACTGCTCCAGTCCAGAACTGGTCCAGGAAAAACTGGATCATTCTTGCGGTCATCGGTATGCTTCTTATCGGATCGGCCGTTTTTCTTTATCCGCGTTTTACAGAAAAGCAGAACTCATCCAGGGCATCCAATGCAATCTCATCTTATAATGAAGCCTTATCCAAGATGAGTGAAGAAGATTATGAAAGAGAGATAAACAGAGCACTTACTTATAATCGCAGAATGGCTGATACGGGTATCGAATGGAAAGAATTAGAGGATCCTGATGAATATGCTTCGATCCTGAACATCATCGGAGACGGCCTCATGGGCTACATGAAGATCGATAAGATCGATGTGACTGTGCCTATCTACCATACTGCTAAAGATGATGTCTTACGGAACGGTATCGGTCATCTTGAGAATACTTCTTTTCCTGTAGGAGCCAAAAGCTATGACAGTAATGAAGAAAGAGTCATGGATCCCAGAGACGGTTCACAATGCGTGCTGAGTACTTACAGCGAAAAGACCGATACAAAACTGTTTTCCGGATTAGACAGGATGAATGAAGGCGATGCTTTTTCCATTTACATCATGGGAGAAACATTTACCTATCAGGTCGATCAGATCAGAGTAGTCGCGCCTTCTGATATCGAGGAACTTAATATCGTTCGCGGCGCAGATTACTGCACTTTAATGGGAAACACATCTGACGGTGGCAATGCACATATACTGTTGGTCAGAGGCATAAGGGTGAACAATCCGCAGGGTGACGCATCGGTCATGCCGGATGCAGAACTTGTTAAAAACATCTTTGCGATCCCGTTCATTGCAGTATTGATCATTCTTATCCTGATCCTGACATACATTTTCAGAATCAGGAAGATATATTGAAAGAATACGGTGAGATCAATTATGGAAATAAATGAGTATCAGAAAAAAGCATTGAAGACGCTTAATCCGGCACTGGATAAGAAAGATGTCCTGATCAACGGAGTTATGGGACTGTGTGGTGAATCGGGAGAGGCGATCGACATCGTCAAGAAACATCTGCATCAGGGACATGAACTGGACAGCGAGAAGCTTATCAATGAACTGGGCGATATAGCCTGGTATCTGGTAGAGACAGCTTATGCACTGGGAGCGGATCTTGAGGATGTTTTAAGAAAGAACATCGAGAAATTGGAAAAGCGATATCCTGAAGGTTTTGATGAAGAAAGATCGATGAACAGGGAAGAATGATGAACTATCAGGATAAGAACATGGAAACGATCAACGCCTGGATCAAAGAAGGCTGGGAATGGGGAAAGCCCATCGATCATGAGACATATGTTAAGGCTGTTAAAGGTGAATGGAACGTCAAACTGACACCGTGCAGGTATGTTCCTCACAGCTGGTTCGGCGATCTTGAAGGAAAGAAAGTCCTGGGCCTTGCCAGCGGAGGTGCACAGCAGATGCCGATCTTCTGCGCATTGAAAGGCGATTGTACAGTCCTGGATTATTCCGATCTGCAGCTGGAATCCGAAAGAAAGATGGCTGAACAGGAAGGCTATGATATAAAGATCGTCAAAGCTGATATGAGTAAAACACTTCCGTTTGCGGATGAAAGCTTTGATCTGATCTTTCATCCTGTCAGCAACTGTTATATCGAAGAAGTAAAGCCTCTATGGAAAGAATGTTTCAGGATCCTGAAACATGGCGGTGTACTGCTGGCCGGTTTTGATAACGGGATCAATTATCTGTTTGATGACGAAAAAGAGATGACAGTCGTCAATTCAATGCCTTTCAATCCTTTAAAGAACGAGGAACAGATGAAACAGCTGGAAAGGGATGATTCCGGTGTTCAGTTCTCTCATTCACTGGAAGAACAGATCGGCGGTCAGCTGGAAGCCGGATTCGTCATAAAGGAACTCTACGAGGATTATAACGGTACAGGACATCTCAACGATCTGCATATACCGACTTACATGGCGACAAGAAGTATTAAAGGGTAGTTAAGACAGACACTGATCTTAACTGTGATAAAATAATAAACAGCGATATGACAATCAATCGTGATAATAAAGTCAGAAAACCAATCAGAAAGACCGTGCTGATAGCCGGCCTGATCTTTTTTCTACTTCTGAGTACTGTCCTGCAGATAATGTCATATCTGTTCGTATCATCATCACTTACGGAGAATTACAACGCCAGAATGAATGACATTCTGACATATATAGAAAATAATACCGATACCGATGATCTGAAAGAATGCATCAGGACCGGGACGACATCAGAGAAGTATGACCAGCTGCAACACATGCTAAACAGGATGGTCGATGATTTTGAACTGGCTTATCTGTATATCGCCATTCCGGAAGAAGACGTCATGGTCAATGTCTGTTCAGCGACCAGTGAAGCAGAAAGAGCAGCAGGTGAGACCGATCTGCCTATCTTATTCGAAACCGACGCCTACAGCAAGGAAGAACTGGAACTATTCAGATCGCTGGCTGAACTCGATAAAGTCTCCTATGTGGAAGAGAGTTCGGATTACGGTACTTTCTATACGGCCTGCAAGCCGTTATATGATTCAAAGGGCGAGAAGATCTGCCTGGCCTGCGTCGATCTTTCGGTCGATGATATGCACGCAACGATCAGAAGGTTCATGTATCTGTCTTTACTGGTAATAAGTCTGGTAGGTGGACTCTGTACACTGATCGCTCTGACCTGGATCAGAAAAAATATAACCAGCCGGTGCTGGCCCTGGAAAAAAGTTCCCGCGACCTGATCGACAAAGTCAAAAATACCGAAGATCTTAAGACAGTTGATTTTGAGATCGACCGTTTTGATACGGGCAACGAGATCGAATCACTGGCAAATACGATCAGAGAGATGACGATCGATATGAAGCAGTATTCTGAGGATATGCTCAAAGCTCAGGAGAAGATCCAGAAGGCAGAAAAAGAAGCCAAGGATGCCGCCAAGATCGCTGAACTGCAGAATTCTCTGTCTTCTTTGCTCATAAACATGCCTGGTCTGTCTTTCTCCAAGGATGCAAAGACAGGCGAGTATCTGGCCTGCAATCAGGCTTTTGCGGAATACGCCCATAAGAACAATCCGGAAGAAGTCGCAGGTCTTACTGACTATGATATTTTCGATCCAGTCACGGCTCAACACTTCGTTGAAGACGACAGGATCGCTCTGTCCATGGATGAACCATATGTCTTCTTCGAAGATGTCTTTGATGCCGCCGGCAATCCGAAACAGTTCCAGACCACCAAACAGAAATACATCGATTCACTCGGACGTCTGTGTACACTGGGTCTGTGCGTCGATGTCACCGAGATGGAAGAGATCAAGCGTGAGAATATCGAGACCAGATCAGCTTATGACAAAGCCGTTAACGAGAGCGTCACATATGGTCATATCGCCAGCACACTGATCGAAGACTATGCTGAACTGTTCTATATCGATCTTGAGAACTGCAGATATATCGAGTACTACAAAGATGAAGACAATGATAAAGGTCTCGTAGAAACTAAAGGTGAAAACATCTTTGAAGATTTCCATGCGTTTGCCAGGGACAATTTCGATCCAAAGGATCAGGAAACCTTTATCAAAACTTTCACCAGAGAAAACGTCATCAGGTCTCTTGATGAAGATCAGAGTTTTGCTCTGACATACAGGATGCTGAAAAACGATGTCCCGATCTATTATCATCTGAAAGCCATCCCGATGAAGGATGACAGGCGACATATCATCATGGCTGTGAATGATATCGACATGCAGGTAAAACAGCAGGAAGCTATTGACAGAGTCGTGACGGAAAGGACCACTTATGCGCGTATCAGCGCGCTCAGCGGTGATTTCATCTGCATCTATGTCATTGACCCGGATACCGATCATTTCATTGAATATGGTGCTGTTAAAGGATATGAGGACAGAGGGTTCAGCAAAGAAGGCGATGATTTCTTCGGAACTGTCAGAGAAAATATAGAAGGAAACATTCATCCTGATGATATGCAACGATTCGATTCACTGTTCAATAAAGATACCATCTTAAACGAGATAGAGAAGAACGGCATCTTTTCGATGCGTTACCGCATCATGATCAAAGGGATCGCAAAATTCGTCATGATGAAAGCATCAACAGTCACGGAAGGCAATAAACTGAAACTGATTATCGGCATAAACGATATCGATGCCCATGTCAGACAGGAAGAGGAGTATCAGTTCAAACTATCTCAGGCTCAACGTCGAGCCAATGTCGATGCTCTGACGGGCGTAAAGAACAAGCATGCCTATATCGATCTGGAGAACAGACTGAACAGACAGATCGAATCAGGTGAAGATGTCAGGTTTGCGATCCTGGTCTTTGATGTCAACGATCTAAAGGAGATCAATGACTCGGAAGGCCATCAGGCCGGTGACCGCTATATCAGGGATGCCTGCATGATCATCTGCCGGATCTTCAAACATTCTCCGGTCTTCAGGGTCGGTGGTGATGAATTTGTGGTCGTTGCTCAGGATTCCGATTATGATGATCTTGACAATCTGCTTGATCAACTGAAAGAAAGCAATGATAAGAATGCTGAAAGCAACGGTGTCGTAATCGCCTGCGGTATGTCCCGGTTCAATGCTGACCGTAAAGTCGAAACCGTCTTTGCCAGAGCGGACAGGCAGATGTATGTCAACAAACATGATCTGAAGGTCCTGATCAGTTAATAAAAATCTGCTACCGGTACTGACTGAGTAGCAGTTTTTATTCTATCTTGTGAAAAAAATGGATTATAATATTACTAACAATATATATATATATATATAAATTATGTCTATCAAAAACGATGAAAACAAAAGCATTCTGAAGCCTTATTTTAACCCTTTGGGTACATGGGCTTTTTCTATAGGTACAGCTATCGGCTGGGGATCTTTTGTCGTTACCTGCAATACTTACCTTTCACAGGCTGGTATTCTGGGAACTATCTCCGGTCTGCTTTTAGGCATGGCTGTCGTGCTGGTCATCACCTACAATCTCTGTTACATGATAGAGAGGGAACCCGATGCCGGCGGTATCTATACCTATGGCCGTAAGGTCAGGGGCTATGATACCGGCTTCCTTGTTGCCTGGTTCCTGCTGCTCACTTATCTGGCTGTCCTTTGGGCCAATATCACATCTTTGCAGCTGTTTGCCCGACGTTTTTTGGCAGTATCTTCCAGTTCGGCTACTGTTATACCGTTTTCGGTTATGACGTATATCTTGGTGAAGCACTGCTGTCGATCGTATCGATCTCGGCTGTAGGATGGCTGTGCTGCCGCAGTAAGAAGATCCCGCAGCTTCTGATGATCATCATGGCTGTGTTCTTTGTGGGCAGTATTTCAGTCTGCGCTGTAGTTACCATGTTCAGACATGGAAGCAGTTTCTCCTACGAACCGCTTTATCTGCCTGACAAGAGCGCTTTCGATCAGATAATCAGAATAACCGTCATCTCGCCATGGGCTTTCATCGGTTTTGAGAACGTCGCGCATTTCTCTGAAGAATTTAACTACCCGATGAGAGATGTCCGCAAGGTGATGCTGGGTTCAGTCACGCTGACGACGCTCGTCTATATCCTGATGACCGTCCTTTCAGTGATGGCTTATCCAACGGAATACAGTAACTGGAGATGAATGCATCCGCAAGGCCAGCAATACGATCTGCAGAGCTTTCAAGAAGAGCCCGGTCTTCCGTTATGGCGGAGACGAATTCGTAGTCATCCTGCAGGGAGAAGACTATAACAATCGTCTTCAGATGATCGCTGAATTCAATAAGATCGAAGAAGACAAGATCAGAAACGGAGAATCAGGTATCGCTGTGGGAATGGCTGAATTCAACAGCGATGAGCACAACAAGTTATTGAGAGTGCTGGAGATCGCCGATCACCGTATGTATGAACGCAAGAGGCATCTTAAAAACCTTGATGCATAATATAAATTAATCAAAAAAATGGAAAAAGAGAAAAACAGAACATCAGCAGCAATAAAAACAGCAGATCAGGAATACGGTTCTGTTTTTCATTCTATCCGTACCAAAATAACACTTATGACTGTCACAGTGATCATGATCTGTCTGATCGCGGCGACAGTTTTTGGTGTTATAGCTATTAAAAACATCGGCAGCAGCAGTGCGAATCAGATGCTTCTGCTACTTTGTGAAGCCGGTGAAAAGAACCTTGATTCCTATTTTGAAAGTGTTGAACAGTCGGTAGAGATGGTCTCAGCCTATGTTGAATCAGACCTGGACGGCCTTGATGATGCAAGACTGCAGGCTCATCTTGACAGAGTAAGTGATATTTTCAAAAAGATGACCAACAGGACCAACGGTATCCTGACCTATTACTACCGCATCGATCCTGAAGTCTCAACGAATGCTAAGGGATTCTGGTTCGTCAATCTGGACGGTGACAGTTTCGTTGAACACGAAGTCACGGATATCACTAAGTATGATACCAGCGATACTTCTCATCTGGTCTGGTTCACGGTACCTAAAGCTACCGGCGGATCGGTTTGGTTACCGCCTTATATCACGGAAAATCTCGATGAGAGAGTGATCTCCTATAACGTTCCGGTCTACTACAAAGACCATTTCGTCGGTGTCATCGGTATTGAGATGGATTATTCGACGATGGCTGAACAGGTCAATAACATAACGCTTTATGATAACGGTTATGCTTTCATCAATGATGATGAAGGTACGATCATCTACCATCCACATATGGATGTGGAAGAACTGCTTAACAACCATCCGAAAGTACCGTCAGGTCTTCTGAGCGACGATACTTTCATCACGTATGACTTTGACGGAGTAGAAAAACAGGCTGTCTGGCTGCCGCTGGAAAACGGAATGAGGCTTAATGTTACCGTTCCGGTATCGGAGATCAATGCCGGATGGCATAAATGGGTCAATAATATCATCATGATCTTCTCAGTCATGCTTCTGAGTTTCGTCTATCTGATCATGCGTTTTACCGGTCATTTCACGAAACCGCTGATGGATCTCACTGAAGTGGCAGAACAGGTCAATGAAGGCAATTACGACTGTGAATTTGACTATGACGGCAATGATGAGGTCGGGATCCTCACGAAAGCATTCAAAAAGCTGACCGATCATCTTAAGATCTATATCAGTGATCTCAACGACCTGGCTTACGCAGATGCACTGACTTCTGTTCACAATAAAGGTGCTTTTGATATCTATATTAACAATATGGAAATCAAACTTAAGGAAGAAGAAGAAAAGAAATTTGCGATCATCATGTTTGACTGCAACAGCCTGAAAGAGATCAATGATAAATACGGACATGATAAAGGTGACCTTTATCTGAAGAATACGTGTATGACGATCTGTGAATCGTTCAAACATTCTCCAGTCTTCAGGATCGGTGGCGATGAGTTTGTCGCCATACTGGAAGACAACGATTACCGCTTCCGCGTCAAGCTGTTGAAGAGTTTTGACAGTATATGTAAAGAGAAGATCGCTAAAGCCAAACGCGAATGGGAAAGACCGGATGTCGCCAGAGGCATGGCGGTATATGATCCGAAAGAAGACGAATCAGTCAATGATGTCGTACATCGTGCAGATAAGCTGATGTATGAAAATAAATGGAAAATGAAAGGGCATAAAGAAGAGATCTGACATGAAAATAGAATGGATCGACGGTTTCCGGATAAGTGTCAGAACAGAAAATGATGTCACGGTGATCTCTGCCAACAAGGAAGGCCTACTGTCACTGGCTGAAATACTGAAAAGGATAGCTGAAGAAGAAAGCGGGACACATCTTCATCTGGATGAACATAATTCCCTGGAAGACGGATCGAAAGAACTGATCATTGAAAAACATGATTGAGCGCAACAGACAGACAAGTTTATTATAAGTATGATCGATGATCATACTTTTTGTTATAGTAAGAAAGTAATGGAATACTCTGCTGAAATTAAATTTGTGAATACTTTTATCACAAAATCAAGACGTGAACGTCTGCTTTTTGAGCTGACACATGCCCATAAACGTGATCAGGGTTTAAACAGATTCTGTCATCAGTCCAAAGAACTTCTTGATCAGAAAAAGATCCTTGCGGAAGGATATGATCTTGAACAACTTGATGAGTTCAGGGATTTTGTTGAAAGCCATGAAGATATCTGCTATGTCGTGTCTCCGGATTTTCGTCTTGATGAAAAGTTCATGCCTCT
Source organism: Erysipelotrichaceae bacterium (assembly GCA_017432005.1). Taxonomy (GTDB): domain Bacteria; phylum Bacillota_I; class Bacilli_A; order Erysipelotrichales; family Erysipelotrichaceae; genus Colivicinus. Next base: position 68,847 of record JAFRKA010000006.1, read on the forward strand.
GAAGGAAGCTGTTGAAAAAGCCCTTATGTGTATGGATGCGGTGCTGATCATCGGTGATGAGTATGCAGTGGTCTTTGGAGAAGCGATGAAAGGCGGAAGAGACAAGTTTCTTCTGTATGATCAAAAATAAAAGATGTCTGATTCAGGATAAGGATGATATATGAAGCTCGATATTACTTTAAAAGTTACTCCGGAAATGATGAAAGATGCACAAGGCAACCAGAAGATCGCCTTAAGCGGTCATCTGGGAACTCATTTCGATGTCATGAACAAAGAATTCCCGCTGGATTATACTCAACGTCAGGGGATCGTTTTTGATGTCTCTGAGATAGAAGGGCGTGATATCGAGGTATCGGATATCGCTGTGGAAAAAGTGAAGAAAGAAATGTTTGTAGCGTTCTGCTCCGGTTTTATTGAGAAAGAGACATATGGAACAAAGAAGTATTTCAAGGAACATCCTCAGCTTTCTCATGAACTGATCGAAGCTCTTATCGATAAAAAGATCTCCATCATCGGTATCGATTTTGCCGGTATCAGAAGAGGGAAAGAACATACTCCTGCCGATCAGCTTTGTGCTGACAATGATGTCTTTGTAGTTGAAAACCTCTGCAATCTTAAAAAGATCATCGTTGTGAATGAGTATTTTGTCGCCCGGACATATCCGATCAGTTTTACAGGTATGAGCGGACTTCCCTGCAGAGTCGTTGCGGAAATGGATATCTGAAAGATGAATAGGATCCTGGAAATAAAGTCTGACAACAGGTTCATCTCTGATAAGAGCGATGTTTTCTACACAAGCAGCAGAAGCCGCTGGAGAAGACATCTTCTGTCTCACTTTGAAAAGGAAAAAGAGATCTGGTTCGTTTTTCCGCTGAAGGGATCGGATGAGAAAGGTCTTTCTTATAATGATGCGGTCGAAGAAGCATTGTGTTTTGGCTGGATCGACAGTATAACGGTACCTCTTGATGATAAACATCGTGTACAGCGATTCACGCCTCGCCGAAAAGGAAGCAGTTACTCTCAGCCGAATATCGAAAGGCTGATCTGGCTTGAATCACAGGGAAAGATACATCCGAAAGTCAGAGACAGTATCTTGCCGATAATCAATAAACCGTTTAAATATCCTGCGGATATCATAAATGAACTGAAGAAGGACAAGATTGTATGGAAGAACTATAACAGTTTTTCTGAACCTTATAAACGTATCCGGATCGCCTATATTGAAGCAGCCAGAAAAAGACCGGAAGAATTCAGAAAAAGGCTGGACAGTTTTATGGATAAGACCCGTAAAAACAGGCTTATAAGAGGTTATGGGGGAATAGAGAAGTATTATCAGTAGCGGGATATACAAGAATATAATGGTGACAGATATGATCGAATACCGGGAATTTGGTTCAGAATTGGTGGATGAAGTTTACCAGCTCTACGAGAAAAATGAATGGGAAAGTTATCTGGGAGACAAGGATAAGCTCTGTCGGGCTTTTGATAAATCTCGATTTATTATCGGGGCTTTTGATGAAGGACATCTGGTCGGTTTCGCAAGATGTGTTGGTGATGATGAATATATCGTCTATGTTCAGGATCTGATCGTCGATCCTTCATATCAGCGAAGGGGGATCGGAAAGCAATTGATGAAACTGGTATCGGACAGATATCCGGCCATCCATCAGTTTGTGCTGATCACAGACCGCGATGATGATACGGCAAATGAATTTTATAAATCTATCGGATTATCGGAAAACTGTAACGGTTATCCGGTCAATCATTATTTCCGGAAGAAACAGAAAGAATGAAATATAAGATCAGAAAAGCGAAGAGAAGTGACTGTAAAGACATAGCCCATGTCGTGACCGTTGCATGGAACGAAACATACAGGGATATCGTACCAGATGAGATCCTTGATTCTTTATATGTGAATGAAAATGAAAGAGCAAGGAATTCTTATGATCATTTTGGAGAAGATGATGATCAGCAGTTTGTTCTGGAGACAGATGGAAAAATCGTCGGATTCATGAATATCGGATATGCTGAAGACAAAAAATTCGGTGAGATACATGCTTTATATATTCTCAATAAGCACAAACATCAGGGCCTTGGCAGAAAAATGATCGAAAGAGGCATTGAAGAACTCAGAAGCATGAACTGTTGTGGGATGGTGATAGGGTGTCTGGATGGCAATGATGCGAATGGCTTCTATAGTCATCTCAGCGGGAAACTGATCGGGACCAGGATCTTTGAAAAACTGCAGTTGCCGGAGAATGTCTATTATTTTAGTTTGGAAGATCGACAGGAATGAAAAGAAGTGAACTGAAAGATTTTTATCTGCTCTGGAGCAGTCAGGGCCTGTCGCAGCTGGGAAGCTCAGTTACGAGTTTTGCTCTGACTTTATGGATCTACCAGAAGACGGGTTCTGCACTGCAGACAGCCATCCTGGCCATCAGTTCATATGCACCTTATGTCATCATGAGCATTTTTGCCGGCGCGTTGAGCGACAGGTGGAACAAGAAAAGAACAATGCTGGTTTGTGATCTGCTGGCGGCTTGTGCTACTATCGCCGTCTTCTTTATGATCCGCTATGATCTGCTTGAGATATGGCATCTGTATCTGATCAATGCTTTAAGCGGCCTGATGAATACGATACAGGGACCTGCCAGTGAAGTCGCCATCACGCTTGTGACTCCAAAAGAGTATTATCAGAAGGTGAGCGGTATGATGTCTTTTTCAAGGTCACTGATTTCTATCATGCATCCGATGATCGCCTCTTCGCTGTATGCATTTGCCGGTATTGATCCGGTCATTTATTTTGATCTCATAACTTTTGCAGTCGCTTTTATTGTTCTTCTGCTGTTTATCGATATTCCGGAAGACGATCTTAAGCACGACGATGATATTGATTTACTTGGATCTGTGAAACAGGGATTAAGATGTCTCAACGAGAACAGAGTAGTGTTATGGCTGATCCTGTTTCTTTCCGGTGTAAACCTTGTCGCCTCGATGTTCGATGCTGCTTTACCGGCTTATATACTGCCGCATAAAGCAGGAGGAGAGAAGATTTACGGCATCGTGACATCTGCGGCCGGAGTAGCGATGCTGCTGGGCAGCATTACGGTTTCACTTCTTCCTGCACCAAAAGACAGGGTCAGGGTGATACTGCTGACGATGCTGTTTTCTCTGACGACAGATAATTTCCTGATCTCGGTAACAAGCAGTGTCTGGCTGTGGTGCCTGGCACAGTTTTTAGGTTATTTTCCTGTTACGATCATGAGTTCCAATCTGGAAGTCATCATCCGCAGTCTGATCCCTAAAGAGATGCAGGGCAGAGTATATGCCTGCCGCAATACTTTTCAGTTCTTCACGATCCCGATCGGTTACTATCTGGGCGGATGGCTTACTGATGAAGTAATGGAACCTTTTATGTCGAGTTTAGAGAAAGACCATCTTTTCCTGAAGATGTTTGGTGAAGGAAAAGGTTCCGGTGCCGGTATGCTGCTGTTTCTGCTTGGTATAGCTGCGATCTTTCTGTGTTCATTTTTTGGCAGGATACTGAGGAAATATCATTTCTCGGATCAGTAAGTATTGGCAGCTGAACTCTAAGCATAGCGGACAATTTTGTACCTGCTTTCGCATATAATAAAAAAGAAGTATTGAAATGATCAGACTTAACGGAACTTTAAAAGAAAGATTGGATCAGGCGATACGGATGAGCTATACCGGTGTGACTTCGATCGAATTCAACCATTTTCGTCATATCTACAGTACAGCTGGCATAAGACTGCTTCCATCAGCCGAGGAGTTTTTTAAACACTATGGCGGAGTTTTCAGAAACTACTATCTCGTATTAAGTGATCCTTCATATAATGATGATTTTCATTTTGATTTCTATGCAGATTCTACTGATCCGAAAGAACCGGAAGAAGAGGTACTGTTGAGACTTGATAACGCCATGAGATCAAAGAAGAAAGTAAAAGAATTTGCACAGCAGAAAGTATGTCCGGTCGCCAAAATAGGGTATTTTTATCCGGCTGATGTCTTTGTGGGTGAAAATGGTCTTCTGTACTGTGTCTATGGCCTGCATGACGAGATCGACGTATTTCATACACCTAATGAGATACTGGAGAGTTCTCTTAAAGACAATATGCCGGTCGGGATCGAACTTAGTTCTGTAATAACATACAGAGGCGAATAATAATATAGAACAGGAGTGTTATGTACAAACTGAAAGAAGACAGGTTTTATGAGATCCTGAAGATTTATAATCGAATCTGCATAGAGTATGTCCTTCTGAAGGATGATGAGCCGTATCAGGATGAAATCTCTCACCGGAAGGCTCTTTCATATTCTATGAGCATGATCGCAAGAGAAGAAAATATGCCATGGGATGAAAGAATAGCTGAAGCAAAGGCAAAGCTGATCGCTGTCAGCGATCTTCTGGCTGTTCCTGAAAAACCATGGAAACATAATGTTCATGGAACCGTACTATATGATGATGTATATGAAGACGGAAAGATACCGTACTGGTATGCGTTTCTGGAACCTCCGCATGGAACAGGCGCAGTGATCGAAAATGGAAAAGTAATAAGAAACGAGTACGGAACAGAAGACTTCAAGATCGTTAACGATGCTCTGTTTCCTGAAGGAACTGACTCTCTGATCGTTTATGAATGGACGACGGACTGGTCAGAATATTTCGCTGACGGTCATGAATGGTGGGGTGCTGCATGCTGGAGCGTATATGACCGGAATCTAGACAGGTATGTCGTTATACTCGTATCAGCAACAGATTGAATCGATCATTCAGTTGATGATAGTCTTGTAAGACTTTATAAGCAGAATTTGAATTGGAGAAGAAGATGATAGAAGACAGTAATGTGGCAAAGATCGCCAGTCGTGATGACTGGAAAACAGAACCCATGCCTGAACAGCATGATGTTTTCGTGCTTAAAAGATCATTAAGTGATGAGGAGATGAATGCGCTCCGCTGTGGCAACATTCCACAAGCCATGGAGGATAAATGGTTCTGGTATATGGAAGGTTCGACTCTCTACGCTCACCGCAGCTGGACGGGATACTGTATCTACCGGATCGATTTTAAAGATGATAACGATCATATCGTGACGGTCAATCGCGATCCGGAACAGTACAAATGTACAAGTATCGAAGAGGATATCGATTCTTTGAACAGTCTTCTGGACTTCTGGACTAAAAGACCCTATGATCACTATAATGAATGGCTTTCAGAAACATACGATATGTTGAAGAAAACAGACAAAATAAAGTAATAAAAACAAGGGATATGTTCATTTACAAATATCAGTCTAGAGGTTGATTTAACTGATCATAACACATGGTTATTTATTAACTTAATCAGTTATAAGTCTTTATGGAAGAGCGACCAGGTACGCTTGACGAATAATACGAAGATGTTGCGATGACTCCTATAAGATACTTTTTCTGTGACAATGATAATTGCGAGTGAATGCGTAAAGCCAGATTGTACTGGTGAAAGTCCGATGAGTATGATACCGATTCATGCTGTAATCATGTATAAGAAACACAATAATTAGAATGAATTGTTTTGACATGGTCTGTGTCGATGAAAAGATATCCTGCCATCTGTAATGGGCGGCAGGATATCTATCGCATTCGAGCGATATTTATCTATAATGGGATTTAGGAGAATAGTTTAAAGAAAATGTCTCACATAAAGAAGAATTATCTGTATGCATTAAACAGTATCATTCCTCTTATCTTTGGTCTTTTTATCTATATGACTATTAAAGAAGAGACATTGATATCTCGTTCATTTTCTTCATTGCGTTCCCTGATGCCGATCATAGAGTATCCACAGATAATACGGAATTTTGCGACTGATTTTCTTTGGGCATATTCTCTGTTTTTCTGTTTGAAGCTTACGCTTGGAGATGAATTAAGCGGTAAATACAATGTTATAGTTTTGTTATTGACAGCTATTGTCGCAGTAATCATAGAGTGTCTTCAGCTGACAGATATCTTTTCCGGGACATTTGATCTGCTGGATATAGTTACTGAATCTGCAGCAGCTGAATGTGCTTTGTTTGTTTCTGACATGATAGAACGGAGGACTGATTGTTATGAAGAGAAATAAAATTGTGAGAGTGATATTAACAAGCCTGGCGATTATCCTTTTTGCCTGTATGGCCATGGGGTCATCTTGGTTAGATCCTAAAGGCGATGGTTTTTGACTGATTGCTGAGACGACAGTCTTGAGATTCCTTCTGATTATTGTGACATGATCGATACGGAACGTATAATTAATGTAGAAGAATATAGATCTATTACTAATCAATAATACAAAGGATCGGATGAAAGGAAATTGAAATGGAATTAAAAGAAAAAATGAAGGAAGGTCTTCTTGATCTTGAAGAACTTAAAAAGGTCAGTGGCGGAAGCAGCCAGGAATCCTGGGATGTTGTTGATGCGATCATAGCTAATCCCAATCTCTCCGCTATGTGGAACAATGCTCTTAGCGAAGTGTGCGGATGGGATATTGAAGATGAGAGCGATCTCTGTTTCTGTGCGGCAATGGAAGTCCTGAAAAAGCTGGGAATAGATTCGTCCTTCCGCGATGGCATGGGTGCCGGTTCCGGAAACAAGTATAAAAGTGCAACCAACTTTCTAAATATGAGTCAGGAACAGGTATTGCATATCATCAGAAATTATAAATAATAGTCAATATCAATCGCTATCTGTAAAGGAGGAAAAGTATTATGGCAAAAAAGGAAAACAGATTCGAAGTGATTTATAAAGATGGCAGCCAACTCAGTGACGAGGGATATCGTCAGATTCTTGTTGATAAGCATACGGGTGTAAATTATCTTGCGTGGAAGTCCGGATATGGTGCGGGAATCACACCTCTGCTGGACTCTGAAGGCAATGTTATTGTAACAGAACCGGAGTGAATATTGTGCAAGTTTACGAATGGTTTCAAACAATAACGTTTTTGCGTTCATAAATGATTCGTACCGGCATAGAAGGAACGAGATGGAAATCGTCCGTCATTAATAAACTGAGAATGCACGAAATGTATATTCAGATGTCCAATTCCAATATAACTGAATCAGGCAGATTCCTGAGGAGGTCTGATCAGTTTTTTATGATAAGATAAAAATCAGGAGGAACATGGATTGATAATAAAAATCAACAAAAGCAAAGAAAATGAAAATAGAAAAATCGTATCATTGAAGTGAACCCCTAAAGTTGGACCAACTAAAGGAGGTTCACTTCAGCTTGACATCGATGTTTTTATAGCGAGATACTTCTGATTTCACATCTGCAAAAACTAAATATCTTCTGACAGCAAAAAAAAGCGGAACCAGCCAAAACAGAATGAACTGGATCCGTTTTTTTATCCTCATCGTCAATCGTATGATTGCGTTTTTCACGAAAATGTTTCAATAGGGGATACTCTGTGATACATCCAATTTTTATGTTTCATAGATGCTTTTTCAGGGATCTGTATAAAACAAATATGACTCAAATAAATTATTAAGCCATTTGATACAAACAAGCATCATGGTTTCATAGATAATGATAGAGTTCAAAATATGAGTTATAGCCGAGCTTTCGATTGAAAATCACCAAATAAAACACCTCAATATTGGCGTTCTTTATTGATTTATTAATGGTTCAAAAACGCGAAAGTTTGCGAACGTTATTCTGTGAAATAAGGTTTCCGGTTTATTAACTGGAACCTTTTTATTACAATGAAAAAAGAAAGACAAATCGAAATTTGTGAGGATGACGCAAAATGAATTATAAGGTGATCGATAAAGAAACTTACTATAGAAAAGGCGTGTTCCGTCATTTCACAGAAGATTGTGCGTGTTCGACTTCCATGACAGCGAGGATTGATGTTACCGATCTTGTTCATCATTCCAAAGAGACGGGGACAAAGTTTTACATCAACTTTCTTTTTATCCTGTCAAAGGTTCTGAATTCCCGCGAGGATTACAGGATGGGGTATCTTAGGGAAACGGACGAACTGATCTGTTATGATGTGATCAATCCCATACAGTATATCTTTCATGAAGATACAGAAACCTTCACGCTTGTCTATACGGAACACGATGAAGATTATGAGAAATTCTACGCAGCAGCTCTGCGGGATGCTGAAGAGGCAAAAAAGACCAGAGAATATGGTTTTGATATTATGAATCATCCCAACTGGTTTGATGCGTCAAGTATACCGTGGCTGTCTTATGATGCCATGCATCTTGAACTGCCCGATGTTCATATGTTTTTTGCGCCTGTCATCAACTGGGGAAAATACAGGGAGGAAAACGGCAGACTTGTGATGCCTGTGACTGTCCGTCTAAATCATGCGATTGCTGATGGTTATCTGGTGGCAAATGTATTTCGCCTCTTAGAGCAGGAAATCAACTCTTTTATTGGAAACTAAGATCAGCAAATTCCAGTTTATCCATCAGATGAAAGAATCACAATCATGAAAAAAGTACGGAATCAACCGTACTTTTCATATACCCTGGTCCCCGAAGTCGGGGTCGAACCGACATGGATTTCTCCACACGATTTTGAGTCGTGCGCGTCTGCCAATTCCGCCATTCAGGGATGCTTTAATATTTTATCATATTATGTGCTTTGATAAAATAGATTGTAGATGCTTGTAGAGGAACTGAAACTTACCCCTAAAAGAAAAGAAATATGTGAAAGACTAGGCTTTAAGAACACTGCCGATATCCTTTCGTATTATCCGTTACGCTATGACATGTTCGAGAGGACTCATTACGCTGATTTCAGGCCAGGAGCCCAGGTATGTTTTATCGGGGAACTGGTCTCATATCCCAGTACTTTCCGAAAGGGGCATCTCACTACCAGCAGATTCAGAGTGCTTTATGAAGACGAGATATTGAACGTAACGATCTTCAACAGGCCCTGGATAAGAAATATGGATATGAATCAGCTCATAACGGTCATTGGCCGTTATGAAGGTAACAATAAAGTGACGGCCACAAATTATTATGGAGGAGATGTCATCGGGAGCATCATTCCGTATTATCCGCTCAAAGAGGGCATAAACCAGAATGAGATAAAGAAATTGATCCAATTGGTCTTTGATAAGTGTGATGACGAACTGAATGATACTATTCCTGAAGAACTGATCAGAAGGCATCATCTGATCGATTATCGGACTGCCATAACAAATATCCATAAACCGTTGAACAGGAATATCATGGCTCAATCTATCAGCCGACTGAAATATGAGGAGTTTCTGCGTTTTTATCTTGCGCTGGATATCCTCAAGGACAGTAATACAGCTTCAGTAAAGAAAACTAAGGAATTCTCTAATGAAGATATAGACCGGCTGATCGGATCGTTCGGTTTCTCTTTCACGGAAGATCAGAATAAAGCGATCGATGATATTCTGAGAGATCTGCGCAGTGAAAAGCTCATGTATAGACTCGTACAGGGTGAAGTCGGTTCCGGCAAGACAGCGGTAGCTATGGTGGCTCTGTATGCGAATTATCTGGCCTCTTACCAGGGAGCTCTGATGGCTCCGACCGAGATCCTGGCCCGTCAGCATTACGATTCATTAAAGAAACAGCTGGAACCTTTCGGAGTACGGGTAGGTGTCTTATACAGCGCCATGGATGGTGAAAATGAAGTCAAAAGGAAACTGAGAGACAACGAGATCGATATCATTGTCGGAACACACGCGCTGTTTTCAGAAGATGTTGAATACAGTAAGCTGGGACTGGTGATTGCCGATGAACAGCACCGCTTCGGAGTCAAACAGCGTCAGGCTCTCAAAGACAAGGGAGAAGATTGTGACTTTATCCTGATGTCAGCTACACCGATCCCGAGGACTCTGGCTTCTTCGATCTATGGCGATATGGATGTTTCGACGATCGCCACGATGCCTGAAGGTCGAAAAGGATGCAAGACATATCTGATCAGAAAGAATTCGATCATCGATATCCTGGATGAAGTTAAGGGGAAACTAGCCGAAGGAAGACAGATCTATGTGATCGCTGCAGCGATCGAGAAATCGGACAGTTATAAAGCCAAGGATGTCAACGGTCTGTATGAAGCATTAAAAGATGAACTGAAGCCTTATCGGGTCGAACTCATGCATGGCAAGCTCAGCAGCGATGAAAAAGAGCGGATCATGAAGGGCTTTTCCAACAATGAGATCCAGGTTCTGATCTCGACGACTGTGGTCGAAGTCGGTGTCAACGTGAAGAATGCGACGATGATGATCATCTATGATGCGGACCGCTTCGGTCTTTCTCAGCTCCATCAGCTAAGAGGCAGGATCCAGCGTGGCAGTCATGAGGGGATCTGTTATCTGCTGACTTCAAGCAACGACGAGTCTGTTATGAACCGTCTGAATGTCTTATGTAAGACCAATGACGGATTCGCGATATCCTATGAAGATCTCAAGCTCAGAGGTCCCGGTGATATCCTGGGCACAAGACAGAGCGGTATCCCGGCTTTTGTTCTGGGGAATCTGATCGAGGATACGAAATTCATCGATGCCGCCCGTAACGATGCCCGTGAGATCGCTATGAACAAAGATAATGAAGATTACCGGAATTATTATGAAAGAATCGGAAAACTCACGAATAAAAACTATATCGGCTAGAGTATAATGGGTAATGTATGAGCATATTTGATTTTCTGGACAGCTATGATATTCCTTACAGTGATAAGAGCCTGATCAGTCAGGCTTTTGTACACTCTTCATATGTGAATGAACACAAAACGACGCTTGGGAACAACGAGCGTCTGGAATTCATGGGAGACGCCGTTTTACAGGTCTACAGCGCGGAAAGACTCTTTAAGATAGATCCACCGCTTCCTGAAGGTCTGATGTCCATAAGGCGTTCCAATCTGGTCTCAGAGAAAGCTCTGGCAGCGATCGTCAGAGAATACGGACTGAATCAGTTCCTCTTGTTGGGAGTAGGTGAAGAAAAGACCGGCGGAAGAGACAGGGATTCTATCATCGCCGATATGTTTGAAGCTTTCATCGGAGCTGTCTATCTCGATCAGGGACAGGAGACGGTCTACAGACTGCTGGATGATCTGATGGCTGAACATATCAGACAGATCGATGAGAGCACATTCGACTATAAGACGAAACTGCAGGAATATATCCAGTCTGATTCCCGCCGTTCGATCGTTTATGAGACCATCTCTGTTGAAGGCCCCAGCAACAATCCGGAATTTGAAGTCGCCGTCAAGATCGACGGTCTGACCTACGGGACAGGAAAGGCTTCATCCAAGAAACAGGCGCAGAAGAATGCTGCCAAAGATGCATTGAAAAAACTGGCACAGCTATGAACTTCGATATAAAAGATCTCATCAGACATTACGAATACAGCAGCGATAAAGCTGCCGTTTTAAGCGATTTCAGTATCGTCGATGTCCTTTATCGCAAATCGAACGGTTTTCTGATCATCAAAGCCGAGAATGACTGTATGCTTCCATACAGCATGTATTCCGATATCCTGAATTACTTCAGGAACTTCGGTTTTGACAACATGAAGCTGTATCTCAAAGCCCGCAAACAGGAACTGCCGATCAGGGAGATCAACCTCTATCTTAATGAATACCATGAAAGAAACGGCTTTTTCTCTGACTGTGTACCAGTTATCAGTGAGGGCGGTTTCGATCTTTCCTATGCCGAAAAAAAGGAATACGAGAAGGATCTTGAGGATCTTGATGAACTTAAGCTTTATTTCTATGATCTGGGTTACCGCAGAGATATAAATATGGTCCTCAAGGATGAAATAAAGGAAGTAAAGATCGAAGAAAAAGAAGCTCTGCCACAGGTGCGTAAACCGGAACCGTATCGAAACGAAGAAAACAAAGCACCGGAAAAGACCTATTACAGCAAGAATAAAGAATACACGGAACTTAAGATCGATGATCTCATCGATACGCTTTACAATGTCAAATTCACCGGTGAGATGTTCAAGATCGATGAAAGGCCGACCAAGACCGGCATGATCATCCAGACGGTCTATGTAAAGGATGAATCCAATGCCGTGGTCGTCAAGTTCGTTGAAGGCAAACGTTTCTCCAAACAAGCTTTGAAAGAAAACAAGGAAGGTCGCTGTGCTATCTTTTACGGTAATTATCGTTTCGATAATTATGCGAACGACTACATCTTTGAACCTGACCAGGTAGAATTCATCGAGAAGATCGACAAGCTTTCCGATGATGAGAAAGAAAAGCGTGTCGAGCTGCATATGCATACCAAACTGTCCGAGATGGACGGTGTCTCTTCACCTTCAGAAGTCGTCAATGCAGCCTATGAAATGGGACACAGAGCGGTCGCGATAACAGACCATCTCTGTCTGCAGGGCTTCCATGAAGCTCAGATGGCTTATAAAGGGATCATGAAGTCTGCCGGAGAAAACAAACCTGATTTCAAAGTCTTGTACGGCTGCGAGATGAACATGGTCTCCCCGTATCTCAATATCGTCTATAACAGCAATGATGATCTGCTTTCCGAAGCGGAATACATCGTCTTCGACCTGGAGACGACCGGTCTATCTACGGAATATGACTATATCATCGAATTCGGTGCCGTGCTGATGCGAAAAGGAACGGTCGTCGAGCAGAAGGACATCTTCGTCAAACCTCCGATCGATCTCAGCAACAATATCAAGAGCCTCACACACATCAGCGAGAAAGATCTGATGAATGCCGGAACATTTGCGGAATGCAAGGACGAGATCCTGGATTTCATCAAGGACAGAGTCCTGGTCGCTCATAACGCTTCATTCGACTTCGGATTTTTGAATTCGGAACTTGCCAGGATAGGTGAGGCACCTTTGAAAAATCCGGTCATCGATACGCTCGATCTGTCCAGAGCGATGCTGAAGAACCGGCGAGCCTACCGTCTGGGCAACATGTGCCGTGCCTATAACATTCCTTATGATGAAGAAGTAGCTCACCGTGCCAACTATGATGCGGATGTTCTGTCACAGGTGTTTAATTTCATGCTGAAAGACCTGGCCAAAGCCGGTGTCACGACCCTCAATGAACTGAAGGATTATCAGGATGATGAAGCATTTGTGAAGAACAGAGCTTTCCATACGACCGTCTTATGTAAGAACAGAGATGGTCTCAAAGATCTGTTCAGACTGGTCTCGATCTCCAACACCAGGACCCTGGCGGTTTTCGGCAAGGCTAATACCAAGGACAGCAATTCCGAATTCATCGCTGAACCGAGGATCTTCAAAGATACATTGAATGAATACAGGAAGAACCTTTTGATCGGATCAGCCTGTTTCAACGGTGAGATCTTCGAGATCGCTTCGACCAGAAGTCATGAAGAACTGGCTAAAGCCATCTCTTTCTATGACTATATTGAGATCCAGCCTCTGGAGAACTACCGTTTCCTCTATGAGGACCGTCAGCTTTTTGATCTTGAACGTCTTAAGCATTATCTGAAAGACATCATCGATGAAGCTCTCAGACAGAACAAGATCGTCGTCGCTACGGGCGATGTCCATTATGTACGCAAGGACGAAAAGATCCTGAGAGATGTCTATATCAATGCTCAGGCGATCGGCGGTGCCCATCATCCTCTCTATGTCTTTGATAAGGAAAAAAGAGCCCGTCAGGTAACTCCTGACCAGCGTTATCTGAATACGAAAGAGATGCTGGAAGCTTTTGCGTGGCTCAACGATGAGAAATTGATCAGAGATATAGTCATTACCAATACAAATAAGATCGCTGATCTCTGTGACAATATCAAACCGTTTTCTGATGAACTGCGTCCGCCGAAGATCGATGATGCGATCGCGGTGGCCCGCCGCTGCAATATCATTGAAGATCCGTTCACTGAGCGCAATGATGTGATCTCTGCCGATCAGTATCTGAGAGAATTCGTCTATCACAACGCTCACCGCATCTATGGCAATAAACTTGACGAATTCATTGAAAAACGTATTGAGACCGAACTGAATGCCATCATCGGCAACGGTTACGGAGTCATATATTTCGTCTGTCATCTGATGGTCAAACGTTCCAATGATGACGGATATATCGTCGGATCAAGAGGATCAGTAGGATCTTCACTGGTCGCGACGCTTTCGGATATAACGGAAGTCAATCCGCTTCCGCCACACTATATCTGTCCGAAGTGTCACAAACTGATCTGGAAGAAAGACGTCGCTTCAGGGTATGACCTTCCGGATATGGACTGTCCGGATTGCGGAAGCAGGATGAAAGGCGACGGACAGAATATCCCGTTTGAAACATTCTTAGGCTTCAACGGTGACAAGATCCCGGATATCGACCTTAACTTTTCGGGCGATTATCAGCCTAAAGCACATCTGTTCACCAGAGAGATCTTCGGTGATGAGAACGTCTTTCGAGCCGGAACTATTTCGACAGTTGCTGAAAAGACGGCTTTCGGATATGTTTCAGGATATTGTGAAGAGAAGAATATCTTCAATATGTCAAGAGCTCAGCGTCAGCGTCTGGCTTCCGGATGTGAGGGCGTCAAACGTACGACTGGTCAGCATGCCGGCGGTATCGTCGTGCTGCCTGACGACATGGAGATCGAAGATGTAACACCGATCCAGTATCCGGCCAACGACAAGAGCGCAGCCTGGCGTTCGACACATTTTGAATATCATGATTTTTCCGACAACCTGCTGAAATTCGATATCCTGGGTCACGTCGATCCGACTGCCATGCGTCTGTTTGAAAATATATCGGGCATCGATGTCAAAACGATACCGATGAATGATGAGAAGGTACTTTCATTGTTCTATTCGACCAAGGCTCTGAATATCACGAATCCGAAGTATAAAGAAGAGACAGGTGCAGCTGGATTGCCGGAATTCGGTACTTTGAATACCCGCAATACCATCGAAGAGACAAGACCTCACGTCTTCTCGGAACTGGTACAGATCTCAGGTCTGTCGCACGGTACCGATGTCTGGAGAGGCAATGCACAGGAACTGATCAGATCCGGTATCAGACTATCTGATGTCATCGGATGCCGTGACGATATCATGTCGACTCTACTCGGATATAAACTTGAACCGCTGGATTCTTTCAATATCATGGAACATGTCCGTAAGGGCAAGGGTCTGACCGAAAGTGAAGAGAAGACGATGCAGGAACATGATGTGCCGCAGTGGTATATCAATTCCTGCAAGAAGATCAAATACATGTTCCCGAAAGCTCACGCCGTGGCTTATTGCATCATGGCCGTCAGAGTTGCCTGGTTCAAGGTCTATCATCCGGAATACTACTATGTTTCGTATTTCTCACTAAGATGTGATGCTTATGAATTGGAGACGATGATCAAGGATGCGGATCTGATCTATTCGCGCATGCAGGAACTCATGGCCAAGATCAATGCCCGTGAGGCCAACAAGAAAGAAAAGGATATCTTTGATACCCTGGAAGTCTGCTACGAGATGACTTCGAGAGGCTATCGGATGACCAATATCGATCTGTACAAGTCGCTGGCTACCGAGTTCAGAGTCAATCCGGACAATGATCATGAGATCATTCCGCCGTTCAAGGTGCTCGACGGTCTGGGTGACAACGTTGCAGAATCGATCGTTGAAGCCAGGAAGGAAAGGGAATTCCTTTCAAAGGAAGATCTGGTGGACAGAACGCAGCTTTCCAACACACTGTGCAAGAAACTGGATGATCTCGGCGTGCTCAAGGGACTGGATGATTCCAACCAGATGACTCTGTTCTAAACAAAAGGGGGGGTAAGAAAATGCTGATAGATAAACTGCTCGATTATGTGCGATATGATACGACTTCTGCGGAAGAATCTGAATCTTTTCCTTCAACGGAAAAACAGTGGAAACTGGCAGAACATCTTCTTGAAGAACTGAACAGATTGGGTCTGGAAAAGACCTGTCTTGATGAATACTGCTATGTCTACGGTTTTCTGCCGGGTGATGATGATTATCTGACCATCGGTCTCAATGCCCATATGGATACTTCTGAACAGGCTTCAGGCACTGATGTAAATCCGCGTGTCATTGAAAACTATGACGGAAGCGATATAAAACTCAATGATGAGCTTTATACGACCGTTGAGAGATTCCCGAATCTTAAAGACTATGTCGGAAAGACGCTGGTCGTAACAGACGGAAAAACACTGCTTGGTGCTGATGACAAGGCCGGTATAGCCTGTATCATGGAGACACTCGAAACCCTGATAAATCATCCGGAGATCAAACATGGACCGATATGGGTCTGCTTCTCGCCGGACGAGGAAGTCGGCAGGGGCACTCTACATTTCAACTATGATCTGTTCAAAGTCGATTTTGCCTATACGGTCGACGGAGACAAGCCTGATCAGATCGAATATGAGAATTTCAACGGCTCTTCGGCAAACGTCGATATCACCGGTATATCTGTTCATCCGGGATCGGCCAAAGGCAAAATGGTAAATGCATTATGTGTCGCTCATGAATTCCACAGTATGATGGATCCTGATGCCGTACCGGAGAAGACGGAAGGATATGAAGGCTTCAATTTACTGTTGGGACTTAAGGGTGAAGTCGGAAGTGCCAGGATGACTTATATCATCAGGAATCATGACAGGAAAAAACTGGAAAAGCAGAAACATGATTTCGAGATCATCAGAGATAAACTTAATGAGAAATACGGCTACGAAGCTGTTAAGGTCGATATAAAAGATTCATACCGCAACATGAAAGAAAAGTTCGATGGTCATGAAGAGATAATCGATCTGGTGAAGAAAGCGATGAACGAATGCGGTCTGGAATTCAAGGCCGTGGCGATCAGAGGAGGAACTGACGGTGCGACACTGACCTGGAACGGCATCCTGTGCCCGAATTTGGGGACTGGCGGTCAGAACTTCCACGGTGTCCATGAATTCTGGTGCAAGGAAGACGGCGAAAAGGTCGTTGAACTGCTGATCAAAATACTGACTATGGCAAAGAAAAACGCTGAGTGATTCAGCGTTTTATTCTGCGAGTTTTCTGGCCAGCTGTAACGCTTTTACCAGGCTGTCTTTGCGGGCAATGTTCTTGCCGGCAATATCGAAAGCTGTGCCATGATCGACGGAAGTCCTGATGAAAGGCAGACCGCAGGTGATATTGACACCGCTGTCAAAGTCCATAAGTTTAAGCGGGATGTGTCCCTGATCATGATACATGGAGACGACCAGATCGTATTCTCCTTTATATGCTTTAAGAAAGACGGTATCAGGAGGCAATGGTCCATAGACATCAAGACCTTCTTTACGTGATTCTTCGATCGCCGGTATGATCTCATCGATCTCTTCGTTTCCGAAAAGACCGTTTTCTCCGGCATGAGGATTGACACCGGCAACGGCGATCCTGACTTTTTCATAACCGCCTTTTCTGAGTGTTTCATGCCCCAGTCTAATTACTTCGACGATCCTGCCTTTTTTCACGCGTCTGATCGCTTCAGCCAGGGAGACATGAGTCGAGACGTGGATCGTTCTGAGCCTGTCTGACCATAGCAGCATCGCATAGCTCTTCGTGCCTGTCAGTTCAGCCAGGATCTCGGTGTGGCCGGCATAAAGATGGCCACCCAGATGAAGAGCTTCCTTGTTTAAAGGACAGGTCACGACACATGAGACTTTCTGATCCAGGGCATCGTGTATAGCTCTTTCCAGATATAAATATGCTGAATGACCGCAGATAGCTGAGACTTCTCCGACTTTGAAATCGCCGTATTTCAGATCGTTCGGATCGATGATATTGACGAAACCCTGGACCGCTTCGTCCGGTACTTCGATCCGGTTTATTCTCAATCCGTAACCGTATTCATCATTATAAAAAGAAAGTGCATCAGTTGAGCCGTAGATGATGACTTTATCCTGATATTCATTCATTACTTTGAGGATGATCTCCGGTCCGACACCGGCAGGATCGCCCATCGTCAGTGCTATAAGTTTTTCCATGGTGAATCCGGATCCGGTTTAAGATATTCCTTTCTGATCTTGCATATATAGGGTGAGAAAGGCCCATCATCGCCATGCAACATCGTGCAGCGGGCTTCCATGACCTGTCCCAGAAGCAGGAAAGCTTCCTGTGGTGTAAAACCGTAATCAACGACCATCCAGTCGATGAGTTCGTGGCATGCTTCCACAAATGAATCTTTTATGTGGTCATTGTTGGCGATCGTCATGATGTATTCGTCATTCTCCATCCTGATCCATTTGTGAGCTTTGCGTCCTTCGATAAGACTGACCTGCAGTGTAAGTAAAGCCTGGCATTCGATGGCACCGCCGTGCGATATCTCGCCATCGCCCATGATCGCGTGGCAGTCACCGACATGAAGAAGAGCTCCTTCAGTATTGATGGGCAAATAGATGGTCGTTCCTTCAGCGACTTCCTGAACATCCATATTGCCGCCGTTTTCATAGGCGTATTGCGTGGTCTGTGCTCTATCAGACGGTGCTGTAGCGATCGTACCGATCATCGGTCGTATCGGAAGTTTCAGTACATCTGACCATATTATGTGATCTTCGTCGATCGTGACGGTCTTTGTCACTACGTCCCAGTCATTGGGATAGATGAGCTGGGAAAGTCTGTTTCTCCAGCCCGCAAAACCGGTGTAGCCCAGCTTCATCGGTTTTATCTCTATGATATTGACCGCAAGCGTATCGCCCGGTCTGGCGCCTTCTACTTTAATGACGGTGCACAGATTAGGACCTTTGGATTTGGATGGATCCCAAAGATCATCAATAGAGTTGAGCCATGTGCCGCCGTTGAGCTGTGTCTCAACCTGAAAAAGTTCACCCGGAGCTACACACAGAGCCGGCTGATTATCTTTTGAAAGTGTATTATATACATTGTCTCTTCTGGCGATCTTCATGATTGATGATTAAGTATATAATAGCTTGAAAACAAAAAAGAAATCCAGTAGAATAATCAGTGTATAAAGGAGCGAGATATCGCTCCTTAATTGTTGTTTTGGAGGGTTATGAATCTGGAAAAGATCAAAGCTGCACTGAATGATTTCGTGCAGAACAGAAATCTTAAACTGTTTGACATCGCATATCGCCGCAACGACAATACCTTGAGCGTACTGCTCGATGAGAAACTGTCGATGGATGAGCTTGAAGTGATCTCTGCCGAGATCTCAAAGTTCCTGGATCAGTATGATGATGATTTTGAAGGCAACTATTTCCTCGATGTATCGACGGTCGGTGTCGAGAGACCGATCAGGAACGAAGAAGAACTGAAAGAAGCTATCGGTTCATACATCTATGTGAAAGAGGGCAAGCAAGAGTACTATGGCACCCTGAACAGTTTTGAAGACGGGATCATGGAACTCGAAACAAAAGACAAAAACCGCAGCAAGCTGGTGAAGATCGAATATCAGAAAGCCAAAGGACTGCGTTATGCCGTTAGATTTTAAAGGAGAATAAAAATGAGTGGCATCAGTTTAAAAAACAAGAACTTTATTGACGGAATGAGACTTTTCGAGGAGGACCGCAAGGTCGATCCTGAATTCGTCATTGAAACGCTGAAGGAAGCGATCGCCAAGACTTATCAGAAGCACATCGACGCACCGGAAGCGATGGTCAGAGTGAGTATCGAAAAGAATGAGATGCATGTTTATCATCAGCTGATGGTCGTTGATGACGAGACCGAGACTTTTGATGAGACGCTGGATATCCTTTTATCCGAAGCTGTCAAGATCAATCCGGAAGCCAAGGTCGGCGATCTGATCGAAGAAGAAGTAGATTTCAACGAGATCGGACGTACTTCCATCAACGTTGCCAAACAGATGCTGAAACAACGTATCAAGGAATACGAAAAACAGCGTGTCTATGATGAATACAAGGATAAGGAATATGATCTGATCTCCGGTATCATCAAGACGATCGAAGAAAAATTCATTCTCGTCGATATCAAGAACACGATCGGTATCCTGCTGAAGTCGGAGCAGATCCCTGGTGAGACATATCGTGAAGGCCAGTCCATCAGATGTATCATCAAGGAAGTTTCCAAGAACTCCAAGGGTTCCCAAGTCGTTCTTTCACGTGCCGATGCCATTTTTGTCAAACGTCTGTTTGAAAAAGAAGTACCGGAGATCGCTCAGGGTCTCGTTGAGATCAAGGCGATCGCCAGAGATGCGGGCGAAAGGACCAAGATGGCCGTTTATTCCCGCAATGATGATGTCGATGCGATCGGTGCCTGCATCGGTCCGAGAGGATCACGCGTCCAGGCCGTCATCGGCGAGATCAAGGGTGAAAAAGTCGATGTCTTTGAATGGAACGATGACATCGGTGAACTGGTCAAGAACGCTTTAGCTCCGGCAGAAGTCAAGGCCTGCTTCTATGCAAGCGAAAAGACTGATCCGGAACTGACGGCAGAAGCGATCGAAGAGTATGACAAATACAACAAGCGTCCGCTGGTCGTCATCGTTGATGATGACAAGCTTTCAGTCGCCATCGGCAAGCGCGGCAAGAACGCCAAACTGGCGGTCAAGCTGACCAACCGCAAGATCGATATCAAGACCGAGAGCGAGATCGAAGAGCTCGGCATCGATGTCGATGAAGAAGTGATGCAGTTCAAGGCTGATCAGATCAGGATCATCAAGGAAAGAGAAAAAAAGGAATTCCTCAAGCGTCAGGAAGAAGCTGTCAGACGTAATGCCGAATTTGAAGAGGAACTGGCAGCCAATGATACAGGCTTTGATGAGAGCGTCATCGAAGAGATGGATCTTGGCAAGGTCGATGAAGTCGTAGCGATCAAGACAGATACCAAGGAAACGGTCAAAGAAGCT
Organism: Erysipelotrichaceae bacterium; assembly: GCA_017432005.1. Classification (GTDB taxonomy): domain Bacteria; phylum Bacillota_I; class Bacilli_A; order Erysipelotrichales; family Erysipelotrichaceae; genus Colivicinus. The sequence goes on from JAFRKA010000006.1 coordinate 89,631, forward strand.
GTTGAAGAGACAAAGCCTGAAGAAACAGTTCCTGAAAAGAAGGAAGAAGTAAAGACGGAAGAAAAGACCGAGGAAGTCAAGGAAGAGCCGAAGAAGAAAGAACCGCGCAAGCCGTTGACTCCGAAGACTGAATACAAGTCCAAGTTTGAAGACTTTGCGGATGCTTCCAAGAAGGAAGAAAACAAGCCGGAGACCAAGAGACGCCGCAAGAAAGATGATGAGGATCGCCGTATGAGAGCTGAAGATCTGGAAAAGAAGGAATACGACGAGAAGTTCAAACCGGTCTATTCTGATGAGGAACTCGAAGAGATCGAAGCTCAGGAAGCTGAAGAAGCTGAAAACTCCTGGATCAACGATGATGATATCGACTTCGATGAATACGAGGATTACTACGAGGAGAACTGATGAAAAAGATACCAATGCGCAGATGTCTGGCGACAAACGAGTCTTTTCCCAAGAAAGAACTCTTGCGTATTGTCAGAACTCCGGAAGGAGAAGTTAAAGTCGATCTGAGCGGCAAGCTCAACGGCAAAGGCGCTTATATCTCAAAAAGCGCTGAAGCATTAAAGCTTGCCCGCCAGAAGAAAGTGCTCAACAGAGCTCTGGAAGTTGAGATCCCGGAAGAGATCTATGAGGAGATCGAAAGGATCATCAATGGATGACGTTCTGCAGACGCTGGGTTTTGTACGGAAAGCCGGTAAGATCATACTGGGCGAAGAAGTACTGAAACAGGCTTCAAAGATAAAACTGATGTTCATTGCATCGGATATCTCTGAAAAAAGCAGAGAACGTCTGGAAAAGAAGTGTTTCTATTATCAGATAAAACACGTGGACAGCTATACCGGAAAGCAGCTGTCGGATGCCATAGGACGTAACAATGTGAAAGTTCTTGGTATTGCCGACAGAAACTTTGCGGATATGCTGAATAAAAAGTTATAAAAGAAAAAGGAGGTTGCCATGGCTAAACAGACATATAAAAAGCATCTGAACAGAAAACCGCGCGGAGCCAATAATAACACCAGGACATTCGAGCGTAAACCTGTTGAAAAAATCGATGCGATCACCTATCAGGAAGGGATCACCGTAGGAGATCTTGCGGCTAAGCTGCACCGTAATTCTTCGGAGATCATCAAGATCCTCTTTATGCTTGGCAAGATGGTGACCATCAATTCTCAGCTGGAAGACGAAAATGTCGAACTCGTCTGTATGGAATTCGGCATCGACGCCAGCAAGGAAGAGCCGAAGGAAGATGAGACGCTGCTGGATACTGAAGAAGATGATCCGAACGATCTCGTCGAAAGAGCGCCGATCGTCACGATCATGGGCCATGTCGACCATGGTAAGACGACATTACTCGACTACATCCGCAATTCACGTGTCGTTGAAGGTGAATTCGGCGGTATCACTCAGCATATCGGTGCCTATCAGGTAAAAGTCAATGACAAGCTGGTCACTTTCCTGGATACGCCTGGCCATGAAGCATTCACGGCCATGCGCGCCAGAGGTGCAAGTGTTACGGATATCGCTATCATCGTCGTCGCAGCCGATGACGGTGTGATGCCTCAGACGATCGAAGCGGTCGACCATGCCAAAGCGGCCGGTGTTCCGATCATCGTTGCGGTAAACAAGATGGATAAAGCCGGAGCCAATCCGGAAAAGGTCATGAATTCCATGTCCGAACTCGGACTGATGCCGGAAGAATGGGGTGGAGATACGATCTATGTACAGTGTTCTGCCAAGACCGGTATGGGCGTTCAGGACATTCTGGAGACGATCCTGGTCGTTGCCGAAGTAAGAGATCTCAAAGCCAATCCAAAGAAGCTCGCTACCGGTACAGTTATCGAAGCCAAACTCGATAAGGGCAGAGGTCCTGTCTCGACTTTATTGGTCCAGAACGGTACCTTGAAACAGTCTGATTCCATCGTTGTCGGAACATGTTACGGTAAAGTCCGTAAGATGACTGACGATATGGGCAGAGAGATCACTGAAGCTTTACCGGGCACACCGGTAGAGATCATCGGTCTCAATGATGTACCGGTCGCCGGAGATAACTTCAAAGTCTTCGAAGATGACAAGGATGCCAGAGCAGTAGCTCAGGCCCGTGCCAGAGCGAAACTGGAAAAAGAACGCAAGACGACTGTCGCCATGACGCTCGATGATCTGAAATCGCAGATCGATGCTGGTGACGTCAAGGAGATCCCTGTCATCGTCAAATCCGATGTCACAGGTACAGCTGAAGCTGTCGCTTCATCCTTAAGCAAGATCGATGTCGGCGGTGTCAAAGTCAACGTCATCAGAAGGGCTGCCGGTACGATCAATGAATCTGACGTCATTCTAGCTTCCGTTTCACATGCGGTCATCTACGGTTTCAATGTTAGACCGGATGCGAATGTCCGCAAGAAAGCCCAGGATGAAGGTGTTGAGATCAGACTTCACAACATCATCTACAAGGCTGTCGAAGAGATGGAAGCAGCCATGAAGGGTATGCTGGAACCGGTATTTGAAGAAGTCATCATCGGTCAGGCTGAGGTCAGAAAGACCTATAAAGTATCTAAGATCGGTACGATCGCCGGATGTATGGTCACTGAAGGCAAGATTGTCAGAGACTGCGGAGTGCGTCTGATCAGAGACGGTATCGTCATCTATACCGGAAAGCTCGGTTCTTTGAGAAGATTCGAAAACGATGCCAAGGAAGTAGCTGAAGGCTATGAATGTGGTATGACGATCGAGAATTTCAACGATATCAAGGAACTGGACATTATTGAAGGATATGTTGACCAGGAGGTCAAAGCTGACTGATGGCCAGGACTGATAAACTTGATTCCATCCTGATGAGAGAACTTTCAGTGATCATCTCACAGGAGATCAATGATCCCAAGATCGGTTTTCCGACAGTTACGGAAGTCGATGTAGCTCCTGATCTCAATACAGCCAAGGTCTATGTATCTTTTCTAGGCAAGAACTACAAAAAAAGAGACGGACTTGAAGCTTTAAGAAGAGCCAAGGGTCACATCAAGAGCGAACTGGCCAAGAGGATCAGGATCCGCAAGATCCCTGATCTGACTTTCATCGTCGATGATACTCTCGATAAGGCTGACAGGATCGAAGAAATACTGAAAAAATAAAATGGCGCTTTCAAACGCCATTTTTTGAAGGAGAAAAAAATGAACAGAAAACAGGCACTAAAGATCTACAACGATCAGATCGAAAAGATCAGAGCTTATACGCTGGTCTTGTCAACAACGTCATTCGACCGTCTGACGATCGCTCCGGTCAAAGGAAACAGCTATCGCAACAGGATGCTGAGTATCGTCGAAGGCGAAGCTTACAGTCTGCAGACAGACAAAGAATTCATCGAAGCAGTAAAGTATCTTAAAACCCAGGATCTCGGTGAAGTCATGAACAGAGAGATCTTCCTGGCAAACAAGACATTGGACGATCTCATCAGATTCAGCAAAGAAGAGATCATGGAATTCTCTTTTGCGCAGATGCAGGGCAATGACGCCTGGTACAAGGCCAAGATGAAGAAAGACTATGCGATCTTTGAACCGTATCTGCTCAGAATAATCGAACTGTCCAAAAAACGTCTGAAGAAACGTGATCAGAGCAAAAAGCCATACGATCTTCTGCTTGATGATTTTGAAGAAGGAATGACGATGAACAAATATGATGAATTCTTCGGACTCATCAAGAAGGAACTGCTTCCGCTGATAAAAAAGATCGACCGGAAGAAAGACTGCATCGATGATTCCTTCCTGTATAAATACTACCCGGCTGAAAAACAGGCACTGTTCTCAAAAGAGATCATGAAGTATCTGCATTTCGATCCTTCCTGGGGCTATCTGGGACTTACGGAACATCCTTTTACAAATGCACTGTCACGAAACGATGTCCGTGTTACGACCAATTATGATGAACACGATATCAGTGCTGCAATTTTCTCTCTGATCCATGAATGCGGACACGGTTTCTATGAACATCAGACTGATAAAGGATTCGATAAATACCTGTATCTCAACAATATGTCTTCCGGCATGCATGAATCACAGTCACGTTTCTTTGAAAACTATCTCGGCAAGAGAGAATCGTTCTTCAAGCTTTTGTATCCGAAACTGCAGAAGATCTTCCCGGAGAACCTGAAAGATGTGACTCTGGAGCAGTTCATCAGAGCCGTAAACGCTTCGAAGTGTTCACTGATCAGAACGGAAGCGGATGAACTGACTTATCCGATCCATATCCTGATCCGATATGAGATAGAAAAAGATATCTTTGCGGGCAAGATCGATCTTAGTCAGCTGGATAAGATCTGGAACGAGAAATACAGAAAGTATCTTGGCGTGGAAGTGAAGAACGACAGTGAAGGCATCCTGCAGGATATTCACTGGTCGGATGCATCCTTCGGTTATTTCCCGACCTACGCTTTAGGCAGTGCGATAGGAGCACAGATCATCAATAAAATGGAGAAGGATCTGGATCTTGATTCATTGCTGTCAAAAGGAAAGTTCAGTACTGTTACAGCTTATCTGAAGGACAACATCCAGAAATATGCTGCACTGTATACTTTTGATGAGATCCTGAGAAGATACACCGGTGAGGGATTTAATCCGCATTACTATATAGATTATCTCAAAAACAAATACAGCCGTCTTTACGGAGTAGAAAAGTGAATTACGCCAGGATCGATCTGCATCTGCATCTTGATGGTTCCCTGAATATCGGCTGGGCTTACAGGAAAGCACTGCAGCGCAAGGTCATTCCGGAGAATGAATCGTTTGAAGTTTTTTATGATCGTCTGTTCAGAAACAATACGGCACATTCAGCTCTGAGCATCACAAAATTCGATCTGGTCTGTGATCTTCTGCAGGATTATGACGATCTGTATGAAGCGACATATGATCTGTGCCGAAGACTGAATGATCTTGGACTGATATATGCAGAGATCAGGTTTGCTTCTCAGCAGCATTGCAAGAAGGGGATGACGCAAAGCGAAGTGCTTAAAGCCGTCATCGATGCAGCCGAAGATGTGATGAATGATTTTTCGATAAAAGTTGGAATAATCAACTGTCTTATGCATAAAGGTGACAGTGTTTCCTTTAACTATGAAGAGAATCTGGAATCCATCAAAGCCGGTGAACAGTATTACGGCAGAGGAGTGTGCGGTTTCGATCTGGCCGGATTTGAGAATAACTGCCCTTATGCTGATTATGCACCGTTATTTGAGATCGTCAGAAACAAAGGCATGCATTTTACCCTTCATGCCGCAGAGATGGGCGAAGGCTCACATATCCTGGATGCATTGGCTATGAGACCAGACAGGATCGGACACGGGATAAACTGTATCCAGGACGAAAGATATATCGAAGCTCTGAAAGAAGCTGATATACCATTGGAAGTATGTGTAAGCTCCAATATCAAAAACACCAGGAACTATGCTTCTCATCCGATAAGATACATGCTGGAAAGAGGGCTTAAGGTCACGATCAATACGGACAATATGATCTTTGCCCAGAGCGATCTGGCAAATGAATACAGACAGCTGTCGATGATCGGGGTCAGTGATGAGTTGTTGGAAAAATGCATGTACAATTCACTTGATGCCGCTTTCTGCAGTGATGAACTGAAGAGTGAACTCAAAAAGAGATTATAAAATGAAAAAGCCTCCGGAAATCCGGAGGCTTTTGATTCAATTATTACTTGGCAGTTTTCTTTACTGCTTTTTTCTTGCTTGCTTTCTTTTCAGCTTTTTTAGGAGCGTTCTTGATAGCAGCCTGAGCAGCAGCTAATCTAGCGATAGGAACTCTATATGGTGAGCAAGAAACATATGTTAAGCCAACCTTATCGCAGAATTCGATAGAAGCAGGGTCACCACCGTGTTCGCCGCAGATACCTAACTTGATATTCGGACGGGTCTGTCTGCCGAGCTTGCACGCTAATTCGACAAGCTTGCCGACACCGTGCTGGTCAAGTCTGGCAAACGGATCCTGTTCATAGATCTTGGCATCATAGTATGCGCCTAAGAACTTACCTGCATCATCTCTTGAGAAACCGAATGTCATCTGTGTCAGGTCATTGGTACCGAATGAGAAGAATTCTGCTTCTTTAGCGATCTCATCAGCCAGTAAAGCAGCGCGCGGGATCTCGATCATCGTACCGACATGGTAATCAAGTTTAGCCTTGGCTTTCTTGATCTCTTCATCAGCAGTCTTTACAACGATATCCTTGACATACTTGAGCTCAGCTACATCACCGACCAGCGGGATCATGATCTCAGGAACGACATGCCACTTAGGATGTTTCTTGTTGATCTTGATCGCAGCTCTGATAACAGCCTTGGTCTGCATTTCAGCAATCTCCGGATAAGTAACAGCCAGACGGCAGCCACGATGACCCATCATTGGGTTGAATTCATGCAAGTCATCACAGACAGCCATGAAATCAGCTAAGGACATACCCATTTCCTTGGCAAGTTCTTTCTGTTCTTTTTCGTTCTGCGGAACGAATTCATGAAGAGGTGGATCCAGGTAACGGATGGTTACAGGGAAGCCCTTCATGGCTTCGTAGATACCTTCGAAGTCTTTCTGCTGTAACGGCAGGACTTTTTCGAGAGCTTTCTTACGCTGTTCAACAGTCGTAGAAACGATCATCTCTCTGATAGCTTTGATCTTGTCTTCCTGGAAGAACATGTGTTCAGTTCTGACAAGACCGATACCTTCAGCACCGAATTCAACAGCCTGAGCTGCATCTTTAGGTGTATCAGCATTGGTTCTAATCTGGAGTCTTCTTCTGTCATCAGCCCACTTCATGAATTTCTTGAAGTCGCCGGAAATAGAAGCAGGAACAGTCTTGATGGCTTCGCCATAGATATTTCCTGTAGAACCGTCCAGTGAGAGCCAGTCGAATTCTTTATATACTTTGCCGTTCAGAGTGAACTGCTTCTTAGCATAGTCGATCTTGATATCGCCACAGCCGGATACACAGCACTCGCCCATACCTCTGGCAACGACAGCAGCATGAGAAGTCATACCGCCACGTACTGTCAAGACGCCTTCAGCGGCAGCCATACCTTCGATATCTTCCGGAGAAGTCTCGAGTCTGACCAGGACGACTTTCTTGCCGTTCTTGTGTTCTCTGATCGCATCTTCAGCTGAGAAGACGATCTGACCGCAGGCAGCACCCGGAGAAGCCGGTAAAGCTGTAGCGATCGGTTTTGCTTTCTTGAGTGTTTCAGCATCGAACTGCGGATGCAGAAGGGCATCAAGCTGTTTAGGCTCGACCATCATCAGGGCCTGGTCGATCGTAACGAGACCTTCCTTGACCATGTCGCATGCGACTTTGAGGGCAGCAGTAGCTGTTCTCTTGCCGTTTCTGGTCTGCAGCATGAACAGTTTCTTTTCCTGGATCGTGAATTCCATATCCTGCATATCATGGTAGTGTTTCTCCAGAGTATTGCAGATCTTGACGAAATCCTTGTATGCACCAGGCATGACTTTTCTTAACTGATCGATCGTCTGCGGAGTTCTGACACCGGCAACGACGTCTTCACCCTGAGCGTTCATCAGGAATTCACCGAACAGTTTCTTTTCACCGGTAGCCGGGTTTCTGGTAAAGGCAACACCTGTACCGCAGTCATCGCCCATGTTACCGAAGACCATCATCTGAACGTTGACAGCTGTACCCCATGAAGAAGGGATATCGTTTTCTTTACGGTAGAAGATAGCTCTCGGGTTGTTCCAAGATCTGAAGACAGCTTCGATAGCTCTTTCCAGCTGAATGTTGGTGTTCTGAGGGAAGTCTTCCTTCAGTTCTTTCTTATAGAAGGCTTTGAATCTCTTGACGAGTTCCTTCATATCATTGGCATCAAGTTCAGTATCGAGTTTGACGCCTTTCTTTTCCTTGATCTCATCGATGATCTCTTCGAATCTCTTCTTGGAAAGTTCCATAACGACATCCGAGAACATCTGAATGAAACGACGGTATGAGTCGTAAGCGAATCTTTCGTTATTTGTCTTCTTGGCGATCGTTTCGGCAACTTCATCATTGATACCGAGGTTCAGGATGGTATCCATCATACCCGGCATACTTGCTCTGGCGCCTGATCTTACAGAGACCAGTAACGGATTCTTCGCGTCACCGAGCTTCTTTCCGGCCTGTTTCTCCAGTTTGCCTAAAGCGACCTTGACCTGTGACATGATATCCTTGTTGATCTTCTTGCCATCATCATAGTAAGCATTGCAGGCTTCTGTAGTGATGGTGAAACCATAAGGTACCGGTAAACCAAGGCTGGCCATTTCTGCCAGGTTGGCACCTTTACCGCCAAGGAGTTCACGCATGTTTGCATTTCCTTCCGCAAACATATAAACGTATTTCTTGCTCATTTTTTCTCCTTTTTCTGTCTATTTGACCTTAATATTCTATCATATTATTAATATGTTTTTAATATCCTCAGGCTTCAAATCAGCTACTTTTAGTCAAAATAATAAGCTATTTGATATAATTAAATAGTTAGTTGGAGGTATAAAAATGCCTGTTAATAAAAAAACCAGTTTAGGTCAGATCAAAATATCCGATAATGCCATCGCCACACTTGCGGGTACCACTGTCAATGAGTGCTATGGTGTCGTAGGAATGATCTCCAAAAACTATATCGTCGACGGATATTCTGCTCTTCTGAAAAAGGAAAATTATTCCAAGGGCGTCATCATCAGAAACGATAAAGAAGGCATCAAGATCGATGTTTATGTCGTCATCGGCTATGGTGTCAAGGTTTCTGAAGTCGTGTCCCAGCTTCAGGAGAGAGTCAAATATGCTCTGGAAAACACGCTTAACATGGACGTGTCATCTGTGAATGTACATGTAGAAGGAATCGTGGTCAATGAATAAGCTCAACGTCGAACAGTTCAGGGAGATGCTCAGATCCGGATGTGCCAATCTGGAGAACCATGCTTCAGAAATAAATACGCTCAACGTGTTCCCGGTCCCGGACGGTGATACCGGTACGAACATGTCCATGACCTTTACTAACGGTTATAACGAAGCCATGAAGTGTACATCGGATTCACTTTCCGATGTAGCCAAGGCTTTTTCCCGCGGACTGCTTATGGGAGCCAGAGGAAACTCAGGTGTCATCACTTCCCAGATCTTCCGTGGTTTTTACCAGCACATCGAAGGCAAAGAAGAAATTGAAACAGGCGATATCTCTCTGGCTTTTGAAAACGGTGCGCGTGTAGCCTATAAGGCGATCATGAAACCGGTCGAAGGTACGATCTTAACAGTCATCAGAGAAGCATCCTGGTATGCCAATCATGATTATGAGACAGAACCTTTCGATCTCGAGATGTATTTTGCCAAACTGGTACAGTACTCCCGTGAATCACTGGAAAGGACTCCGGAGTATCTGCCGGTCCTCAAGGAAGTTGGTGTCGTCGACTCCGGAGGCAGCGGACTGTTAAGGATCCTGGAAGGTTTCAAGGCATATATCGACGGTCAGCCGATCGATTTTGCCGAAAAGAAGGAAGAAACTGAAGTCAATCCGGCGCTGATGCTGGAAAACGAGGAATTCGGCTATTGCACGGAATTCATCGTCAGACTGGATGAAAATATCGTCAAGACTTTTGATGAGAAGATCCTGAAGAAGAAACTTACTGACATGGGCGGAGAATCGCTGGTCGTCGTCAAGGATGATGATCTGGTCAAGGTCCATGTGCATACACTCAAACCTGGTGATGCTCTGAACATCGGTCAGCGCTATGGCGAATTCATCAAACTTAAGATCGAGAACATGCAGGAACAGCATTCGACGATCATCGCCAATGCCGGTGCAGAACCGAAGAAGAAACAGGAAGAGGCTAAAGAAGAAGTAAAAGAAGAAGAAAAAGTCGTAAAGGAAGCTAAGAAATACGGTATCGTAGCTGTCGCTGCCGGTGAAGGACTCACAAAGCTCTTCTATGATCTGGGTGCTGATGTCGTCGTATCAGGCGGGCAGACGATGAATCCTTCGACTGAAGATTTCGTCAAGGTCGTCAACGAACTTGATAACTGCGAGAATATCTTCATCTTCCCGAACAACTCCAATATCATCCTGGCTGCCAAACAGTGTCAGTCAGTTATGAGCGATCGCAACATCTATGTCATGGAGACCAAGTCGATCCAGGCCGGTCTTTCAGCTGTCGGAATGTTCGATCCGGAAGGTGAGACTGCTTCGATCATCAACGATCTCAATGAAGTGATCGCCAATGTCGATGCTTCTAGCATCACCTATGCGATCAAGGATACGACATTTGAAGGCGTAGAAGTAAAAGAGGGTGATTATATGGCTATCACCGGAAAAGGTATCATCTGTTCCGGTAAAGACCGGAAGAAAGTCCTCATTGCCCTTCTTGACAGGCTCTTCAGAAACGATGAAAAAGAACTGCTGACTCTGATCGTCGGACAGGATGTGAACGAAGATGAGGTCAATGAGATCAGAGAATATGTCACAAATAAATCTCCGTTTGAACTGGAAGTCATCAATGGCGGTCAGCCTGTCTATTCATATCTGATTGGTCTTGAATGAAAACCGATATCGATATCAATAAGATCAAGATCGATGTATCCTGGCCTATCATAGGAAGGCTCAAAGATGAGCTTTATCCGTATGACGGCTATGATCATATACGTTATACTGCCAGAGCCCTCTGTGAAAATGAACAGGGGCTCTTTGGTTTTCTGCATATCAAGGGAGAAGATTATTTCGGCAAACGTGATCATCTGGAGACCTGCGGAGGAGGAGTAGAGGAGAACGAACTCTTCGATGTCGCCCTGGAAAGAGAGATCCAGGAGGAGATGGGCTATGAAGCAAAAGACATCAGACTGCTGGGATCAGTGCTGGACTGCTACAACCTGATCAACAGGATCACACTGTCAACTTTCTTTCATTGCCGTGTCGATACAAGGGAAAAAATCGAAATGTCGCGTACAGAGGAAGAACAGATACTTATAAGCGAAATAGTATGGCTCGATCCGCTTGCAGCACTGGATCGGCTGGAAAATCAGGCTAAAAGCCGCTGTGACAAGCTGGTCCAGGCCAGAGATGCACTGGCTTTAAGATATTATCTGGAAAACTGTACAGAATTACTGAAGTAAAAAAGAATCTGCTATTCGGCAGATTCTTTTAATTCCTGATTCTTTATCTTCATCAGTTCCTCTTCTTCGAGGACTCGGTAGGCGACTTTGCCGACCAGGGTCTTTGGCATATCGTCTCTGAATTCGATATCATAAGGCATTTCGTATTTGGCCAGATGCTTGCGGCAGTGAGACAGGATATCCTCTTTGATCGCATCACTCGGTTCAATGCCCGGTTTTAATGTAACGAAGGCTTTGACCTTCTGCATCTTGTAGGAATCCGGGACACCGATGACGCAGGACATCAGGACATCGTCATGAGCGTCGATGATGTTTTCCAGCTGAGCAGGATAGATATTGTAGCCGGAAGAGATGATCATCCTCTTGGAACGGCCCTTGAAGTAGATGAAGCCTTCATCATCCATGAAGCCGAGGTCTCCGGTATGTACCCAGGTCAGACCGTCGACATCTGATTTTCTAAGCGTCGCATCAGTTTCTTCCTTATTCTCCCAATAATACTGCATGTTGGTCGGACCGGAGATCAGGATCTCGCCTTCGGTACCGTAAGGAACTTCTTCATCCGTATCCGGTTTGACGATCTTCATGTAGGTATCAGGGAACGGAATACCGATGGATCCTTCCTTGTACATCGTCGGTGGAGTCAGACAGCAGGCTGTGACTGTTTCTGTCGTACCGTAACCTTCTCTGATCTGGATCGTTGCATGATGATCATAAAGGAACTTGTCGACTTTCTTCTTAAGTTCTACAGAGAGCGTATCGCCGCCTGAGAACATGCCTTTGAGGAAGGAAAGGTCTTTGCCTTTCATCGCATCGTTTCTCAATAAAGCTTCAAACAGGGTCGGAACACCGGCAATGAAGTTACACTTATTCTTGAGGATGGCTTTAGCATATGACTTCGGCGTGAAACGCGGAAGCAGTATGACACGACCGCCCTGTGAAAGCAGGGAATGGATACAGACACCAAGTCCGAAACCGTGGAACATCGGCATCGCTGCCAGCATGCGGTCACCGATCCGATACATCGGGTTGGTCGCAACGATCTGCTGGCCGAGGTTATTGAAATTACTGTTGGAAAGGACGATACCCTTGGTCGTACCGGTCGTACCGCCGGAGTACAGCATGACAGCCGGGTCACTTCCTTTGCGCTGTTTCTTGTAGTTGTAGAAACAGCTGTTGGCTATCTTCATGAACTGATCCCATCTGATGACCGGTGCATCCTTCGGGATCGGCTTGATCTTGCGTCCTTCCGTAAGCATGTATCCGGCTTTGATCGGACGTGAGAGTTCATCTCTGATCGAAGCGATGATGATATTTACAACATTCGTATTGGCTCTGATGTTTTCAAACTTGTGATAGAACTGGTCCAGCGTAACGGCTGTTACGGAATTTGAAGCATTCAGATAATGTTCGATCTCTTTTTCAGCTGAGAGCGGATGGATCATGTTGGCGATGGCACCGACCATGTTGACCGCATAGAACATATAGACAGCCTGCGGACAGTTAGGCAGAGCGATCGTTACACAGTCATTCTCTCTGACACCGATCGTCCTTAAAGCTTTGGCACACTTTTCGATCTGATCGATCATCTTTTTATAGGTTGTTGAACGGCCCATGAAATCAAAAGCGATCGCATTAGGATACTTCCTCGCAATGTTTTCGACTGCTTCATACATTGAAGAGTCGAAATAATCCAGATGGAGCGGAATATCGCTGCTTTCAGAAGCTTTGGCCCATGGTATCCTTTCGGTGATTGGAACAGTGATCTTTTCTGTTTTATCAGACATCTAATAATCCTCCATAATCTGTTAAAAATAATAATTTATTGTTTCAAAACAACGTTTAAATTATAACCCATTATCTTTAAAAAAGATAATAATTCTGAGCTATAATTGATTATATGAATGAGAGCGAAAGAATACTGGAATTAAGGAAACTGCTGAAGCAGTATGCCTACGAATACTACACGCTTGATATGCCTACGATCCCCGACAGTGAATACGATATACTGTTTCGGGAACTGGAGGAACTGGAAAAGAAACATCCCGAGCTCGATGATCCCAATTCGGTAACGAAAAGAGTCGGATTTGAGATCCTGAGTGAGTTCAAAAAGATAACTCATGAAAGACCGATGCTGTCGCTGGGCGATGTTTTTTCATATGATGAATTGCGTGAATGGTCAAAAAAGATCACTGATGTCTATGGTGAAGTCGAGTATTGTGCCGAATACAAGATCGACGGTCTGGCCATGTCTCTGATCTACGAGGACGGACTGTTCAAACAGGCGGTGACCAGAGGTGACGGTATCACCGGTGAAGATGTCACTTCCAATGTCCGCACGATCCAGTCGATCCCAATGGCCATCCCATATAAACAGCGTTATGATATCCGCGGTGAAGTATATATGCCGAAGGCTTCTTTCAACAGAGTCAACAGAGAAAGAAGGGCCAACGGGGAAGAAGAATTCGCCAATCCCCGCAATGCGGCAGCCGGTTCGATCAGACAGCTGGATTCCCGCATCTGTGCATCACGAGGTCTCGACGGTTTCTGGTATCATGTCCCTGATGATGTCAATTCCGATACTCATTACGGCTCTCTGCAATATGCCCGCAAGCTCGGTTTCGTTGTCAATGAAACGACCTCGCTTTACAAAAACATCGAAGATGTCATCAGTTTTATCGATGAGACAGTCAAGATCCGCCACGATCTTCCTTATGAGATCGACGGCATGGTCGTAAAAGTCAATTCCTATGATCTGCAAAGGAAGATCGGTTTTACTTCCCGTATACCTAAATGGGCGATCGCCTATAAATTCCCGGCAGAAGAAGTCCGCACCAAAGTGGAAGACATCTTCATCACGGTCGGCCGTACCGGCAAGTGTACACCTAACGCAAAACTGACACCGGTCAAGGTGGCCGGAACGACAGTCGGCTTTGCAACTCTGCATAATGAAGACAATATCCGTGACAAGGATATCAGGATCGGCGACACGGTCATTGTAAGGAAAGCCGGAGATATCATCCCGGAAGTCGTCCGTTCGATCAAGGAGAACCGCGACGGTTCACAGGTCAGTTTCGTATTTCCGGACAGATGTCCGGTCTGCGGAGGAAAACTCTATCGTTTTGAAGATGAGGCAGCTCATTACTGCGTCAACAGCGAATGCAAGGCCAGACTGGTCTATTCGATCGCTCATTTTACAGAACGCAACGCCATGAATATCGACGGACTGGGAGAAAAACGCGTCGAAGCATTCCTGAACAACGGGCTTCTGACCAGTTTTGAGGACATCTATAAGCTTCACAACCGCCGGGACGATATCCTGGAGATGGAGAAGTTCGGCAGCAAGTCCTATGATAATCTGATCGAAGCGATAGAGAACTCCAAAGCCAATTCTCTGGAGAGACTGATCAACGGTCTGGGGATCCGCCAGGTCGGTGAAAAAGCCGCCAAGATCCTGGCTGCGCATTTCAAGGATATGGACAGTTTCATGAATGCCTCGCTTGAAGAACTCAGTGAGATCAAGGATATCGGTCCGATCACGGCTGAATACATCAGGGATTTCTTCAATGAACCAAGCAATATGGAGATGATCTCACAGCTGAAGATGCTGGGAGTAAATATGAATTATATCGATACGACTGTCAGTTCTGATTCCGTCTTTGCCGGCAAGACTGTCGTTTTGACCGGTACGCTGGAAAGATATTCCCGCAGCGATGCGACAAAACTGCTGGAAGATCTCGGTGCTCATGTGGCATCTTCAGTATCGAAAAAGACGGATTTCGTCATCTATGGTACGGAAGCCGGTTCCAAGCTGGATAAAGCCAACGAGCTCGGTGTTACGACTCTTTCAGAAGACGAGTTTGAGAGTATGTTATAGAATATGGTAGAATATTTGATGGAGATTTATACATGAGTGAAATAAAAAAAGACAGACCAAAGAAAGAAAAGAAAAGACTGTCCAGATCCGCTCTGGTCCTGATCGCCGGTATTCTGATCATTGCGATCCCGGTCATCATCTTTTTAAGCATACTGGGCATTTCAGCCTTGCATTCGGGAACACCGCGTGAAGGCTCACGTTTTGACAATGATCTGGATCCGAAGATTACGGATGCTCAGGTCAAGGAACTGAAAGCCGATCTTGAGACGCTCGGTTCGCTCGACAGCGTTGAGGTCGTCCTTTCACAGGGACAGCTCAGGATCTTCATCGATACCAATGATTCCTTAACGGAACAGCAGATCGATACGATGCTGACGAATGCCTACAATAAGGTCAATTCCAAACTACCGATCTCTACATACTTCACGGCTACTGATACCAAGAAGATGTATGACCTGCAGATCAATATCTACACGACTCCGGAGGCTTCAGAGATCGCTGCCACCAATTCCAGACAGTACAAGCTCTTGCACAAGAACTCAGCTGAAGATCAGTACGGAATCGATGATATGGCTCATCCGAAGAATGAACAGCTCGCTGCCGAACTGGAGGGAAGGGTCGAAAAGCCTACCAACAATGAGATCGGTACAGCCGGTGACGGATCTGAAGAGATCGATGAGACTCAGACCGAAACAGAAACTGAAACTGAATAAACTTCATGGAGACATGAAGTTTTTTATAGATGAAAAACGAAATAATCAGATGTGAATGCGTAGATATGTCCGTGGATGGACAGGGTATAGCCAGAGCAGGGGAACTGGTCGTTTTCGTCAAAGGTCTGATCAAAGGTGAGATCGCTGATGTAAAGATCACGGCTGAGAAGAAGAACTACTCTTTCGGCATCATCGACAGACTGATCAAGGAATCGCCTTTCAGACGCAAGTCTGAATGTCCGATCGCCTATAAGTGCGGAGGATGTGATTATCGGCATATCAATTATGATTATCAGCTCGAGTTGAAAAAGGATGTTTTGATCAGCACTCTGCGCGATCGTGATGTCGCCGACATCATTCCTGCCGATGATCCTTTCTACTACCGCAACAAGGTCCAGATCCCGGTCAGGGATCATAAGATGGGATTTTATCGCCGTTATTCCAACGACATCGTCGAGTTTGGCGACTGCTATATCGAATCTGAGAAAGCCAATCGGATCTTTAAAGATCTCAAGCAGTATCTGCTTGAAAACGGATTGGATCAGGATATCCGTCACATCATCATCAAACATGCGATGTCAACGGATGAAGTGATGTTAGGACTTGTAGTGCGCAGTTATGATACTGATTATACTTATACAGCTGAATATATCTGTAATAGATATCCTGAGATCAGATCCTGCATCCTCAACCTCAATGACGCCGAAACAAACGTGATCCTGGGAAAGGAAGAGAGACTGCTATACGGCAGAGATCATATCTTTGATGAATTCGACGGGATAAGAGTAAAACTGTCGCTGAAATCTTTCTATCAGGTCAACCGCGATCAGATGATAAAACTCTATACGAAAGTAAGAGAACTGTCGGGTGCAGATGAAAACAGTGATATCCTGGATCTGTATTGCGGTATCGGAACTATTTCGCTGTTCATGGCCAGAAGCGTCAGACATGTTACCGGTGTGGAGATCGTTGAGGCAGCGGTAAACAATGCCAGGGACAACGCGAAGATCAACGGGATCAAAAATGCTGAATTCATTTTGGCGGATGCCGGAAAGGATATGGACGAATATATAAGAGATAAAGATGTCGTCATCCTCGATCCGCCGCGCAAAGGTATCAGCAGGGAGCTGATCTCATCACTGATAAACAATAAAGTTCCCCGGATCGTCTATGTTTCCTGTAATCCCGCGACTCTGGCCAGAGATCTGAAGCTGTTTGAAGAATACTATGTTATATCGACAGTCTATCCGGTCGATATGTTCCCGTTCACTGTGCATACCGAATGTGTAACAGCACTGAGCAGAAAGGAATGAAAAGATATGAAGATCATCAGAAAGAATGAAGCGGTGATCGGAGCCAATTCCGATAAATGTAAAACCTATGATTATCCCTTCAGCAATTTCGAGATAGGCTTTGCTTTGTCTGAGATAAGCGGCAGATATCCGGCTGAAGGTTTTGTCATGAACCAGGAATGTACAGAGATAGTCTATATACTTGAAGGTCAGGGGAAACTGGTCCTGAGCAACGAAACAGTCGAATTCAAAGAGGGTGACAGCATCATCATCAATAAAGGTGAAAAATATTTCTGGGATGCACAATACTGCAAGATGTCCATGTCCTGCAGCCCGAAATGGTCCCCAGAACAGCATAAAACGTGTGAATAATGAAAAAATGTCCGGTCAGCACATACTGTGGTGGCTGTCAGTATCAGGGTCTTCCTTATACTGAACAGCTGAAAAAGAAACAGGAAGAAAGCGAAAAGCTTCTTTCTTCTTTTTGTCATGTAGAAAAGATCATCGGGATGGATGATCGTGACCATTATCGTAACAAGGTCCAGATGAATTTTGCCTACGACGAACATCGCAATATCATTTCGGGATACTATGTAGCTTCGACCCATACGATCGTACCGGTCGAAGAATGCGGTCTTTGTGATGAAATGATCAGCCGGATCATGTCTTCGGTAAAAAAGATCATCATCCGTAAACGGATACCGATCTATGATGAAAGATCAGCAAGAGGCTGTTTACGCTGTGTCATGATCCGTAGTACCAATACCGGTGAATACATGGTGGTCCTGGTGAGTAAAACTGCCGATTTCGCTCATCGCGAAGAAGTGGTCAGAGACATAATACATTTCAACCCGGAAGTAAAAACAGTCGTCCAGAACATCAACAGCAGCCGCAGTTCTGCAGTTCTCGGTAAGAGGAATATCATTCTTTACGGAAAAGGATATATCACTGATGAACTGTGCGGACTGAAATTCAGGATCTCTCCTTCATCGTTTTATCAGGTCAACAGAAGACAGACTGAGATCCTTTATCGGGGAGCGATCAAGGCAACCGGACTGAATGATTCGAAGATTCTGCTTGATGCGTATTGCGGAACAGGGACGATCGGTCTGTGTGCTGCCGGATCAGCAAAGAAGATCATCGGTGTCGAATCCAATTCTTCAGCAGTGAAAGATGCCAAGATCAACATGAAGATCAATGATATCGAAAACGCGGAATTCGTTTGCGAGGATGCGGGCAAATACATGGAATTCCTTGCCCGAAACAAAACGCATATCGATGTGGTGATCATGGATCCGCCCCGTAAGGGAGCAGATCAGCGTTTCATGTCTTCAATGGTGAAGATGAGACCTGATCGGATCGTCTATGTTTCCTGCAATCAGCTTACCCTGAAAGAGAATCTTAAATTTCTGAGCAGATATTATGAAGTGACAAGTATCCAGCCGGTCGATATGTTCCCATATACTTCACATGTGGAGACAATAGTATTGATGTCAAGGATGTAATATGGCAAATATCATCACCGGAATCAGAATCATCTGCAGTATTTGTATATTGATTTGCCCGGCGTTTTCACCGGCGTTCTATAGCTTGTATATCATTGCCGGAGTCAGCGATATGATAGATGGGACAGTAGCGCGTAAAACAGGAACTATCAGTGAGTTTGGATCGAAACTGGATACAGCGGCCGATCTGGTTCTCGTAATTGCATGTCTGATAAAGTTAATTCCGATTATTCACGTACCGATCTGGCTTATGGTATGGATCATTGTGATCGCCGTGATCAAGGCAGTTAATCTGCTTTCCGGATATGTAATGCGAAAAGAAATCGTTGTCTTACATACGGTAATGAATAAAGTGACTGGCATATTGCTGTTTATCGTCCCGCTGACACTGACACTCATCGATCTGAAATACAGTGGAGCGATCGTCAGTGCAACAGCGACATTTGCGGCGATACAAGAGGGGCATCTGATCAGGTCCCTGAAAGACCATGATGGAGGTACAGTATGAGTTTTATGGATAACTCAAGCAGAGGAAAAGTTTTCCAGATACAGGTCAGAGACTATTTTGAGAAGAAATATGGTACAGGTTTTGAAATGGAGAAAAAGATCCCGATCGGAGATCCGCCGAAACTGCATCGTTTTGATATCGTGAATTTGGAAAAGAAGATAGGCATAGAATGCAAAAGATATACCTGGACTGAGGCGGGCAATGTTCCGAGCGGCAAGATCGGTACGGTAAATGAAGCAGCTTTCTATCTCTCTTTTTTACCTGATGATTATGAGAAGTATATCGTGATGTCGTATTCGTTCAATCTTAAAAGAAACGAAAGTCTGGCTCAGTATTATTATCGTAATAACCGTCATCTGCTGGGAAAGACAAAAGTAGCTGAATTCGATCTTCAGACCGGACAGTTTAGGATAATCGGATGAACATATGAGTAAATACAGACCATTATGGATATGGATAAAAGAAAACGGAGACGATCATATCTGTCTCTCTTTTAATGAGATTGAATAGATCCTTGGTTTTGCGATCGATCATTCGTTCCTGCAATACAAAAAGGAACTGACGGAATACGGCTACGTTGTGAAAAAGATCTCGCTGAAAGAAAAGAAAGTCATATTTCAGAAAAACAAATGATCTCATTTTCGAAAAAGAAAAGATGAAGGAATAGAAATATTGTAGAATGTTGTCATGGAACTCTATTATGAAATAGTTCTGGTGATCTCGCTGCTGCTGTCACTTTATTATGTTTTTATCTGGCATCGGCATTTTGAGATCCATATCACATTGATCTTTGTTCTGATACCGATCACCAATCTGGCTTTCTATCTCTTATCCAGAGCTCACAGCCTTGAAGAAGCTCTGGTTCCGAAGAAACTGACTTATATAGGAGGCTGTTACCTCATCCTGCAGCTGATGATGGTGGTATTCAGTCTCTGTGAGATAAAAATAGGTAAAGCACTTAAACTGCTGTTTTATGCGGTCACTACCGTGATCTTTACTTCGTCTTTGACGATCGGCAATTCCGATCTGTTCTACAAGACGGTAGGATTTGAACGTGTAGACGGTGTCGTCCATATCATCTCTGAATACGGAACGATGCATACCGTATTCTATGGCATGATCTTCGTCTATTTCATCATGTCGCTCGGTGCGATCATCTACAGCTATCTGCATAAGAATCAGATCTCGCGTGTCATCATCTTCCTGCTGTTTTTGACGGAAGTAATAAGCATGATCGCTTTCTTTGTCGGACGTATGATATTCCACAATATCGAGCTGATCACGGTTGCCTATGTGACAGCCCAGATCATTTATCTGATCATCATCAGGCAGATGTGTCTGTATGATATCAGTTCGACTGCGGTCGATTCCATGGACCAGACAGGAAATACCGGACTGGTCTCCTTTGATTTCAAATACCGCTATCTTGGCAGCAATGTCTATGCCAAAGAGATATTCCCGTCCTTAAAAGAGATGACTGTCGATAAGGGTTTTCTCAAGGACGACAGATTTTCTATTGATGCGCAAACATGGCTCGATGAATTCAGAAAAAACAACAAAAATGACAAGTTCTATTATGAGAAGCAGGATAATACTTATCTTATCGATATTAATTATCTTTATGATGAAAAACGAAAGAAAGGCTATCAGTTCGTCATTACGGATGATACAGCCAATCAGAAGTATATAAAACTCATCAACAGCTATAACACGCAGCTTCAGGATGAGGTAAAAGACAAGACCAGACATATCGTTGAGATGCATGACAGGCTGATCATGTCGATGGCAACGATGGTCGAAAGCCGTGACAACTCGACCGGAGGGCATATCAGAAGGACCAGCGAAGGAGTAAGGATCCTGATCGATGAGATCCGCAAGGACAACCGCTATGATCTTTCAGAGGAATTCTGTGCCGATATCATCAAGGCTGCGCCGATGCATGACCTGGGCAAGATCGCTGTCGATGATCAGATCTTACGCAAACCGGGACGTTTTACACCGGAAGAGTTTGAGAAGATGAAGGCTCACGCTTCGGAAGGCGCCAGGATTGTTCATGAGATCCTGGAAGGTACTGATGATGAGGAATTCAAGGTCATCGCCGAGAATGTCGCGCATTATCACCATGAGCGTTATGACGGTTCCGGTTATCCTGATGGTCTCAAGGGAAAGGATATCCCTCTGGAAGCCAGGATCATGGCGATCGCTGATGTATATGATGCACTAGTCAGCAAGAGAGTCTATAAGGAAAAGATGTCTTTTGAAAAAGCTGATTCCATCATAATGGAAGGCATGGGAACTCAGTTCGATCCGGAACTTGAACCTTTCTATGTTTCAGCGAGAGAGAAACTGGAGCAATACTACGATAGTATCGAGCAGTAGCTGATGGCTGTTTATAAGGGATCAGAAAGATTATAATAAATCATATATCTATGGAGGCCCGATGAAAGACTACGAAAACATGTCAGACCATGAACTGCTGATGGAACTGGTCGAAGAAAAAAGGAAGAATGACATCCGGCGCTATATCCGCTACGGGATAGATGCCGTCATCGTGATCGTGATCGCTGTGATCGCGTATATCTATGTGCCCAAGATCGTTGAGATGGTCAACAGGTACAACAGTCTGATGAACCAGGTCGAAGAGATCGGTAATGAAGTTGAGGGTTTTACCAGCAGCTTCGATCCTCAGACACTTGAAGATCTGAAGGAACTGATAGAAAAGCTCCAGAAACTGTTCAGCAGTTTCGGATTCATGGGAGGATAAAAATATGCTGGAGATCGGTAAAAAAGCACCGCAGTTTGCTCTGTATGATCAGAATAATGAGCTGCGTAAACTGTCTGAATTCAAAGGACAGAAAGTCATTCTGTATTTCTATCCGAAGGATATGACAAGTGGCTGCTCCAAGCAGGCATGTAATTTTGCGGAGCTGTATCCGCAATTCAGGGAAAAGGATGCGGTGATCATCGGCGTATCCAAGGATTCGGTCGCATCACACAAAAAGTTTGCCGAGAAGTTCAATCTTCCGTTCATCCTGCTGTCTGATCCTGATCACGAGGTCATCGAAGCCTATGATGTCTGGAAAGAAAAAAGCAATTACGGAAAGAAATACATGGGCATCGTCAGATCGACTTATCTGATCGATGAGAAGGGGAAGATCGCCAAGGCATTCTCCAATGTAAAGGCGGCAGACAATCCTGAGCAGATGCTGGAAGCACTGCAGGCATAAAAAAATGGCGTCCATGGAGAGATTCGAACTCCCGACCGTCCGCTTAGAAGGCGGATGCTCTATCCAACTGAGCTACATGGACACACATCTATTGTATACTAACATTTTCAGGCTGTATTTTCAATCAGCCTAGAAGGCATAAATGAAACGTTTTCTGATATTGATCGAAATAATTCTGATTACACTCGGCGGCATGGCGGTCGCTTATTTTGATGCGCTGTACAAGGATAATATCGAACAGATATCGTATCAGGAACAAAGCAGACAGATGGCTATACAGGAAACAGAAGAACTGGAAAAAGCGATCGATGATCTGAATTCGGAGATCGAAGAACTGGAAAAGAAGGAAGAGATAAGTCAGTATCTGTTATGGAAGAGAAGACTGGAAGAACTTCAGGATCGGCTTTCCTGAAAGCGAGTCTGATCATCACTGTTTTTATCCTCGTGTTCTGCGGCTACACGGCTTTTTCCTGTTGGCAGAATAATAAAGAGATCCTTTCAGAAGTACAACAGGCCAAAATGATCTGTGAAGAGGCGATGGAAGAAAGAGATGCGAAGGAACTTGAACTGAAGCAGAGAGAGAAATACCGTGATGAGCTTCTTGACAGCATCAATGAGATCGAAGATGTAAAGAAAGAATTCTTTGCTCTGGCAAAGGAAACGGAAGACAGGATACTGAACGGCGAGCTTGATCTGAAGATCGCTTATCTTACTTTTGATGACGGACCGTACCATCGTTCCAATCAGTTTCTTGATGTCCTTGATGAGTATGATGTTCCAGCCACATTTTTCTATCTGATGAAGTGTTCAGAGACTGGATACGCTGAAGAAGATGCCGCATATGATGCGATCTACAGAAGAGTCATCAATTCAGGTCATACACTGGCCAATCATACCGCTACTCATAAACTGGGCAAAGAAGGTGTTTATTCTTCGATCGACAGATTCGTAAGTGAGGTCATCCGCAACCGCGAATTCATCTATGACCGTTATGGCTATAAAACGGAGATCATGCGTTTTCCGGGAGGTAGCGATACATCGTCCAAGATTCCGGACATCATCCCAAGACTCAATGAACTGGGTTATGGATATGTCGACTGGAACATAGCCTGCGGTGACGGCGGTCAGCTGCAGCCAGCTAACGTCTATCGGGATAATGTTCTGAACAATACAAAAGACAAGAAGGTGATCGTCGTTCTGATGCATGACTATTCTTTGAACACACTTGAAGCTCTGCCAGATATCATTGAAGGTCTGGACAAACAGGGTTATATCTTCCTGCCGCTGTTTCCTGCATCTTCCATGTGCAGACATTGATGAAAATATTTTCAGAAAATAATTGTAAAAAATCATTGACTTTACAAAATTGTTTTCATAAAATAAAAACAACAAAAGACTTTGAAGTAAACAGTATCGCTGATGATGCACTGTAGAGAGATCACGGGTGGTGAAAGTGATCGTGATAAAGGCGAGGTATTCATTACTGAGTTGAACAGCTGAAAAATGCAGTAGGCTGTCCCGGCAGGGAATCGTTAATATCCCGGGCCATGTTGGTGGTCAATGAGAATGATGCAGTAATGTATTGTTGAAAAAAGGTGGTAACACGATGATTCGTCCTTGTATGAGGACGAATTTTTTGTTGAAAGGGAGAAATGTTATGAAAAAATTATTAGTGCTTATGCTTACGGCTTTATGCCTTATCTGCTTATGCGGATGTTCATCATCAGGCGGTCAGTCATCTGGTGATGGCGGTGACCAAAAACAGCTGCATGTCGGCGTCGTCCAGCTTGTCCAGCATGCTGCTCTTGATGCAGCTACACAGGGCTTTGAAGATCAGCTGAAGAAGGAATTGGGTGATTCTGTGACAGTCGATGTCCAGAATGCATCAGGTGATTCCGCCAACTGTTCAGTCATCGTCAACGGTTTCATC
>JAFRKA010000007.1 GCA_017432005.1 Erysipelotrichaceae bacterium
TATCACTGCATCCGGCCTGTTCAGGCTTTTCAGTCCATACACCTTTCTTATAATCCTCAACACATTTCAGTTTGAATTTCCAGTCATACTTCATTTAAAAACCCTCCTTACTGGTTTGTCCAGTTTGGAGGGTACATATCATGATGATCATGTCCTTTTTGTATATGTTGTTTTAACTGCCTTTTTCTTTCAAGTGTTTCTTGATGACCCTGAACGTCTCATCGGAAACGACATGTTCGATTCGGCAGGCATCTTCTTCCGCGATTTCCGGATCGACACCCAGTGAAACCAGGATCTGTGTAAAGACTTCGTGTCTTTCATAGATCTTTTTTGCGATCGCCAGACCATTAGAGGCCAGCGTAATGAAACCATTGCTGTCGATATCGATATAGTTTTCACTCTGCAGGTTTTTGACGGCGCGCGATACGGAAGGTTTCGAAAAATTCATCTTCCTGGCGATGTCTATCGATCTGACATTTTCCTGTTTTTTCGACAGGATGTAGATGGTCTCAAGATACATCTCTGCCGATTCCTGGATCTTCATTAACTACATTATACAGGTTATTTGACATGTTAGCATTAGCTAACTATAATAATACTAGTTAGCAAGGGCTAACCAGGAGGTTATTATCATGCTGCCACTGTCTTATGCTGAAACAAATGAAGTGAACGTGATCAAGAAGGTAGGGGGAAACCCGGAGACCAGAAAGCATCTGGAAGATATGGGTTTTGTTCCCGGGGCTGTCATCAACGTCATTTCGGCGATCAACGGTAATCTGATCGTCAGTGTCAAGGATTGTAAAGTGGCGCTTGATAAGGAACTTGCCATGAAGATCATGATTTAAAGGGGGAAGATGATGAAAACATTAAGGGATGTAGCGATCGGTGAGACCTGTGTCGTTAAGAAACTGCACGGTGAAGGTGCAATCAAGCGCAGGATCATGGACATGGGCGTCACCAAGAACGTCGAGATCTATGTGAGAAAAGTGGCTCCGTTAGGAGATCCTATCGAAGTAACAGTCAGAGGATATGAACTTTCGATCCGTAAGGAAGATGCTGAAAAGGTCGAAGTCATGGAAGAGAAAGAAGGATAGAAGATGAGTATAAGAATAGCTTTAGCCGGAAATCCCAACAGCGGCAAAACGACTCTGTTCAATGGCCTGACCGGTTCCAATCAGTTCGTCGGAAACTGGCCGGGTGTGACAGTCGAGAAAAAAGAAGGAAAACTCAAAGGATATGACGATGTCATCATCACTGACCTTCCTGGTATCTATTCGCTTTCTCCATATACACTGGAAGAAGTCGTTGCCAGAGAATATCTGATCAGTGAGAGACCTGATGCCATCTTGAATATCATCGATGGAACGAACCTGGAAAGAAATCTCTATCTGACGACCCAGCTGACTGAACTGGGCATTCCGGTCGTCGTAGCGATCAATATGATGGACCTGGTTGAAAAGAATGATATCAGGATCGATCTGGAGATGCTTTCAAAGGAAATGGGTGTACAATTCGTCACTATTTCAGCTTTGAAAGGGACTAATGTCGATAAGGCAGCAGAAGCTGCTGTACAAGCCGCCAGAAACGGAAAGACCATTCCGATGCATACCTTCTCAGGCAATGTTGAACACGCACTAGCTCATATCGAAGAAGCCTGTGTTCATGATCTGCCTGAAGAACAGCAGAGATGGTATTCGATCAAGCTTTTTGAAAGAGACCAGAAAGTTCTGGAAGATCTTAAACTCAATAAGGATACGCTCGATCATATTGAAAAAGATATCAAAACCGTGGAAGAAGAGATGGATGACGATGCTGAAAGCATCATCACCAATGAACGATACATCTATATAGGCAATCTACTGAAGGGCATATACAAGAAGAAGAGTGCCGGTGAACTGTCCGTTTCAGACAAGATCGATAAGATCGTTACTGACCGGATCTTAGGTCTGCCGATCTTCGCTCTGGTCATGTTCGGAGTCTACTGGCTGGCCATGGGGCCTTTCGGTTCATTCCTGACCGACTGGACCAACGATGTCTTTGCCAAAGAATGGCTGGAAGGCGGAGCCGCTGCTCTGCTGGAGAGCTGGAACGTTGCACCGTGGCTGGTATCACTGGTCGCTGACGGTGTCGTTCACGGTGTCGGTGCCGTTCTGGGCTTCGTACCACAGATGCTGGTCCTGTTCTTTATGCTGTGCATCCTTGAAGATGTCGGCTATATGGCCCGTGTCGCCTTCGTCATGGACCGTATCTTCCGTAAATTCGGTCTTTCCGGCAAGTCATTCATTCCGATGCTGGTCGGAGCCGGATGTGGTGTTCCGGGCGTCATGGCGACCAGAACGATCGAAAATGAACGTGACCGTCGTATGACGATCATGACGACTTGTTTCATTCCGTGTGGTGCCAAGTTGCCGATCATCGGACTGATCGCCGGAGCTATCTTTAACGGTGCTTCCTGGGTATCGACCTGTGCTTATTTCATCGGTGTTGCAGCCATCATCATTTCCGGTATCATCCTGAAAAAGACTAAAATGTTTGCCGGCGATCCTGCACCGTTCGTCATGGAACTGCCAGCTTATCACGTTCCTTCGCTTACAAACGTATTGAGAGGAACCTGGGAGAGAGGCTGGAGCTTCATCAAGAGAGCCGGCAGTGTCATCGTCTTATCATCAGTCGTCATCTGGATCCTTAACTCCCTTTCGCTGGAAGGCGGACTGCATTATCTGGGCGATGACGGTGAAGGTGCTTCGATCTTAGAAAATATCGGTAATCTGTTTGCCTGGATCTTTGCTCCTTTAGGCTTCGGTACCTGGCAGGCTGCTGTTGCGACCGTTTTGGGTCTGGTAGCCAAGGAAGATGTCGTCGGAACGATCGGTACACTGATCGCCATGGAAGATCTTCCTGATATGGTCGAGGAAGGCGAGAACATCATGGGTGTCCTGGATGTCTTCTTCAAGGGATCGGCAGTCGCCGGATTCTCGTTCATGGTCTTCAATCTGCTGTGCGCTCCTTGCTTCGCGGCGATGGGTGCCATCAAGCGTGAAATGAACAATGCCAAGTGGACAGCTTTTGCGATCGGCTATATGTGCGTCTTTGCCTATGCCGTATCACTCTGTATCTATCAGATCGGCTCAGCCATCAATGGCAATGTCAACATCATTGGCCTTATCGCAGCCATCGCGATCATTGCCTTTGTGGTATACATGCTGTTTAAACCGTACAAGGAAGCAGAAATACTGACGCAGAAAGTTACTATAAAATGAGCTGGCTGTCTGATAATCTTGCCAATATACTTGTGATCATGTCCATGTCAGGATTACTGATACTGTGTATCTGGAGTCTGATCGATGACAGAAAAAAGGGAAGGACCTGTGCCGGCTGTTCACATAACTGTTCAACCTGTGCGTTAGCTGCGCTGCATGGCAAGAAGATCCCGAAAAATATCTGAAATAACAGGCTGTCTGAACTAAGCAGACAGCCTGTTTATTCATAAAAAAAGAGCTTTTCATTCAAGCTCATTTTCGGTCTAATTATTCTGTATCAGTAATTAAATCTTTCTAACGTTTGCAGCCTGAGGGCCTTTTTCACCGTCGTTTACTTCATATTCTACGGCCTGACCTTCATCCAACGTTTTGTAACCATCGACCTGAATTGCTGAGAAATGTACGAATACTTCTTTGCCGTCATCTCCAGTGATAAAGCCATAACCCTTAGCGGCGTTGAACCACTTAACCTTACCTGTCATAAATCCTCTTTTCTAGCAAAAAACTATATGCAATTTAATCTTAAAACAAATTGTTCTTGAATACAATTACTCTCACATAAAAAAAGATGATTTTGTATAATTTATGTATGATCTATCCGAAATTTCTGAAGAAAAATGATGTCATAGGTATCTGTGCACCGAGTGCCGGTGTCGGTAAGAAACTTGACGAGTTCCTGCTTTCCAACCGTGTCCTTCGTTCACGCGGTTACAGGATCAAAGAAACAGCATCAGTGCGCGTCAACAATGAGCGTTCTGCTTCGGCAAAGAAGAGAGCGAAGGAACTTGATGAACTGGTAACTGACAAAAAAGTCGATTTCATCATGTGTGCAGCCGGTGGTGATTATATGCTGGAGATGATGCCGTATGTCGATTTTGAACATATAAGGGAAAATCCCAAGTGGATCTCCGGAATGTCTGATCCGACCAATATCCTTTACACGGTAACGACTGGACTGGATATTGCGACGATCTACGGCAAGAACGGTGCCGGATTCACGTTTGAGGCAGACAAAGAGCAGGAAACTTTCCTGAAATACATCGCCGGGGATATCGTTCCCCAGAGATCGTATGGCCGTTATATCTCTTTCATGGATCTGAAAAACGGGATCGACAACTATCATAAGGTCAGATGGATCTGTAAAGAGAAACTGGATATATCCGGAAGACTGATCGGCGGGTGTCTGGAGTCTATCAGTATGCTGATCGGAACGAAGTTCGATCATACGAATGACTTCATTGAAAGATACAAGGATGACGGTATCGTGTGGTATTTCGATATCTTCGATACTTCAGCCTACAATTTCTATCTGACATTGCTTCAGTACAAGAATGCCGGCTGGTTCAGATACTGCAAAGGCGTACTGATCGGCAGAGTCTGTTTCCCTTATGTAGAAAACAAGAAACTGGACTACATAAAGGCTGCAGACAAGGCATTAGGAAAAATTCCGCATATCTGTGAGATGGATATCGGTCATACCGTTCCATACATGACCATGATCAACGGAGCACTGGCCAGAGTGAGATATGATGACGGAAAGGGAAGTATATCATTCAAATTAAAATAGGACATCAAGTCCTATTTTTCGTTAACATAAGTTATCAGATCGTTGTAGAATTCCTGAATGGCAGTCTTGGTAGTGGCCCAGGAACAGACGAAGCGGACCACGGTATGTTTCTTGTCGAATTTCTGCCATGGAGTGACGATGTATTTGGCCTGGATCTTCCTCAGCAGGGAATTGCTGATGACAGGGAAGATCTGGTTGGTCGGTGAATCGACGTACATCCTGATACCGGCCTGATTGAAGATATAGCGAAGTGCCTGAGCCATGACATTGGCGTTGCGGGCATTGTTCATGTATGTATCATCTTCAAGAAGTGACAGCATCTGCACACCGATCAGACGGCCTTTCGCCAGCATCGCACCGCGCTGTTTCTCGAGATAACGAAAATCAGCTTTGAGCGCATCGTTTCTGATCACCATTGCTTCACCGAACAGCGCACCGTTCTTGGTACCGCCGATATAGAACATATCGGTGAGAGCACAGATATCCTTGAGGCTCAGATCGTTGGCAGTCGCGACCAGGGCATTTCCCAGTCTGGCTCCGTCAAGATAAAGATAGAGGCCCAGTTCTCTGCAGGTATCAGAGATCTGTTTGAGTTCGTCTTTGGTATAGATGGTCCCCAGTTCGGTAGCATCGGAGATGAAGACCATTTTCGGTTTGACCATGTGTTCATCCGTGTGAAGAGATACAGCTTTCCTGATCTCTTCCGGAGTGATCTTGCCATTGACACCTTTGACGGCAATGATCTTGTGGCCGGTAGCTTCGACTGCGCCGGTCTCATGAGTATTGATGTGTCCGCTGTTTACACAGATCACAGCTTCATGGCTTCTCAACAGCGAAATGGCCAGGATGTTGCAGGGTGTACCACCGACGATAAAATGAACATCGATGTTTTCACACGCTGTCTTTTTCCTGATTATGTCGGCTGCCGCACGGCAGAACATATCCACACCGTAACCCGGTGTCTGAACAGTGTTGGATTCGATCAGGGCGTCCATGACCTTTTTGCAGGCGCCTTCAGAATAGTCGTTGGCAAAAGAATACATAGTAGCTACCTCTTATCTATTATAGCAGTCTTATCGTTTTATTTGTCTTAATTATTACTTTTTCCCGGCATAAGCTGCCGATGAGACGGGAAAGGACTTCCCGGCTCAGATACAGCTGTCCTGCCAGTTGGGTGATGCTCTGATAGGTGATGACATTGTGATGATCGTGCAGATAGAACAGAAACCGCTCTCTGGCACTGTTCATAGACAGTAGTTTGATCCTGTTGTTGAGGGACTTGCCGAAATCCGACTGGATCTTCAGATATTCAAGCAGGAAATCTCTGTTCGTGCCCAGAAACTTTAGAAGATCGTCCTTATTGATCAGAGCGATCTGTGTTTCACTTTGAGCAACGATGTCGCCTTTATAGTATGGTTCACTGGAAAAGACCAGATTGTTGCCGAAGATCATGCCTTCCTGAAGAATGTTGTAGATGACTTCGTTTCCGCTTTCCAGGTAGGACACGATGCGCAGAGATCCTGAAACGACGATCCCGATATCTTCACAGCGATCTCCTTCATGAAAAAGAGTCTCATTCTTATTGAGCTTGCGGTAGATGAGATGCTTTTTTTCACTGTTTTTTAGTAATGATAGGATATTCATGATAGTGTGATCTGAATCACATATTTTTATGATTCAATTATATATAATTTTACTGTGGGGTAACAGAAATATGAAGAAATTATTAATTGTTTTAGCAGTATTACTGGTCTTGTGCGGATGCACAGTTCAGAAAAAAGAAGAACCGGCTGATGTTCCGACAGAAACGAATGCCGATTATTCCGGTCTTACGATCGTTACACCTAAGGGTGCACCGGTCCTGGCTTTCTATGATCAGATCGCGAATGAGAATTATACCAGAGTCGCAGCTGATGCGATCAATGCTCTGTGGAGCGGTGATCAGTCACCTGACATCATGACTGTCGATCTTTCCAGCGGTATCAAGGCTGTCGCCAACGGCGCAGACTACAAGCTGGCAGCGATCGTGACTTTCGGCAATTTCTATCTTGCTTCGACTGGAAATGACGACAATGATACGCTTGATACGGGAGATAGAGTAGTTCTCTTTGGACCGGAGAACGCTCTTCCGGGCAAGATCTGGCATTATCTCTATGGCGAAGAGTTCGATGAGGGACTCGTCTATGTCGCTGATGCCCAGGCTGCTGCCGCTGCTTTAGCCAGCGGTAACGATCCTGAAGGAAATCCGGTGGATTATGTCTACGTTGCGCAGCCGGCCATGACAGGAGCTTTAAAGAAGAATGAGAACGCCAAGGTCTATAAGGACATTCAGGCAGAATACACGGCCAAATCAGGTCTTAGTATGATCCAGGCTGCCGTCTTCATCAAGAACGATGTCGATGCGGCTGTCGGGAATGCTTTCCTTGATCATATGGATGAAGCAATTAATGCTGCAGTAACTGATCCGGAATTGGCTGCTGCAGGTTTGAGCGTCTATACGGGCGATGAAGCCGTAGCGCAATATGGTTTCAATCCGGAACTGGTAGTGAACGTTCTGAAACAGAAGAGTGCTTCAGGCATGAATGCCATGGGTCTTGGATTTGCCAGAGCAGCTGACATCAAGAGCGATATCGATGCCTTCCTGGAGGTACTGGGTGCCGGAAAGACAAGCGAAGAGATCTACTTCAGATAAGCATATCATCTTTATTGCAGGAGTGATATTACTTGCCACGCTGTGGCAGGTTTTATCATTATGGATAGGGGAAGAGAAGATGGTCTTCCCCGGTCCAGTTGCGACCTTTTCCTATGCCGTGAAGCTTCTGCAGAGGGAGTATACCTACCGTTGTATCCTGGCGACCATGAGCAGGATGCTGGCAGGATTTGCGATCTCTTTTGTTCTGGCTCTGTTCTTCGGTATCATCGCCGGCAATTATCCGCTCATGGAAAAACTGTTTCAGCCGACGATCATTGCCTTAAGAGCCATACCGACGGCATCATTAGTCTATCTGTTCATCGTATTGGCCGGTTTTAAGAAAGCACCGATGTTCCTGGTCATCCTGATCTCATTCCCGATCATCTACGAAGGAGTGTGTACCGGTATTGCCCGAACACCGGATCCCGTTATGAAAGCCTTAAGGGTCGACGGAGCCGATTTCATGAAAGAGAATCTGAAGATAAGGATCCCATTGGCTTTGCCTTATATCGCTGTTACCGTAGCTTCCAGTTTCTCACTGTGTTTCAAGATCGAGATCATGGCTGAAGTCATAACCGGTGCCAGCAATCCCGGACTCGGTTCAGCCATCATGGGCGCCAGGGCTGACGATCCTACCAATATGGTCCCGGTCTTTGCCTACTCACTGATCGCCGTTGTGATTATGCTGATGATCGATTTTGTGAGTGATATGCTGAAAAAGAAAATCAGTTTATAATATTACTGATGAGCAGGAAGAAAACAGAACTGAAAAGGTCGATCCTGATGATAATGGTATTATCCGTAATGGTCATTACGGGTTTTTTATTACTGTTCGTCAATTTCCGCTTCATCGGTCAGAAGTCGATCCACGAAGATGCCAAAGCCTACAGAACAAGACACTGTCTGGCTTTCTATCCGCCCGGGAGCGATTCTCTTAAAGCAGCAAAAGATTTGTGCAAAGGCGTCAAAGATGACAGGATCTATGATTATACGCTGATCCCTTACGGAGATTATTATCTGGTCAACTATGGCGGAGAAACACGCTTTTTTACTGATAAAGAATTCAGACAGGTCAAGATCAGTGAGATATCTGACGAAGGCAGAAAGATCATCTCTGATTATGTAAGATATACCTTCAAGAAAGATCAGCCGGATAAGTATTATGATGCGGACTTCATCAGAAGCATCAATGCGGATAGTCTCGACCTGGAATCAGCATCCTTCGATATCGAAGGTGATTCATTGAACTGTCATCTTCCGCAGTATGAGATGGATGTTGCGATCCCGCTGAAATATATGCAGAGAGCACTGAAGATGAACTTCGGTTATCCTGATGAGCTTTATCGAAGACCGGTGTATCTTGATCCCGATGAGGATCATCCTGTCATCTGTCTCACTTTTGATGATGGTCCTTATTTCTGGGATGAACCGGGCAAGACCAGTACGGAGAAGATCATCGATATCCTGTATGAATATGATGCCAACGCAACTTTCTACGTCGTCGGAAACATGCTGGAAGACAGGGAGATCTGGGCTGATTACCAGGTCTATGCGCTGCTGAAAAGATCGATCGGCAACGGAAACGAATACGGATCTCATACCCAGACTCATCTCAGAGATCTCGTTGATTATCAGACAGCCAAAGAGATCAGTGATGAGATAAACGGTCCGATCACCTATATGAAAAGACTGATGAATTATGAGATGAAGACCTACAGACCGGTCGAAGGCGTTTTTGATGAAAGCGTTCTGGAAGCGCAATCTGTTCCGGCGATCCTGTGGGATGTCGATTCGGAAGACTGGCTCTCCCGTGATGTCGATTCGATCTGTGAAAGAGTGATCAGAGATGATTATGAATCAGGCGATATCATCATCTTCCATGACATCTATGATGAAACGGCTGAAGCTCTGGAAAAACTGCTTCCGGAACTTGTCAACAGAGGTTTTCAGCTGGTCAGTGTCGGTGACATGCTGAGATACTTCGATATTGATCCTTCGACAATCAGTTACTTTTATTCTCCGAATTATTACGAGTGATTATTTTATTCAGAAAGGCAATATACTGATCAGCGACTGCAGCGTCGCTGATTTTTATCTGGTCGCCATAGGAGGTCAGTTTCGCAAAGAACGCATCACTGATGCTGGCACGGATGCTGAAACCGTTCTTCGTAAAGACAAGATCAGGGAAATCGTCCTGAAGCCGTTGACGCAGGTAAGGTGAATTATCAGTGATCTCGAATCTGATCAGTTTGGCTTTTGCGGAATAGAAAGAACTGGAACTCTCAGCGATGTGGCTGATGATTTTGCTGGTATCGACCAGGATCTCGCTTCTGTTTCCGGTATTCTTCATTTTCAGGATGTTGTCAAAACGCACATGATAGATCCTGTCGTTTCCCACATAGTGATAGTACAGGTAATAGTAATCGTTTTCCCGGTGCAGAAACAGCGGTACGATCTCTTCTTCCTCTTCTTTATTGATCCTTCTGATCTTCAGGGTCTCATTGTTC
Source organism: Erysipelotrichaceae bacterium (assembly GCA_017432005.1). GTDB lineage: Bacteria > Bacillota_I > Bacilli_A > Erysipelotrichales > Erysipelotrichaceae > Colivicinus. The sequence continues at coordinate 10,027 of JAFRKA010000007.1, forward strand.
ATGATCGCCTGCAGGGAATCTTCCATCCGGTTGATGAATCGGCGGTCAGAATGGGTATTGCGGTATTCCAGTTTTTTCAGTTCATCCGTTTCATAGATTGATATGAAACTGTACAGCTTTCTCTTGAGTCCGTCAAGAAAACGCTCATCAAGGTTTCTGAGTGAATTTAGTGAATCGATGATGATCTTGATCTCGGAAAGGGAAAAAGGAGCTTCACTGAGATAGTAGCCGTCATCATATTCGATGTCATAACCGTATTCGCTGAGTGTTCTGAAATCATCATAGAGCGTCTTGCGGTTGATGTTACTGATGCCGTCTTCATCAAGAAGAGCACTGATCTGGCTCAAAGACAGCTTATGATCCATGTCGCTCTGTCTTCTCATGATCTCGATCAGTTTCAGGATCCTTTTTTTGTTCATAGAATAATTATATGTCTGTCCAAAAAAACGGACAAGTATGTCTTTTCATCCGGTCTATGATAATGCCAGGAGGTAGGGGAGATGAAAAAGATTCTGATAAGAGACTACTGGCTGATCATCGTTTCCTGGTGCATATTTCTGGAGGGTCACGATGTATTGGCGGCGATCATCGTTTCGGCAGCCAGTGCTGTTGTGCTGAGCGTAAGAAGTGAGGTGAACCGCTGGCGCATGGCGGCAATGACATTGGGGTCGTTCATGGCTGTGAAAATGATTCTGGATTCAGGCAACATTCCATATTATTTTCCCGATCTGTATCCGTTCATGGCTCTGATCGTCTTCAACGCGGCTGCCGTTAACGAGTGTCTATACAATCTCAGATACAGGCATGTCCTTCCGATTTTAACTGTATGCCTTATCGCTTATGCCATTATTTCGCTGATCATTGTGATCGTTCCGCAGGAGAACTACAGCATCTTTTCCAAAGCGTCCTTATACACGATGTCTGCTTTCATCTTCCTTCCTTACCTCTTGCCGCTGATCGCTCATCCGTCGAGCTATCATCTAAAGGAGTTCCTGAAACGGATGAAAATACAGCCGGCTAAAAAACAAAATCAGGTGTGAACCTGATTTTATAATGCTTCGATCTCTTTTTTTAGTTCGCTGATGATATCTTCCTGCCTGATCGTCCTTACGATCTTGCCTTTCTTGAACAGGATGGCCGCATCCTTGCCTCCGGCGATGCCGACATCGGCTCTTGAAGCCTCCTGAGGACCGTTGACCGGACAGCCCATGATGGCGACACTGATATCTTTATTGACGGTGTTAAGGTATTCTTCCATCTCTCTTACGATCGGAAGCATATCGTACTGGATCCTGCCGCAGGTCGGACAGGAGATGAGATTGGCGACATCTTTCTTCAGTCCGCAGGCTCTGAGCAGTTTGCGGGCAACGATGACTTCTTTGACCGGGTCATCAGAAATCGAGATCCTGATCGTATCACCGATGCCATCCATCAGCAGACTGCCTAAAGCCAGTGATGATTTGATCGTACTGTCGAGCAGTCCGCCGGCTTCCGTCACGCCCAGGTGCAGGGGATACGGAAAGGTCTCGGCTGCCAGGTGATATATTCTGATGCACTCCAGCGGATCTGAGGATTTGAATGACAGACAGACATCATGGAAATCCAATTCTTCAAGGATACGCAGATGATCCTTGGCCGATTCGATCATGGCCTCTTCGGAATGTTCGTATTTTTTATTCAGGCTTCCGGCATTGATGCCGATCCTGATCGGTATCTGTCTTTCCTTGCACAGAGAAACGATCTCTCTGATCTTGTCTTCGTTTTCGATATTACCTGGATTGAGTCTTATCTTGTCCGTTCCCTGTCTGATCGCTTCCAGAGCGAATTCAGGATTGAAATGGATATCGCAGACCAGCGGGATATGGATCTGTTTTTTGATCGCACCGATCGCCTTTGCATCATCCATATCAAGAATGGCTACTCTGATGATCTCACATCCGGCTTCTTCCAGAGCTGCGATCTGTCTTACTGTAGCTTCGACATCTTTGGTCTTTGTATTCGTCATGGACTGGATCACGACTCTGTTCTGAGAACCGATCTGGATCCCGCCGACATTTATTTTTCTGGTTTCTGTTCTTTTCATAATTCCATTATATGCCAAAATCAGATCTGTTTTTCCAGGGCTTTGATCACTTCATCGACTTTGCTTGTATCACCGATCTGAATGGCGTTTCGCACACAGTTGTCGATATGATTCTTCAGGATCAGATTGTTTGTTTTCTTAAGCAGGGCTCTGGTCGCCATGAGCTGATCGGAGATATCCATGCAGTAACGGTCTTCCTCGACCATGCGGATGATCCCTTCGAGCTGCCCCTTGGCGATTGTCAGATATTTCTTTACCTGTTCGTGGTCCTTAGTCATTGCTGATATCAGTCACTTCGTATCCGGCATCACTTACAGCCTGTCTGATCTGATCATCACTTAAAGCCGTATCTTTGAGTCGGGCGAGACCTTCCTCCAGAGAAACTTCCGCTTCGCAGCCCAGCGCTTTGAAAGCGTCAGCCACATGGGCCACACAGTGCATGCACATCATGCCTTCGATCTTTACAGTCTTGTTCATCGTCTTGATCTCCTCCTTTTTGACAGTATTTATCCTTAACGCATTGCTCAGAACGACGATGGAGCTGACAGACATCGTCATGGCTCCGATCATCGGATTAAGTGAAAGATTTAATGTTTTATAGAAAGCTCCGGCTGCCAGCGGGATAAAGACCGCATTGTAGAACAGAGCCCAGAACAGATTCTGTCTGATGATCTTCATCGTCTTGCGGGCCAGATCGATCATGAAGGAAACATCCAGGATCGAATTGGTCATGAGGATGATATCACTGGTCGCACAGGCTATATCGGTCGCTCCTCCGACTGAGAAGGAGACATCAGCGCTCGACAGGGCGATCGCATCGTTGACTCCGTCGCCGACCATGGCCGTTTTTCCTTCTTCCTTCTTCTGAGTTACCAGCTGGTTCTTGTCTTCCGGAGTTACGGAAGACAGATAATCGTCGATCTGCAGTTTTTTGGCGATATTGGCGGCTGTGCGTTCATTATCACCGGTACACATGATCGGTATGACTTTTCTTTTCTTCAGGGACTGGATCGCAAAGACGGAACTTTCCTTGAGCACATCAGCCAGATAGACTATTCCATAGAGCCGGTCATTCTTGCCAACACAGATGAAGGAATAATTGTTATATGTCGCTTCCTTGAGATCTTCCTCATTTACTACCTGGGTGAATCTTTCAGCGAGTTTGAGATTGCCGGCATAGTAGATATCATCTCCCTTGCGGGCTTTCAGTCCTTCGGCTGAGATCTGTTCCAGTTCGTCGAACTCAAGATCGCCATCAGGATATTTTTCTCTGATCGCTTTGGCGATAGGATGATCAGAACCTTTTTCCAGTGAAGACAGGATATTGATGAATCCGCTGTCGTATTCTTTGATGCCGATTATCTCAAGCTTGTTTTTCGTAAGTGTACCGGTCTTGTCCAGGATCACATATCTCAACTCTCCGGCGACTTCCAGAACTTCCGGATTCTTAATCAGGACCCCGTTGCGGGCCGCATTGCCGCTGGCTACCATGACAGCTGCCGGTGTCGCAAGACCCAAGGCACAAGGGCAGGAGATGACCAGTACCGACAGGGCGAAATTCAGAGCCTGTTCCAGATCACTGTCGATGATCATCCAGATGATGAATGTAAGTACAGAGATGCCGATGACCGCAAAGACGAAATAATTTGAGATCGTGTCTGCCAGTCTTTCGACCGGGATCTTGGCCATCGTAGCCTGTTTGGTGAGGGAGATGATCTTCGACAATGTCGTCTGCGCGGCATTCTTGCTGATCTTCACTCTGATCTCACCGTTGAGATTGACGGTACCGCCGATGACTTCATCACCGACATTCTTGTTCGCCGGAAGTGATTCGCCGGTGATCATCGATTCATCAGTCTGAGTCGTTCCGGAAATGATGACACCGTCCTGCGGTATCGATTCTCCCGGTCTGACGATAACGATATCGTCTTTCTTCAGATCGTCGATCGGAATGATGGTAATCTCACCGTCTTTATACAGATTGGCCTGCATCGGGATCAGGGTCGCCAGGCCTCTGATCGTCTTGGTGGCTTTCTTCTTGTTGTTTCCTTCGATGAATTTGCCGATGGATACGATCACCAGGACCATGGCCGCGGTTTCAAAATAAAGGGAATACTTCTGATTGCCGCTGAACAGGACATAGAGAGAATAGATATATGATACGAAGGACGAAATGGAGACCAGAGCGTCCATATTCGGTCTTAAAACTTTGAGTGAATTGTATCCCGAGCGGTAATAACGGAAATTCAGGATGATGATGACCGTTGCGAGAAGCCACTGGACATATTTTCCGTATTCCGGAATGTGGATATTGAACATGTGACCCATGGAGAAGACCATCAGGATGAGCGTCAGGATGATCGAGACGATCATGATGATCTTTTCTTTATCGGGAGCATTGTTTTTTCTGATGACCAGTTCATAGCCGGCATCTTTTACGGCTTTGGCCATCGTCTCTTCATCTGCGGTATTCTCATCAAAGGTGACTGTGACTTCGTTTTCCAGAAGATTCACCTTGCTTTCAGACACGCCCGGCAGTTTTTTCAGAGCCTTTTCAACGTTGCCTTTGCAGATGACACAGGACATTCCTTTTACTTCATAAGTCTTTTCCATATATACCCCCCCTGGGTGTATTCATTTTACCATCTTTGACCTGGACAATAAAGTATAATGATATTATGAGTTGTCCTTTATATATAAGAAGCGTCTATTCACTGCTGTCTTCGATGTGCACGGTCGAGACGATCGTCGCTATGGGATCAAGATACGGTTATAAATGTCTTGGTCTGGTCGATCACAATGTCCTTTCAGGCGCCATGGCTTTCAAAAAAGCCTGTCTGAAAGCTGGTATCAAGCCGGTCTATGGCCTGGAGATCGATGTCAGATGCAGGGAAAACACTCATTCGGTCATCCTTTATGCTGGAAATGATGAGGGTTTCACCAATCTGATGGCTCTGTCCAGTCTGATCAACACCACAGATGAGAAGATCATCGATATCGAGACCATGAACAGATACAGAGAGAACAATGTCCTCTGTCTTTTTTCCGATGACATGCCGCTGGCCTTCGCTTTTGACCGCGGAGATGATCGTGATGCAGCTCTGGATGAACAGAATGGTCTGTTCGAACGCTATATCGTGGCTCTTGCCGATCACGACAAGGCGATCAATGTCAGGCGCGATGAGCAGCTGAAACCGTTTCTTAAGCAGCACGGCATAAAGATGATCGCGCTCAACAGGACCTACTATCCGCAACGTGACGACTATGAAGTCTACAATGTCCTGAAATGTATCAGGGACAAGCGGATCTTTGAGGATCAGGACAGCATCAACGAAAGCGGCAGACATTTCCTCAGTAAGGATGAATACGAAGAACTGTTCGACAAGGAAGAACTGATCGAGACTGAACTGCTGGCTTCCCGCTGCAACGTGGAGCTGAATTATTCGACGTCATTGCCGCTGTATGAGAACCGCAACGGCATCCCTTCAAAGGATTATCTGAACGTACTGTGCAGAGAAGGTCTCAAGCGCCGTCTGAAGAATAAAGTTCCTTCTGCCTATGTCAGAAGACTGGAATATGAACTGGATGTCATCACCAGGATGCATTTTGAAGATTATTTCCTCATTGTCTATGATTTCATCCTCTATGCGAAAAAAAACGGCATCATGGTCGGACCGGGAAGAGGTTCGGCTGCCGGTTCGCTGGTTTCATACTGTCTGGGCATAACGGAGATCGATCCGCTGAAGTACGGACTGATCTTTGAACGTTTCCTCAATCCGGAGCGTATCTCGATGCCGGATATCGATACCGACTTTCCGGATGACCGCCGTGATGAAGTCATACACTATGTCAAAGAGCGCTATGGGATCGATCACGTCGGACATATCATCACTTACGGTACATTAAAAGCCAAGCAGGTCCTGAGAGATGTCGGAAGGGTCCTCGACTATCCGCAAAGGGAAGTCGATGCCATCTGCAAGCTGATCCCGAATACCGTGAATATGGATCTGGAAAAGGCTTATGACACGATCCCGCTGTTCAGGCAGAAGATCGAATCCGATGCCCGTTACCGCCGGCTGTACAGGATATCCAGAAAGCTGGAATTCAATCCGCGTCATGAGTCGACCCATGCGGCCGGTATCGTCCTGTCGCGCAAGAAGCTGGAAGAAGTGGTACCGATGACCAAGATCGAAGCAGACCTCAATTCCACCCAGTACACGATGGAACATCTTGAGGAACTGGGCCTGATCAAGATGGATTTCCTCGGACTGCGCAATCTGGGCATCATTGCCGAGATCGTGGAAGATATCCGCAAGAGCGAAGACTTCGATATACGCAATATCCCGCTGGATGACGAAAAGACCTTCAGACTCATCGATGATGTCAATGTCATGGGCGTCTTTCAGCTTGAGTCTTCAGGCATGCGCAATCTGATCCGCAAGATGAAACCGAAGACCTTTGAAGAGATCGCGATCACGATCGCACTGTTCAGACCGGGACCGATGAAGAACATCCCGCTCTTTCTGGAGAACAGGGAGCATCCGGAACGTGTCGATTATATCCATCCTGATCTTAAACCGATCCTGGAAGAGACCTATGGAGTCATCATCTATCAGGAACAGATCATGAATATCGCCAGAGTCATGGCTGATTTTTCCTACGCTAAAGCCGACATCCTGAGAAAGGCCATGTCCAAGAAGAAGCTTTCAGAACTGGAGAAGCTGCACCCTGATTTCATCAACGGAGCGATAAAAAAAGGCTACAGCAGAGAAACGACAGAAAAGGTCTACGATCTGATCCTGGAATTCGCAAATTACGGTTTCAACAAATCGCATTCGATTGCCTATGCACTGGTAGCCTATCAGCTGGCTTATCTGAAGGCCAATTATCCGCTGTATTTCTACAAGGCTTTACTCAATGGCGTCATGGGTTCTCAGTCTAAGACCTACGACTATATAACTGAATGCATCAATATCGGTCAGAAAGTAAAAGGCATCGATCTTAACGGATCCGGTCTTTCTTATATCATCAGAGATGATGCGATCATCATGCCTTTCGGTATCTGCAAGGACGTCGGTTCCATTTCGGCAGGAAAGATTATCGAAGAAAGAGATGAGAACGGTCCATTCACTGATTATGTCGAAACAGTCAGAAGACTGTCCAACAGAGGTGTGGAAAGAAACGTACTGGAGAACCTCATCTATGCGGGTGCTTTTGACGGGATGGGACATTCACGGCATACGATGATCGAATCGCTGAACAATGTGCTGCTTTATGCCGGTGCACATAAGGGTGAGATCTCACTGATGAAGGATCTGGACGATGCGCCGGTCATTGAGGAACTGCATGATGACAATCTGGTGCTGGCAGAAAATGAAAAGAACGTCCTGGGTTTCTATTTCAGTTTCAATCCGATCGCTGCAGTCAAGAAAAAATACGATATCAACACTGATAATCTGTATAATTTATCTGTAAGCAGCGGAAATGTTTCCGGTTTCGGTCTCATTCAGCGCGTCAAATCATTAAGGACCAGAAAAGGCGATATGATGGCTTTTGTGGATCTGGTCGATGACAAGGGAGCTTTATCACTGGCAGTGATGCCAAGGCTCTATGCCCAGCATGCCGGTGAACTGATAAAAGGAAAATATGTGCTCTTTGAAGGAAAGATGGAGAAGGAGACTTCGTGTCTGGCAAAGAGTCTGAAGATTCTGTGAGGTGAGGATGATGAGGATACTGATAGTTGACGATGAGATAAAGATCCGGGAGGTCGTTTCCGAATATGCCAAGGCTATGGGTTATGAATGTGATCAGGCCTGCAACGGCAAGGAAGCGATCGAGATGGTCAGAAACGGCAGTTATGACTGTGTCGTCATGGATATCATGATGCCGGAGCTGGACGGTTTTTCCGCCTGCCGCAAGATCAAGGCGATCAGAGACGTTCCGGTGATCATGTTGTCAGCCAGAACGGAAGAGGATGACAAACTCTTCTCTTTCGATATCGGTGTCGATGACTATATCACTAAACCATTCTCGCCTAAGGAACTGATGGCCAGGATCAAAGTCGTATGTGAGAGGAACTCGGTTCACACGAATGAAAAATACATTTTTGACGGACTGGTCATCGACAAGGACGGACGTTCAGTGACCGTCGACGGTGAGAAGGTCACGCTGACTCCGAAGGAACTGGATCTGCTGATCTATCTGGTCGAGCACAAGAACATCGCTTTAGGCAGAGACAAACTGCTGTCAGCTGTCTGGGAGACGGAATATTATGATGACGATCGTACGATCGATACGCATATCAAGATGCTGAGAAAAGACCTGGGCAAATATGCGGATTATATCGTGACGGTCAGAGGCATGGGGTACAAGTTTGAAATTTAATTTCAAGGGCATCAGATTTTCGACCTGGCTGTATTTTCTGGGTTTTTCTATATCCATCATGATGCTGCTGGGTTTTCTGCTGGTCGTTTTCATTAAGCCGTATTACCGTGATGACCGCATCCGGACCGTCGATATGATCTCAGGAACGCTGGAATCGCTGCTGATGAAGGAAGATGTCACCCGCAACGATATCGAATCAGCTGCCCGTACGGTCATAGGCAACAATGTCTGTGCCATCATCTACAACGAAAACGGCAAGGATATCTACTACCCGCCAGATTCACTGGGTCAGTTGTGCATGCTGGATAAACAGATCACAGTCGGTGATCTTACTTATACGATAAAAGACGATCCCCGCAAGATCATCGAAATGATCAAGAACGAGAATCCTTTTTCCGTGACACTGTTCTCCGAGTATACAGGAACAGAGATGTTGCTGTACGGAAAGCAGATCAGGACCAATCTGGCCAATTATTATCTGATCCTCAATACACCGCTGGAGCCGATCGAATCATATATCGATTTCATCATGAACCAATATCTGTATATCGCAATGATTGTCATCCTGATCGCTCTGGTCGTCGCTTTCTTTCTGGCCAAGAACATCTCTCAGCCGATCGTAAAGATGAAAGACGAAGCCAATAAGCTTGCGCAGGGAAATTATGATGCGCACTTTGAGACGAATTCCTTCTCGGAGATCAATGATCTGGCTTCGACCCTGGATGATGCGACGGAAAAGCTTTCAAAGGTCAACGATCTGCGCAAGGATCTGGTCGCCAATGTCTCACATGATATCAAGACGCCGCTGACGATGATCAAAGCCTATGCCGAGATGATCAAGGACATTTCCGGTGATGATCCGGTGAAGCGCAATGAACATCTCGATGTCATCATTCAGGAGAGCGATTATCTGGATAAACTGGTCAGCGATATGTCAGAGCTCTCCAAACTGCAGTCAGGCGTCATCGAGATCAATAGAGACAACTTCGACCTCAAGGAATGCGCTGATTCCGTGATCCTGTTACTTTCACAGGCGATCAAAGAGAAGAATATCGATCTGGTCCTGGAGATGGATGACTGTATCGTCTATGCCGATCAGATCAAGATCTCTCAGGTCATCTATAACTTCCTGTCCAATGCCCTGAAGTATTCTGATGACTATGCCAGGATCACGATCAGGATCATCGATTCTGAAAACAATGTCAGGCTGGAAGTATCTGATACCGGTAACGGCATCGCCCCGGAAGTACTGCCTTACATCTGGGACCGTTATTATAAAGTCGACAAGAACTTCAACCGTTCCGTAAATTCTACCGGTCTTGGCCTGGCGATAGCCAAAGCCATTCTCGAAGCTCACAAGGCTCACTATGGTGTGGAATCGAAGCTGGATGAGGGTTCGACGTTCTGGTTTGAACTGTCAAAGGACTATGAAGAAGACGAGTGATTTTCTGAAATATATCGATTATGAATTTCATCAGGAGGATGGACTCTACAAGGTAAACACCGATACCATCCTGCTGGGCATGTTTCTGGATCCGCTCTACGGCAAGAGTGTTCTGGATATCGGTACTAACACCGGAGCTTTACTTCTGTACGCACATCATCAGGGAGCGAAGATGCTTTACGGAGTCGATATCCATGAGGATGCTCTCAAGACGGCAGAAAAGAATCTTAAAGCCTGTGCGGATAATTATAAACTGATCCATTCACGCATTCAGGATCTTGAACTCGATCCGGTCGATGTCATCATATGCAATCCGCCTTTTTTTGAGATGAACAATGTCACGGATGACGAATATCTCAAGGAAGCGATGTTTGAAGAATCGCTTCCGATCAACGATCTGTTTGTCGCGATACGCCGTTTCATGAAGAACAACGGTACAGCCTATATCATCTATCACGCTGACCGTTTTCCTGAACTGTATGAGATGTGTCTCAAATATAAACTGAAGATCATGAAGATGAGATATGTCCATGACATCAGTTCCAGACACGCTTTAAGAGTCATGCTGAAACTCAAGGTCGGCAAGATGTCGAAACTCAAGGTTGAAGCACCGGTCATGATCGACAGGGGACATTTCGTCAAAGTGACTTATACCGAAGAATCATAGGAACCGCAATGAAAAAGAACGTACATGAGCAGATCGAAAAAGCAGTGATCGTATTTCTGCTTGCATATGGTTTACATTATTTTGCCTATTTTCTCAGAGCCAGATACTATACCTGGGTAGGTGAGCTTCCGATAAGTGAAGGATTGGCGCACGTCATGCTGTATCTGGGACATCTGTATTTTGTAGTGGCGATGCTCATATATGCCTGGGCTGTAAAAAAGGACAGAAAATATATTCTCGGTTTTCTGGATAACGGACTGTCCAAGAATATCGGTTTTGGACTGGCCGGCGCACTGCTGGGATTTGTGCTGATGGGTATCTGTATCCTGGCCGGTGTCATCAGCGGCACTCTGACAGTATCTCATTCTACTGTTGATCTTGGACTGTTTATCCTGGCAATCTTTGCCGTGATCATTCAGGTTTCGGCTGAAGAAGTAGAATCTCGGGGTTTCGTATTCGGCAAGATGTATGAGGAAGGCGTTCCGGTCATCGCCAGTCTGCTCGTCAGCTCCTTTTTCTTTTCCTGTCTGCATGTGGCCAAACCGGGATTCAGTTTCCATGCACTGCTTAACATCTTTCTTTTCGGGCTGTTGTTTGCCCTGAGCTATTTCTACACCCGCAATATCTGTTTCCCATGCGGCATCCATATGATGTGGAACTTCACTCAGGATTTCATCTTCGGTATGCCTAACAGCGGTACGCCTTCAGCCTTATCACTGTTTTCTACAGCTGCAAAGGATTCACCGGTCTTCTTCGATCAGACCTTTGGCATCGAGGGCAGCTATATGGCTACTGCTGTGGCGATCATCGGATGTGTGATCATCATTGCGATCGGAGAACGATACAGGAGAAGACAGAAGAACTGATGATACAGCCGGATGAAGATCTGGTTTTTTTGTCTGAATAATATTGCTTCATAAGCAGTTTAAATCAGTTTTATTGATTGTATAATATTAACGAAGATGAAACTTAATGAACTTGAAATTGGACAGACAGGTGTGATCGTCAAGACCGGCGGCAGCGGTTCACTGCGGCAGCATTTTCTGGATATGGGTCTTATCCCGGGAACACCTGTCACACTGGTGAAATTCGCACCGCTCAACGATCCGATCGAATTCCGGCTGCATGGCTATGAACTGACCTTGAGGGTAGCGGATGCCCAGGAGATAGAGATCGAAAGCTATGATGGCAGCAATGCCGATCAGCCAAAGAGACGTTTCACTGATATCGAACATCCGGGATACGGCGAAGGCGGTATCTATCACGCACGTCAGGAAGAACATAATGAGCCGCTGACAGGCAAGCTCAGTTTTGTGCTGGCCGGCAATCAGAATTCCGGCAAGACGACACTGTTCAATCAGCTGACCGGTTCCAATCAGCATGTCGGCAATTTCCCGGGTGTCACCGTCGAACACAAGACCGGAACGATCATCGGTCATCCGGATTGCGAGATCATCGATCTGCCCGGTATCTATTCACTGTCTCCGTATTCTGATGAGGAACTGGTATCCAGACGTTATATCCTGAAGGAAAAACCGTCGGCGATCATCAATATCGTCGATGCGACCAATATCGAAAGAAATCTGTATCTGACGATGCAGCTGATGGAACTTGATGTACCGATGGTACTGGCTGTCAATATGATGGATGAGATCCAGGGCAACGGCGGAGCCATCCTGATCAACAAGATGGAGGAGATGCTGCAGATCCCGATCATCCCGATCTCAGCTGTCAAGAATGAAGGTGTCCATGAACTGCTGGATCATGCGATCCATGTCGCACGATATCAGGAAAGACCGGGACGCAAGGATTTCTGCGACCGTCTGGATCATAATGGTGCCGTTCACCGCTGTCTGCATACGATCATGCACATGATAGAGGATCACTGTATCGAAAAGGAGATCCCGGTCCGTTTTGCTGCCTGCAAAGTCGTAGAGAACGACCAGATGATCATCGATGAGCTGATGATCCACGATAAAGAGAAGCTTGCCATCAACGCCGTGATCGAACAGATGGAAAGCGAAAGAGAACTTGACCGCTCGGCTGCCATTGCCGATATGCGTTACATATTCATCGATCGTCTTTGCAAAGAGACGGTAATCAAACCGGCTGTCAGCAAGGAGCGGATCAGAAGTGAAAAGATCGACAGGATCATGACCGGGAAGTATACGGCTATCCCTTTGTTCATCGTGATCATGCTGTCGGTCTTCTATCTGACTTTCAATGTCATCGGTGCCTTCTTTCAGAATCTGCTGCAGGAAGGGATCGATTCTCTTGCATTACTTGTAGATAAACTTCTGTTGGAAACTGGAGTCAGCAGTCCGTTGCGTTCGCTGATCAGCGAGGGCATCTTTACCGGTGTCGGTTCAGTGCTCAGTTTCGTTCCGGTCATCGTGACACTGTTCTTCTTCCTGTCACTGCTGGAAGACAGCGGCTATATGACCAGGATCGCTTTTGTCATGGACAAGATCCTGAGGAAGATCGGCCTGTCCGGACGCAGTATCGTTCCGATGCTGGTGGGTTTTGGCTGTTCGGTTCCGGCGATCATGTCGACCAGGACGCTTACTTCGGAAAGAGACAGAAAGATGACGATCATGCTTATACCGTTCATGAGCTGTTCTGCCAAGATGCCTATCTATTATTTCTTCGTGCAGACTTTCTTCCCGGAAAGATCATGGCTCATCATCAGCAGTCTTTATCTGCTGGGTATCGTTGCAGCCGTGATCGTGGCACTGATCTCCCGCCGGACAGTGTTTAAAGGCAATGCCGTACCGTTCGTCATGGAATTGCCTAATTATCGCATGCCGACTGCCAGAAATGTCCTGCTGCTGATGTGGGACAAGACTAAAGATTTTCTGCAGCGGGCATTTACGGTCATCTTCTTCGGTACAGTCATCATCTGGATCCTGGAACACTTTGATTTTTCACTTAGTCTGGTCGAAGATCCTTCCCTGAGCATCCTGGCTGTGATAGCCGGTCTCATCGCTCCGATCTTCAGTCCGCTCGGTTTCGGCGACTGGCGTGTGTCTACGGCTCTGCTTTCCGGTTTCTTAGCTAAAGAGAGCGTTGTTTCTATCCTTTCGGTGCTCTACGGTTCCGCAAAAGTACTAAGAGCAAGCATGTCACTGAAAGACGCCTATGCCTTACTGACGTTCTGTCTGCTGTATACACCGTGTGTAGCAGCTGTGGCAGCCGTCAGAAGAGAAGAAGGCGGCAAAGGAGCTGCTTTCCTGGTCGTCTTCCAGTGTGTGATCGCCTGGATCTTTGCTTTCATCGTCAGGATGATCATTTCCTTGCTGTAAAAAGCAATTTCTGATTGAAAATAAAAAGCTTATCTGCTATGATATTTACGTTGTAGTCCCTCCTTAGAGGGGATTATAACCGCTCAGAAGAGGTTTGAAGTATCCTTGGATCACCTTCATGGCGAGTCTGAATCTAATTAAAGGAGGTGCACTATGTACGCAATTATTGAGACTGGTGGCAAGCAGCTTAAGGTCGAAGAGGGCCAGACAATCTATGTTGAAAAACTGGATGTTGAGGAAGGCAAGAAGTATACGTTCGATAAAGTTGTTGCGCTGGAAAACGGTTCTCTGACATTAGGAACTCCGTATGTCGAGGGTGCCAAGGTTACCTGCAAGGTCGAGAAGCAGGGCAAGGCCAAGAAGATCATCATCTTCAAGTACAAACAGAAGGCCGGCTCTACCAGACGTAAGCAGGGTCATCGTCAGCCATACACCAAGTTAACTGTTGAAAAGATCGGCTGATGATAAAGGCAGTATTCGAAGTCAGAGAAGATCTCTACCGGTCACTGGATGTAAGCGGTCATGCGGAATTTGGTGAGTATGGGAAGGATCTGGTCTGTGCTTCGGTAAGCTCGATCATGTTCGGTTTCATGAATGCACTCGATGCACTCGGTGAAAACGTCACGATCAGCCAGTCAGATAACAGAATCACTATTATTGATCAGAGCGGTTCGGAAGTCATACAGGATTATTTCGAACTCGTAATCATGCAGTTAAAGACGATTGAAGAATCCTATGGAGACTTCATTAGAGTAGAAAGGAAGTAAAACACATGAAATATGTATTGAATATTCAGTTCTTCGCTTCTAAAAAAGGTGTAGGTTCGACCAAGAACGGACGTGATTCCGAATCTAAACGTTTAGGCGCGAAATTAGCCGACGGACAGTTCGCAACAGCAGGTTCGATCATCTACCGTCAGAGAGGCACAAAGATTCATCCTGGAACGAATGTCAAGAAGGGTGGCGACGATACGCTGTTCTGTCTGATCGACGGTGTTGTCAAATATGAACACCTCGGCAAGAAGAAGACAAAGGTATCAGTTTATCCGGTAGCTTAATTCCTAGAATACAAGAGCCCCTGAAGGGGCTTTTTTGAACGAATATGCAATTTATCGATAAAGTAAAACTGAAACTGAAGGCAGGGAACGGCGGTAACGGTATCGTCGCTTTTAAGCGTGAGAAATACAATCCCTTAGGCGGTCCTTCAGGCGGTGACGGAGGCAATGGCGGTTCGATCATCTTCAAAGTCGATACCAACAAGTCCACACTGCTCGATCTGCGTTTTTCCAAATCGATCAGAGCGGAAGACGGAGAGAACGGCAAAGGCAACAATATGTTCGGTGCCTCACGCGATGATGTCGTCATCAAAGTACCTCTGGGAACGATCGTCAAGGATATCGATACCGGCGAGATCGTAGCCGATCTCAATACGCTGGACAGTGAAGAAGTCATCTGCCAGGGTGGCAAAGGCGGCAAGGGCAATTATCATTTCAAGTCATCCCGCAACAACGCTCCCGATCATGCGACACTGGGAACACCGGGTCAGGAAAGGAACGTTCTGGTCGAACTGAAGCTCTTGGCTGATGTCGGACTGGTCGGTCTTCCTTCAGTCGGAAAATCGACACTTCTGTCAGTCGTATCTAATGCCCGTCCGGAGATAGCCGACTATCCGTTTACGACGCTCAAACCGCAGCTGGGCATGGTCAAGGTCGGCGATTCATCGTTCGTCATGGCTGATCTGCCGGGACTGATCGGAGGAGCTTCCGAAGGCAAAGGTCTCGGACATGAGTTCCTCAAACATATCGAGAGATGCCGGCTCATCCTGCATGTTCTGGATATGGGCAGGGAAGACCCGATCTCTGACTACGAGGTCATCAACGAAGAACTGAGACGCTATCCGGGCAATCTTGAGGAAAGACCGCAGATCGTTGTCGCCAACAAGATGGATATGGACAACGCGGAAGAAAACCTCAAACGTTTCAAGGAAAAGTATCCTGATCTGGAAGTGTTTGAAGTCATAACCCTGATAAATGAGGGTCTGGATCCGGTCTTATACAGAGCCAAGGATCTGCTTAAGCAGACTCCGCAGTTTCCGCTCTATAATCCTGAAATGGCTGATAAGAAGGTCGTTTATACCTATACCGAGCCTGAAGAATTCGAGATCTTCAATGAAGGAAACGGTATCTGGAGAGTCGAAGGCGACAAGATCACGAGACTGTTCAGGAACACCGATTTCAAGGATGATGATGCCGTATTGAGGTTCTCGAGAGCACTTTCCAGGATGAAACTGGATGAAGCTTTAAGAAACAAGGGATGCCGTAACGGTGATCAGGTATTCATCGAAGATTACAGTTTTGATTTTGTAGATGATGAAGACGAGTAGAAAGCTACCCGTCTTTTTATAATTCTGTTTGTAAACGGTTACAGAAATAATATAAAATATGAGTTAGGGGATTATCCCCGGGAGGCTAAAATGAAAAACTTTTTTAAATTGCTTATGATTGCTCTATTAGCCTGTTCATTAGTTGCCTGTGGCGGCAAATCTGATGAGCCGACTGATGAGCCTACAGTAGGCGGCGGTGATCTGGTTATCTATTCACCTAACTCTGATGCGCTGGTAGAAGCTGCTGAAGCATTCGGTGACAAGTATGGCATCAATGTCCAGTTCATTTCTGCCAAGACCGGCGAATGTCTGGAAAGAATCGCTGCTGAAAAAGACAACCCTCAGGGTGATGTCATGTACGGTGGCATGAACTATGCCAACTCATTCAATCCGGATTATGTTCCATTGTTTGAACCGTATGTAGCTGCTGGCGATGGCAAACTTCCTGAAGCTTATCAGAACTTCAATGGCATTACCACTCACTATTGCCTTGATGGCAGTGCTGCATTACTGGTAAATGTTGAAGAATATGAAAAATTAGGTCTGAATATCGATGACTTTGATTCATACGCAGATCTGTTACAGCCTGAACTCTTCGGCAAGATCGCTATGGGTGACCCTGCTTCTTCTTCAAGTGCATGGGCTGAACTTACCAATATGTTAAGAGTCATGGGCGATGAACCATATGATGAGAAGGCCTGGGAATGGGTAACTCAGTTTGCCAATAACCTGAACGGTGTCATCATCGACGGTTCAAGCGCTATCTACAAGGGCACTTATGAAGGCGAATATGTCGTCGGTGTCTCTTATGAAGATCCATGTGTAGGTCTGCTGGTCGACCAGTCAGCATTAGGCAAAGAGATCGTACGTCTCGTTTATCCTTCAGAAGGTGCTGTATGGCTCCCTGCAGGTGCTGCAATCATCAAGAACTGCCCGAATATGGACAATGCCAAACTGTTCATGGATTGGCTGATCTCTGATGAAGGCCAGGCAGCAATCGCTAAGACGACTGCACGTCCGGTCAATCCTAATATCTCTAATGAGTCTGAGCTCATGACTCCGTTCTCACAGATCAATGTCGTCTATGAGGATATGGAACTCTGCGGTACTCATAAGGGTGAATGGCAGGCTCGCTGGACTGAACTGTTCAACGCTGCAAAACAGTAATAGAATCTTAAAACAATAATCAAACAGGTGAGGTTGGAAATATGAGTGTTAATATTAAAATTCGTGACGCTGTAAAAAAGTACGGCGATAATACAATAATTTCTGACTTATCACTGGATATCAAGGAGGGTGAATTTTTTACCCTCCTTGGTCCATCTGGATGTGGTAAGACAACATTATTACGTATGATTGCTGGTTTTAACTCTATTGAAGGAGGAGATTTTTATTTTGGCGAAACCAGAATAAATGATATGGATCCGGCCAAGCGTAATATCGGTATGGTCTTCCAGAACTATGCGATCTTCCCGAACATGACAGTAGAGAAGAACGTCGCTTTCGGTCTGAAGAACCGTAAACTTCCTAAAGAAGAAATCGCATCCAAGACGGATCAGTTCCTTAAACTGATGAAGATTGATGAATATCGCGATCGTATGCCTGAAAGACTTTCAGGCGGTCAGCAGCAGCGTGTTGCGCTGGCCAGAGCTCTGGCTATTACTCCGGACGTGCTGCTGATGGATGAACCGCTGTCAAATCTGGATGCCAAACTGCGTGTGGAAATGCGTACGGTAATCAAACAGATCCAGAATGATGTCGGTATCACAACTGTATATGTTACTCATGACCAGGAGGAAGCCATGGCGGTTTCCGACCGCATCGCGGTCATGAACGCTGGCGAGATTCAGCAGATCGGAACGCCGAAAGTTCTTTATCAGCGTCCGGCCAATCTATTCGTCGCTACGTTTATCGGACATACCAATGTCATCGACGCCGAGCTGAAGATCGAAAACGGCAAGCCTTATCTGTATCTGCCTGGCGGCTACAAAGTTGAAATGAACACCATCAGGAAAGATGAAATGAAAGATCAGAAAGTCAAAGCCAGTATCAGACCGGAAGAGCTGGTCGTCGATGTCAACAATAAAGACGGTATTAAGGCTGTCATCGATGATGCCGTGTTCCTGGGTCTGAACACCCATTACTTCGTTCATTTCGAAGACGGTGAAACGGCCGAGATCGTTCAGGAATCAAAGATCGACTCGATCATCGAAAAGGGTACGGAGATCAGACTCGGTGTCAAGACTGAGAAGATCAATATCTTTGACGAGAATGGTGATCACAATCTCGTTGAAGGTGTGATCAACGATTACGATGTCTACAGGAAAAAAGAGGCTTAAGATGAACGGCAAGTCAAAAAAATACTTTGATGTCTGGAAAATGGTCTCGGTGGCCATCCTTTTCCTGTACATCCTTTTCCTGCTGTACCCACTGTTCAAGCTGCTGCAGAACGCCTTCTTCGACAGCGAAGGCCAGTTCACTATGGAACAGTTCGTAGCATTTTTCTCACAGTCCTACTATGTTGAATCGATCTTCAACAGCTTGAAAGTATCGGCACTGGCAACGCTTCTGACACTCATTATCGGTATACCTCTGGCGTATTTCTATCAGATGTATGAGATAAAGGGCAAGACCCTGCTGCAGGTGCTGATCATCCTGTGTTCCATGTCAGCTCCGTTTATCGGTGCCTATTCATGGATCATGCTTCTGGGACGTGGCGGTATCATCACCAAATTCATTGAAAGCATCATCAGGACCAAGATGCCGAGCATCTACGGTTTCAACGGTATCCTGCTGGTCCTGGCTCTGCAGTTGTTCCCGCTGGTCTTCCTGTATGTTTCGGGAGCACTTAAGAATATCGATAATTCACTGCTCGAAGCATCGGAGAACATGGGCTGTTCAGGAGTCGGACGTTTCTTCAAGATCGTCATCCCTCTGTGCATGCCGACGATCATTGCTGCAACGCTGATGGTCTTCATGCGTGCTTTCGCCGATTTCGGTACACCGTTACTCATCGGTGAAGGTTATCAAACGTTCCCGGTCATCATCTACAAGACTTATTTCGCTGAAACAGGAAGCGATCACAATTTCGGTGCGGCCATTTCGGTCATCGCCATCGTCATTACGGCCGTGATCTTCCTGATACAGCGTTATGTAAACAACCAGTTCAGATTCACGATGAATGCCATGCATTCGATAGAAAGGAAAGAACTGCACGGCTTACAGTCAGTACTGATCCATTTCTACTGCTGGTTCGTCGTTCTGCTGGCTTTCATGCCACAGGTCTATGTCATCTATACATCTTTCCTGAAGACTTCGGGAAAGATCTTCCTGCCTGGCTATTCGCTGGATTCGTACCGGTTCGCTTTCACGCATCTGACCAACGCGATCCCGAATACCTTCCTGATCGGTGGCCTGGCTCTGATCATCGTCATCATCCTGGCGATCCTGATCGCTTATCTGGTCGTCAGAAGGAGCAATCTGATCAACAAGGTGATCGATACGCTTTCGATGGTACCTTATATCATTCCTGGTTCTGTCGTTGGTATCGCACTGCTGATGGCTTTCAATAAGAAACCACTGGTTTTGGCCGGTACGGTCACGATCATGGTTGTAGCCCTGGTCATCAGACGTATCCCGTATACGATCAGATCTTCTACTGCTACACTTCAGCAGATCCCGATGTCGATCGAAGAAGCAGCTATCTCTCTTGGCTCTTCCAAACTGAAGGCGTTCTTCACGATCACTGTGCCGATGATGGCCAACGGTATCCTCTCAGGTGCCATCATGTCCTGGGTCACGATCATCACCGAGCTTTCTACAGCTATCATCCTGTACAACCTCAAGACGATCACGCTGACACTGGCGACCTATACGTATGTTTCAAGAGGAAACTACGGTATTGCAGCTGCGTATGCGACGATCCTTACTCTGGCAACGGTCGCTTCTCTGCTGCTGTACATGAAGATAACCGGAAACAAAGAGATCTCATTCTGAAAAGCCAACGAAAGTTGGTTTTTCTTTCGGATCAGAAGCGTCCGCTGTTGTATAATTGAGATATGATCGGATTTGTAAGAGGAACAGTTCATGCTTTCGGCCTTGATTATGTGCTGATCGATGTCAATGGCGTAGGATACCGTATTAATTTCTATCATCCTGAAGCACTGACGAAAGGCAAGGAGATGACCATCTATACCTATCAGAATGTCAGGGAGGATGAGATCAGTCTTTTCGGTTTTCTGTCTCTGGAAGAATATGATCTGTTCGTCAAACTTATATCTGTCAAAGGACTCGGTCCCAAGATCGCTTCAGCGATCCTTTCCAGAGCTTCCGTGGATGCGCTCATCGCCGCGATCGAAAGCGGTGATATCGACTACATGCGCAATATGCCGGGTGTCGGCAAGAAGACGGCATCCCAGATCATATTAGATCTCAAGGGCAAGCTGGTCGAAACGGAAGAAAACGAAAGTGAAGTACTTGATGATGTGGCTGAAGCCCTTAAGCAGCTCGGTTACAGACCGGCTGAGATAAAACCGGTCATCAAAAAACTGGCCAGAGAATCCGGTTCAACTGATGAGTTGGTCAGAAAAGCTCTTGCGATGCTCATAAAATAAAAAAACCATGGATGAAGAAAAAGTATTATCTGCTGACAGGCAGAGAGAAGATGACGATGCGAGTCTCAGACCGCAAAGTCTGGCAGAATATGTAGGTCAGAGCGATCTCAAGGAGAATCTTGAGGTCTTTATCAAAGCAGCCAAAATGCGTGATGAAGCTCTTGATCATGTGCTTTTATACGGTCCTCCGGGACTGGGCAAGACCACGATGGCTTATATCCTGGCCAACGAGATGGGTACGAATATCAAGACGACGACCGGTCCGAGTATTGAAAAGACCGGTGATCTGGCAGCTATCCTGTCATCATTGCAGACCGGAGACGTGCTGTTCATCGATGAGATCCACCGTCTGCCGAAGATCGTTGAAGAAGTACTGTATTCCGCAATGGAAGACTTCTATATCGATATCGTTGTCGGCAAGGAAGAGGGTGCCAAATCGATCAGACTCGATCTGCCGCCTTTCACACTGGTCGGTGCTACGACCAGAGCCGGAGCGATATCTTCACCTTTGCGTGACCGTTTCGGCATCACTTCCAAACTGAATTACTATACCAATGATGAACTGGCGCAGATCGTCAGGAGGACTTCCAAGGTCTTCAATACTGAGATCGAAGAAGATGCCGTTCACGAGATCGCCAAGCGTTCAAGAGGAACACCGCGAATCGCCAACCGGCTTTTCCGCCGCGTCAGGGATTTTGCCCAGGTCAGGAATGACGGTGTGATCGATATGAATATCACCACACAGGCTCTGGAGAAACTGAAGGTCGACTCACTGGGTCTTGATGATGTCGATATCCGCTATCTGAAGGGGATCATCGAAAGATTCAAAGGCGGTCCGGTCGGTGTCGAGGCGATCGCCAGTGCCATCGGTGAAGAAGCTGTCACGCTCGAGGATGTCAATGAGCCTTATCTGCTGCAGATCGGTTTCATCAACAGGACAGCCAGGGGACGTATCGTGACGGAGAAAGCTTACCGGCATCTCAATGTTGATTTTGAACAGAAGCTGTTCAATTAATCGTTGAAATTTAAAATTATTCTATGTTAGAATTATTAAGCGTAAATGGGAGGTAAGTATAAATGCCAAGAGATTTCGTGACATTCAAGTGTTCTGAGTGTGGTGAAGAAACATACTTCGGATCAAGAAATAAGAAGAAGCATCCTGACAAGATGGAAATCAAGAAATTCTGTCCGAGATGCAACAAAATGACTGTTCATAAGGAGAAAAAATAGGCTGATGCCTATTTTTAATTAATCATGAAGATCCAGACTTTTGTCTTAGGTCCGGTCGCGACCAACACTTATCTGCTCACTCAGGGAAATGAGGCACTGCTGATCGATCCTGCCAGCAAGCCGGAAAAGCTGATCGAGATCCTTGGCGACCTGAAACTTGAAGGTATCCTTCTGACGCATGGCCATTTCGATCATATCAAGGCTGTCGACGGACTGTATGAAAAATATCACTGTCCTGTCTTTCTGCATCAGGATGATGAAGACATGGCCAGAGACAAGTATTCCGGAGCAGTATTTGGTCTAGTCTCATACATCACCTGTCCGGTAAATCATCTTGAAGAAGGAAAGATGAAGATCGGATCTTTTGAATTTGAGGTGATCTTCACGCCCGGCCACACACCGGGTTCTGTGATCTATGTCTTCGATGATGCCATCTTTACCGGTGATACGCTTTTCAGGGGATCGGTAGGACGAACGGATCTTAAGGGCGGTAATGCATCAGTATTGAAGGAATCGCTCCGCGTGTTCAGACAGTTTCAGAAAGAATATGATATCTATCCCGGTCATGATCAGCCCACGACACTTTCCTTTG
Organism: Erysipelotrichaceae bacterium; assembly: GCA_017432005.1. Classification (GTDB taxonomy): domain Bacteria; phylum Bacillota_I; class Bacilli_A; order Erysipelotrichales; family Erysipelotrichaceae; genus Colivicinus. The sequence goes on from JAFRKA010000007.1 coordinate 32,724, forward strand.
AATTGGAAAACAACTGGTATCTGAACTAAAAATCATTATTAAATTGAGATAAGAAGGTGAAAACCTTCTTTTTTTGTGCTTTTTTGCATTTTGGGGTAGGTGAAACGGGTCTTTTTTGCAGATAAAGATATAGAGGGAAAGACATGGAAGAAAGATTACTGGCTCTTTTGCGACTGGCACTGAAATACAATGCCACTGATATCCACTTTACGATCCATTTTCAGGAAGTGAGTATCGAAATGCGGATCGACGGACTTTGCCGCAAAGTCAAATGCCGCTTCGAAGATTATAAGCTGATCCGTTATCTGCAGTATCTGGCCAATCTGGATGTGGGCAATATCATGACCCCTCAGACCGGTCAGTTTGAGATGGAAGTCGACGGCAATCTGCTGTCACTGCGCTTTGCGGTCATCAGCAAGCTGAATTTCACCAACGGTGTACTCAGAATCCTCAATTCCAAGCTTAAAGTCGATGCTGATTCACTTTCACATATCAAAGGACAGAATGCTTATTTTAAGTCACTTCTGAGCAGAACGTGCGGCCTTATCATCTTCTCAGGACCTACGGGTTCCGGAAAGACAACGACGCTCTATTCGCTGTTAAAAAGCGTCAGAAACCGCAAGATTTATACGATCGAAGATCCGATCGAAGTCTATCATGACGGCTTTATTCAGCTGCAGGTCAATGAAGCGACAGGTTTTGACTATGCGAAAGGTGTGAAACAGATCCTGAGGCATGATCCGGACATAATCCTCATAGGAGAGATAAGAGATGAGGAAGCAGCCAGGATGGCAGTCGTAGCTGCCAATACCGGACATCTCGTTCTTACCAGTATCCATACTTCCAGAGCTTCAGGCTGTATCTCCAGAATGGAGGAACTGAGTGTCAGCGAGGAACATCTTTTCGAAAATCTGCTGTGTGTTTCCAATCAGCGCATGATGGTCGACAGAAAGACGCATGAGAAAGTCGTCCTTTATGAGATCATGGACCGCCGGGAACTGGAGTATTACCGAATAAAACGTCATAATTCACCGGAATTCATCGATGTCGAAAGACAGATCGAAAGAGGTATCAAGAATGGGATCTTTGCGCCGTCTGCTGTGTGAGAAGACTCTCAGTGTAGAAGATGTATCGTATCTGTCCAAACTGCTCGATACCAATCTTTCGCTGAATGAATGTTTTGAGCTCATGACCAACAGCCGTACCGAAAAGATCTTTCTGGATATCCGTCAGAGACTGGACAAAGGTGAACTGATCGAAAACATCATCGCTGTCTATCTGCCAAGATCGATCAGGAGCTATGTCGTATCACTGTTAGGAACTTTGTCTCTTTCAGCAGCTCTGTCACTGGCTCTGGAGTTTGAAAAAAGGCAGCAGCAGGACAGGAAGATGCTGGTGGGGAATCTGGCTTATCCTTTGATCCTGCTGTTTATCTCCATCACTTCGCTGTACCTTTTCGATCTCTACGGCATCGATCCGATCTTTGCCCTGATCAGTTCTTTCGATGCAGATATCGGACTGTTCGACGGCATCAGGATGATCTTTCGGATCACCGTGAACCTGATCTATTATCTGACGCTGCTGCTGTTTCTGCTGGCGGTCATCTACACCAGAGAATCAAAGATCGTGATGCTTTATATCTTCCTGTCAAAACATCTGCCCAATTCACTGCTGTGCATCTATTTCTCTCAGGAATTCATGTCGCTGCTTCTGATCTGCTGCGAGAGAGGCTACAAGACCAGGGAAGCTCTGGGCATCCTCAAACGCATGAAAAACAAGCCGATCGTCTCCTTTCTGGCTTTCCACATGGATGAAAGCCTGCTGGAAGGAGAGACCCTCAAGGAAGCGGCTAAACAGAGTTACTATGATTCATCGCTGTCCAGATTCATCAAGATCGCCAACTACACCAATGATTTTTCCGGAATCATCTCTTCCTATGTCATGCTGTCCCGGGAGAAGATCGCCCAGCGCATGAAACGCTGTACGCTAACGATCCAGCTTTTTACTTATATCTTTATCGGTACCATCATCATTTTTATCTATCAGATCCTGTTCATGCCGATGCAGGCAATCAGTATCTATTAAGGAGGTCAATATGAAAACAAAAGGTTTTACTTTACTGGAGATGGTCGTTGTCGTGATCATCGTTTCGATCCTGCTGCTGCTCAGCATACCGAATGTATCCAAGGTCATTTCATCAGTCGATTCCAAAGCATGCAAGGCACTCACGAAAGTCGTCGATGCGGCGATCGTCCAGTTCAGACTCGATTACGGTTCAGATCCCAATTCTCTGAGCGATCTGGTCAATGCGGGCTATCTTGATGATGATCAGACCAGATGTTCAGGCGGAGACAATCTTTCGATCATCGACGGACACTGTGTCATCAACTGAAAAAGGCTATACGCTGCTGGAGATGCTTTTAAGTCTCATGATAGTTACCGCCATGCTTCTTCTGAGTCTGAATCTGAAACACGGATTCTCTCTTGATCATTACTATTACCTTAACGACTATCTTCTGCTGCAGTCGGAGGCGATGCTTGAGAAACAGGATCGGCCATACAAGAACGGCATCTATATCAATTCCATGGGGCACATTAATCTGGCAAGGACGATCGACTTCGGGAATCATCAGGTGATCGTTCATCTGGGGAACGGCTATGCATCGATCAGATAACGGTTTTTTCCTGCTGGATGCACTGCTGAGCGTCTTTATCGTCTCGGCCTTATGCATACTTTGTTTCACGATCTTCAATCTGATGAGCAGATACGATGAAGGCTATCAGCTGTACCGGGAACGTTCTGACAGCCATTATGAAGAGATCTTTGCTTCACTGGCTGAATGCGAGGAGTGTGAGGTCATTGAACCTGATTAGAAACCTGGCCGGACTGATGATCATCGCCAGCATGCTGCCGATCTGCTCGCTGTGTTTCCGCTTTACCGGCAGTCTCCCGTTTACTTATTCCGAGATATCCGATGAGATCTGCATCAGTCAGCTCAGAGAGATCATGCTGATAAGCTATGATCTGGAATACGGTTATGACACTCTGGAATTCACGTACTGCAACAAAACGTTCACGCTTTCGCAGGTCAACGATCATCTGATCCTGCAGCCCGGAACACAGATCATGATCGATGAGATCGATGATGTACATTTCGAGATCAGGAACGGCTGTATCTATGCCTGCTACGAGAAGAAAGGAAAAGAATATGAAAGGATCATCTGCAAATCAGAGGGGATTCATCTCGACCGCTTTTCTGATTGTCATGTGTGCGATGATGAGCCTGATAGCAGCGAAGAGTGATTATATCGTCAAAGCAAACAGTGTCTATCGCAATCTGCAGGAATTTGAAGAAGTCTTCGCTTACGAAGCAGCAGTTCTGAACAGAGCCAAATGCATACTCGTCCGTGACGAAGAATTGGAGGATTTCTATGTTGACGGCATAGATGTCAGCGTATACCGTTCAAAAAATGGCTATCAGCTGTATTATCTTGACTATGTCATGGATATCGATGTCTATGAGAAGCAGATCATTGATTTTTCGGTAAGAAAAAACTGAGTTTTCTGGCAAGTGAGAAACGCTTATAGTAAAATGAAAAGGAAAAAAAGAGGTGATCTACTATGCTCAACTGTACAGAAGTAAAACCGGGACAGTGTTTTACCTGGGAAAATGAATTATATCAGTGTATCGATATCCAGCTGAACAAGACGGCTATGGCCAAGATGAAGGTCAAGATCAAGGTCAAACAGCCAAGGACCGGCGTCGTCAAGGAGCTTTCCCTGATCGGCGGTGATCAGGTCGGTGAAGCGCATATCGATAAAAGGCCGATGCAGTTCCTCTATGACGGCGGCGAGATGGAAGTCTTCATGGACTCTGAAACTTATGAACAGATCGAGATCCCTAAGGACAGACTGGAATGGGAAAGTAATTTCCTGATCCCGAATCTTGATGTCAATATCATGCTGTATGAAGGTGAAGTTTTAGGTGTGCTTCTGCCTGACAAGGTCGATCTGGATCTGGTCGAATGCGAACAGGCCGTAAAAGGCAATACGGCGACCAGCGCACTGAAGAATGCTGTCACTGAGACCGGCCTGCAGGTCAAGGTTCCGCTCTTTATCGAAAATGGTGAAAAAATAACCGTTTCGACTGTTGACGGAAAGTACGCCGGTCGTGCATAATATAGAAGCCCTTTCCTTTCATTATTTGTTTTAATTACTCGAAAAAGCCGGAAATACGGACAAAAAATCGCGGTTCATATGCCCGCGTTTTTTTGTTGTTTTATTTAAGTTTCTTGATTATGCTGTTGGCAGCCAGAGCACCGTCATTGCAGGCGGTGACGACCTGCCTGAGATCTTTGGCGATACAGTCTCCGGCAGCATAAATCCCTTCAACCGAAGTGGACATGTCAGGTCCGGCGATCACGTATCCTTTATCATCGAGAAGCTTAGGATCAAGGAATTCCGTACACGGATCGGCTCCGATATAAGGGAAGATCCCGTTGCATTCAACAGTTGTGATCTCATCGGTATCGACGTTGCGTATCATTAAACCGGTAATTCTGTCGTCTTCGATGCGAAGTGATTCCGGTACGCTCTTCGTGATGATCCTGATCTTTTCGTTAGCTTTAACTTTATCGATCACACTGGCATCAGCTCTGAAGACATCTCTTCTGATGATGATCGTGACTTCAGCAGCCAGTGAGGCCAGATAGAGAGATTCTTCCAGAGCAGAGTTGCCACCGCCGATGACAGCGATTTTTCTGTTGCGGTAGAAGAAACCGTCGCACACCGCACAATAGGAGATACCTTTGCCGGTAAAGTTTTCGGCTTCAGGAAGATCCAGCATCCTTTCTCTGGTGCCGGTCGCAACGATCACAGCTTTGGCCTCATAAACAGTAGAATCTGCCAGGAACACTTTCTTCGGATCGCTTTCTTCGATCTTCAGCACTTTGCCGCTGATGAGCTTGGCTCCGAATTTCTGTCCGTGTCTGGTCAATTGTTCGGCCAGTTCCAGTCCGGAGATCTTTTCGATCCCGGGATAGTTTTCGATTTCATATGTCTTGGAGAGTTTTCCGCCGTTGACTTCCGCTTCGATGATCAGTGTCTTCAGGTTAGCTCTTGAAGCATAGATAGCTGCGGTCAGTCCTGCCGGTCCTGCTCCGATGATGATAACGTCATATTGCGTGTCCATAGTTATACCTCGCCAAGATTATATCACGTGGTCATGCATTTCCACATACCATTTGCCCCGGTCGTAGAACAGGTGTCTGACGAGCCTGGAAGAAAAGACGCAGGTGTAGCGCATCCCCGATCCTCCGGCTTTCAGGGAAGAGCGGGGGCAGATCTCTTTGATGCTTGTGATCGGTATCTTCCGTACTTCATCCCAGATCAGACAGAGCGGTCTGGTATTGCCGCCCTTATCATTGAGACAGATCACATCGACATATTTTCTTATCATTCAATATCACCTCCTGAAATTCTCATCCGGGAAGAAACAATCGTCATCAGGCCCCATACCCGACAGTTCCTGATCTTCCAGTATCCTCAAGGTCATAGCTGCCTTATAACCGAAGCGTCTGCGGATCTCTTCCAGGGCTTTCTCTTCTTTTTTCCTCTTCAGTGAATAGATCTCGTTGCCGAAGAGATCGGTCTGACTTATCTGTTTGGCGAAGGAGAGCCTGGATACTGCAACGCCAAGAGAGCGGTAGGGCATAGAGAAATCGCAGTTTTCTTCAAAGAGTCTGACAGCACACTGAAAGATATCCCCGGCCAGATCGGAGTTCTCCCTGAGACTCGTCTGCATGCTTCTGATCTGCAGTCTGCTGTTGCGCACATAGAGATGAACACAGCTGAAGTACATGCCCTGTTCGACGAGCCTTGCCGCGACACTGTCGGAAAGGATCGTCAGGACAAGTCTCACATCGTCCATATCGTAGAGATCTCTGGACGGCGTCATGGAATTGCTGATGGATTTGGGGATGCTGCTGGAAGAAGTGTCTTCCACTTCACTCAAGTCCATGCCGTTGGCGTAGCAGTAGAGCGTCTCGCCGTTCTTGCCGAGTATTCCGTGCAGAAAATCCAGTGGTTTCTCAGCCAGATCGCCGATCGTAAAGATGTTGTAACTCTTTAACCGCTCATAAGTGCTGTATCCGACACCCAGCAGTCTGTCGGCTGGAAGATCCCTTATTTCCGCCAGTGAAGATATCTTTTTACCACAATTTTCAGCAGCCAGATCAGAACCCAGTTTGGCATAGACCTTATTGAACGACTGGCCGATGGACAGGGTCAGGCCGATCTCGTTTCTGACCCGGTAAAGCAGATCTTTGACGATCTTTTCGGCAGAGCCGAAATATCTGATACTTTCAGTGATATCCAGCCAGCATTCATCGATCCCGAAGGGTTCGACCTTGTCGGTATATTCTTCATACAGGGAACGTACGCGATCGGAAAAGTACTGATAGGAGGGGTAATCCGGTCTCCTGATGATCAGTTCGGGGCATTTCTGCAGGGCTTCATTTATCGTTTCAGCCGTCTTCACGCCTTTTCTTTTGGCCGGTACGTTCTTGGCCAGAATGATGCCATGCCGGAATTTAGGATCGCCGGCCACAGCCATCGGCACCTTACGCAGTTCCGGATTATACAGCATCTCCACCGAGGCGAAGAAACAGTTGAGATCACAATGCAGGATCGTTCTTTTCACATTTTTATTATACTTGAATAAATATCAAGTTCAATAGAAATATTGAATAAAAATCAAGTTTGAATTATAATGATGACGGCATAAGAGGGCAATAAAATGGAATTCAAGGAAAATCTCAGGTATCTGCGCAGATCGAATAAAATGTCTCAGGATGAGCTGGCCGATCAGCTTGGCTACAAGTCTTTTACGACTGTCCAGAAGTGGGAAGACGGTACGGCTTTTCCCCGCGTCAAGACGCTGAACCGCATCGCTGATATCTTCGGTGTCGATGTTGACCACCTGCTGAATCTCAATATACGCACGGATAAGGTCCCTGTTCCGATCCTTGGCGAAGTCAAGGCCGGATACGACATGTATGCCAACGAAGATATCTACGGATATGAATACTGCAACAATGCCGAATACGGTCCTGGCGAGTATTTCTATCTGAAGGTCAAAGGCGATTCCATGATCGATCTTCGGATCGGCGAAGGGGATATCGTCTATGTCCGCAGACAGAGTTATCTCGATGACAAGGATATCGGTGTCTTCCTGCTCGACAATAACGAGGTGACGATCAAGAGGGTCTCGTACGGGCGCAATTCATTAACGCTCAAAGCGGCCAATCCGGATTATCCTGACCGTAAATTCAGACCGGATGAGGTCAAGATCCTCGGCCGTGTCATGCACAACAAAGTCCTGTTCTGATGAAAAAACAGCTGTTTATCTATACATGTCTGTGTATCGGGATCTACCTGTCCCTGTGTCTGGTGGAGTATACTCTGTTAAGGCCTTTAGTCGATTTCATCGGCTCGGGCTTCTGGATCCGTTTCGCTGCAGCGGCGATCACACTGTTTCTTGTCGATCCTCTTGCGACAAGACTGCTGGCAGAGCTATACCGTTTCAGACCTGATGATGACGATGGTGACATATAGTCACCTTTTTTATTTAATGCTAGAATAGAATGGTATGAAAATCGCAATGGTCGCCGGAGGTTCGGGAGGGCATATCTATCCTGCGCTGGCTCTGGCTGAAGTTCTGGAAGAGAAGGGACATCAGATCACTTTTATCGGTTCCAAGGACCGGATGGAGAAGGAAGTCATCCCGCAGCACGGTTTTGACTATATCGGTCTTGATGTGGTCACGACCAGAGGCGGAGTCTTGCAGAAAGTAAAAAGCCTCTTATCGATCGTTAAGGCCTATTTCAGGTGCCAGAAGCTGCTGAAGGGCTATGATATGGCGATCGGTTTCGGCAATTATATATCTGTACCGGTCATGGAGGCAGCTGTCAATGCGAAACTCAAGACAGTCATCCATGAACAGAATTCTTTTGTGGGACGTGCGAACCGGATGCTGGATGAAAAGGTGGACCTGATCATCGGCTGTTATGAGGAGAACCGTTCACAGTTCAAAAACAAGAACCTGCTGATCTTAGGCAATCCCCAGTCATCTAAAGCTTATGGACTGAAGAAAGACCAGAACGTCCTTAAAGAGCTGGGACTGGATCCGGATAAAAAGACCGTTGTGATCTTCATGGGTTCTCTGGGCTCATCAAGTGTCAATGAGAAGCTGCTGGATTACTTCAGACTCACAGACGGATCATACCAGATCGTCTATGCGACCGGAACAGCTCATTACGAAAAGACGATTGCCGCTGTGGAAGAGAAAGACTACCTGAAGATCTTTGAAAGGATCGACGGCGTCAACGTCATGAACAATGCGGAGCTGCTGGTCTGTCGGGCCGGGGCTACGACTCTCTCGGAGATCTGTGCCATCGGCATCGCTTCCGTGCTCATCCCTTCGCCATACGTACCGAACAACCATCAGTACTACAATGGCAAAGCATTGGTCGACAAGGATGCGGCCGTGATGATCGAAGAGAAGGATCTGAGCGGGGAAGTGCTGAAGGAAACAGTCGATTCGCTCATCAACGATGATGAAAAACGCGCAGCCATGGCAGAAAATGCCCGTCGGCTGGGCAATCCGGATGTTCTGGATGATATTATTAAAGCTATAGAAAACATATGATCAGAGATTTTCTTGAAATACATGGTGAATACCATGACGATAAAAGTTTTAAAGACCTGACGACACTGAAGATGGGAGGACCCATCCGTCATTTGATCATGCCTGAATCAGCTGAAGATCTCAAGACGATCATCGCTTACCTCAAGACTGAGCGGATACCTTTCAAGATCATCGGCAACGGATCGAATCTGATCTGCGGTGAAGCGGAATATGAAGGCGTCGTCATCTGCATGAAGAAACTCAACACCTACCGCATCAGTGAAGATGAAGTCTATGCGGAAGCGGGAGTACTGGTCCCCAACCTGGCCATGATCCTGGCCAAGCAGGGCTACAGCTGTCTGGAATTTGCGGCCGGCATTCCCGGATGCATCGGCGGACTGGTCTACATGAATGCGGGTGCCTACAAGGGATGTATGGCTGATGTCGTCAAGGAAGTCATGGTACTGAAGGACGATCAGCTGGTCTGGATGAACAACGATGAACTGAAGTTCTCGTACCGCAATTCCATATTCCATTCTCATCCGCACTGGGCCGTCGTCGCTGCAAAGCTCAAACTGGAAAGAAAACCGAGCGAAGAGATCGAGGAACTGATGGCTGACCGTCTCAGAAGAAGAAGAGAGACTCAGCCGTTAGACAAAGCCAGTGCCGGTTCATGTTTCCGCAATCCGGATAACGATTTCGCCTGGAAGCTAATCGATTCCATCGGCTACCGCGGTTTCAGTATCAATGATGTCTGTGTTTCCGAGAAGCATTCCAATTTCATCGTCAACAACGGTAACGGTACCGCTGATGACTATCTGAATATCGTTTATCAGATCCAGGACAGGGTCAAAGAGAAATACCAGATCAGACTGGTAATGGAAGTAGAGAAATTCAATTGTTAGACGAAAAACAGAAACTGTTGAAGAAAAACAGACTGTTCAGTCTGCGAAAAAACGCCAAAGAGACTTCAGCCTGGGAAAAGGGCAAAAGTCTCTGTTTTGTTGTTGCGATGATCATCTGCTTTTCCATCGTCATTGCGATCTATTTCCTCAGTGATCTTTCCAATGTCTACCGGGTCGTCGCTGACGGCAATGTCTATCTGAAAGACAGCGATATCATCGCTCTGTCTGAAGTCACGACGGATTCCAAATTCGTTTTGACCGTCCCGGCGCTGGTCGAAAAAAAGGTCAGATCATCACCGCTGATTGATGAATGTCATGTCGAACTGCTGGAAGGGCGACTGATAAAGATAAATGTCAAAGAGAAAAAGATTATCGCCTACACCATGGAGAACGGTCTGAGCGTACTGATCGGCGAAGATGACAGCCGGATACCGATCGGCAAGGAGAACTTCTATCTTATCAGCAAGGTGCCTCTGCTGGAAGGTTTCAATGAGGATGAGATCAGACTGATCGAAAAGAACCTGCAGAAATGTGATTACACGGTCATCGACGAGATCTCGGAGATCCACTCGTTTCCTGAACTGAAATATCAGAATGTGGAAGTCATCATGCGTGACGGAAACTACATCTTCACCTCCGTCTACGGACTGGAGATCCTCAATAAATATTTCGATATCGAGTCCAGTTATCTCTCTGGCAAAAACAAGTGTTACTACTTTGAGGATATCAGCGGAAACGCCTATACGACAGCCTGTCCGTGGGAGGCAAAAAAAGAAGAAAACGATGGTGACAGGAAGGAAGATGAGTCTTCCGGACAGGTAGAAGAAGACGACGAAGAAGAAGAATGAGAAGGCGTTCTTCTTCTTTTTTAACAGCTGTATGAAGGGCGTTTTTAAGCAGTATTTTATTATTGCTTTTTTAGAACATTATTGTTAGAATTATAAGGCACGGAATATTTTCGTATGGTTCCTTAGCCAAGTGGTAAGGCAATAGACTGCAACTCTGTGATCGCCGGTTCGAATCTGGCAGGAACCTCCACGGGGATGTGGCGGAATGGTAGACGCGAGGGACTTAAAATCCCTTGGTAGCAATACCGTGAGGGTTCAACTCCCTCCATCCCCACCACTCCTTCAATAGACCGTGTATGTTGCGCCCATAGCTCAACTGGATAGAGTGTTTGGCTACGAACCAAAAGGTTGCGAGTTCAAGTCTTGCTGGGCGCGCCAGATATTGTATCGGGATGTAGCTCAGCTTGGTAGAGTACTTGATTTGGGATCAAGGTGTCACAGGTTCGAATCCTGCCATCCCGACCATTGTAATTCTTTAGCGCATGGCGAGGTAGCTTAGTTGGCTAGAGCGATCGGTTCATACCCGGTAGGTCGTGGGTTCGAGTCCCACCCTCGCTACCACTTATTCCGGACCCTTAGCTCAGTTGGTCAGAGCTTCCGGCTCATAACCGGGTGGTCGAAGGTTCGAGTCCTTCAGGGTCCACCAAAACTGTTATTTGGGTTATAATGGAATAGGAATCATCAGAATAAGCAGGAGTACCCAAGTGGCTGAAGGGTCCGGTCTTGAAAACCGGTAGGTCATGCAAGTGGCGCCTGGGTTCGAATCCCAGCTCCTGCGCCATCAACATCGCGAGGTAGAGCAGTCTGGTAGCTCGTCGGGCTCATAACCCGGAGGTCGTTGGTTCAAATCCTTCCCTCGCAACCAATGGTTCTGTAGCTCAGTAGGTAGAGCAACGGACTGAAAATCCGTGTGTCGCCAGTTCAATTCTGGCCGGAACCACCATTCTGATAGTTAAACCGTCTGATCAGGCGGTTTTTCTTTTATCTATATCTTTGATATAATTTTCATAAAGATATGTTGGGGGGCTTCCAATGAATTTTTTTGGCGATAAAAAGAAGAAGATCGACCTGCTCTCTCAGGATGAGCTCAATGATGTGAGCAATAGAAGAAAATCCGCGGGCAGCAGTCCTACTTTACTCAGTTCGGAAGAACTGGATGTTTTGATTGAAGAAAAAGACCGTGAAATAGAAGATCTTACCAAGAGTATAGAAGATACAAAGAAGCAGATCGAAAAAGAGACTGCAAGCTTCAGAAAGAAAAACGAATCTCTGGAGACCAAGCAGGCTCAGATCCTCGCTGACCAGGAGAAGAAAGACAAGAAGACTGCCAAGGATCTCAAAGCCCTGGAAGCCAGACAGAATGAATTCAGAGAAGCTTATGAGGCCAGCCGTCAGGATATCGACGCCAGGATCGAAAAGCTGAAAGTCCAGAAGAAGAATCTGCTCAAAGCCGAAGAAAAGATGGAAGCGGAGGCTTTCGAGAAAAAGAAAGAGAATATCGAGAAGCGCATAAACGATCTGCGCAAGACGAAGAAAGATAAAGAAAAAGATTTCAATGCCCGCATGGTCACGATGAAAGATGAATATGATGATCTTCTTTCAAAAAAGGCCGAAGAAACAGCGAAGCTTGAACAGCAGCGCATCGAACTGATCCGCAACAATGAGACGAAGATGTCAGAGCTCAACAGTGAACTTGAAGAAGCTCAAAGAGTTCATGCGGCAGCTCTGAAGGAGCTTTCTGATCTGCGCAATGACAGATTGAAGGCATTAAAAGTCGAAGAGGAAAGAGTCCTGGCTGAAAAGCGCAATGAGCTGATGCAGCAGGAGAATAAGGTCCTCCATCTCAAGGATCAGCTGGCCGAGCAGACCAGAGAACTTGAAAGATACAAGGAAGAAAGTGCAAGAGCATATCAGAAACTTTCTGATGACTATGAGAACGAGGTAAGCCGCAGAGAGAAGGAAAATGAAGATCTGGCTGCCGATATCGAAAGAAAGAACAGCGAGCTCGATGCCTCGATAAGACAGAGCGAAGATGATTATGCCAGAGAGATCGCCGAGATCGAGGAACTCGACAGGATCCTCAACGATGAGGATTATGCCAGTTTCAAAGATCTGCAGAAGCGCGTCAACAAGCTTTCGGCACCGCTGAAGGAAAGATATCTGAAACTGTTTGAACAGGATGATCAGAACTTCATCTGGGAAAACAACAAGCGCAGCGCCGATCTGGCTGCTCTGAAATACAATCTGCAGCAGGAAACAGAACTTGAGGACAGCCGCAAGAGTTTTCTTGATTCACGTTATCAGAACCGCAACGAACAGTATCAGCGCAATATCGATGTCTACACGGAAAAGATCACCGCGATCAAGGACGAGATCTCTGAACTGGTAGCTCAGAGCAATAAAGCTCAGGAAGAACTCAAGGATAAGATCGAAGAGACCCGTGAAAGCAACAAGATCGCTCTGGAAGATCAGAGCCGCAGCAACGACAAACAGCTGGAAGACCTGAAGAAGGAATATGACGAAAAGAAAGAAGCCGTCAGACTTGAGATCGAAGAGACCAGAAAGAGCGTCGAAGCGATCAACGGCGGCATCGATGATATAAAGAAGGAAGCAGAGAACTTTGAAACTGATTTCCGCATCAGGAAACAGGCTCTGTCAGCCGAATATGAAGGAACATTCAATGCCATCTCCGAAAAGAGGAAGAGACTGGAGAACAAGGCTGAACAGCTCAGAAACAGGGCTGAAGAGAATGAGACCCGCAAGAAGAACAATGCTGATCATATCGCTGAACTGATCGAAAAGATCAGACAGCAGAAGAAACAGCTGATCGACAACGAAAATAATGCTGAGATAAGTGCTTTTGAACAGCACCGCAAACAGATCGAGGACCGTCTCGAAGCTCTGAAGAACACCAGAAAACAGCAGAGCGAGAGTTTTGATCTGCGCATGAGTCAGATGAAGAACGATTATGACACGACCATCGCCGACAAGATCGCCGAGAAAGAGAGACTCGAAGAAGAGTTTGCCCAGTTGAAAGAGAATACAGCCAGACAGATCGCTGACCTGGAGAATGAACTCAGTACGGTCAGAGCCGATCATGAAGAGACGCTCAAGCAGCTGCAGGCTGAACATCTGGCTCAGCTCAAGGCTTTCAAGGATGAACAGGAAGCCCAGATCCAGAGCAGAAGAGATGATCTTTCCAAAGTCAGCAAGGAAGAATCTTCACTCAACCAGTTGAAGGAACAGAATGCATCCGATCTGGAGAAGAACAGAAGTCTGTCTGAATACGAATATGAAGATACGGTCAGAAAATACGAAGCTGAAAAAGCCAGACTGCTCAGAGAGAATGAACTGCTGGAAAATGAGCTGGACAACAACGAACAGAAACTGGCAGTCGAAATAGCCAATACCAAAGAAGAGTTCGCGCGCAACAGCAAGGAGCTGAACGATCTGCTGGCGATCATGAAAGATGAAGCCAACCGTCAGCATGATGAACTGGAGAAGGCTCTGGCTCTGACTGATGTAACACTCAGACAACGTTATGAAAAACTCGTCGGTGAATATGATGAGCGTTTTGAAGTCGAGAGAGCTAAACGCGAAGACGAACTGAAGAATCTGGAATACGATCTTTCCGAGGAAGAGAAACAGCTGCGCAACCGCAATGATTTCCTCAATGACCGCTATGAGAAGCGCAAGGAAGCCTACCGTCAGAGCATCGATGACAGTGTCAATTCTGTCAGAGCGATCAAGGACGAACTTTCAGGTCTCAGCAGCCGCTATGAAGACAGGTCTGATGCCCTGAAGCGCGACATCGAAGCGACCAGGCTCAATAACGATCAGGTCATCGCTGCCCGCAAGGCGGAATATGACAAACAGTTCGAAGATACCCGTAAGGAATACACGAACAAGCTCAACGGTATCAACGGCGAGATCGAAACGATCAAGCAGAATATCGAAAAGATCAAGAAGGATATCGTCAATACCGGTAAGCAGGCTGATGCCTATCAGGAATCATCCATGCTGCGCAGGGCCAACCTTGATAAGGACCAGGATGCCTATCTGAAGAACATTCAGTTCAGGAAAGGCGAACTGGAAGAGAAGATCAGTGCCGTAAAAGACAGGATCGCCGAGAACGAAAAACGTCATCAGGAAGATGTCGAGAAATATGAAGCCAAGAAAGCTCAGGCTCTGAGTGTGCATGAGACAGCTCTGGCGGAAGAGAAGTCTGTATTTGAAGCCAAGACAGCTGAACTCAAGAACAAGTTCGCTGCTGATGCACAGGCCGTCGCAGATGCGTTCAACAGGAAGATCGTCGCGATCGGAAACAAGTACGACGAAGAAGAGAAGGCCGCCAACCAGAGTTTTGAAGTACGCAAGGCCGAATATGACAAAGCCAAGGCAGACCTCGACAGCGAACTGGAGACGATCTACGAAGAGACGGAAAAGAAGATCGACGAGATGCAGAAACAGCGTTCCGGTCTCGAGGATTCCATTGCCCGTCTGAAGGCTGAAGAAGAAAACAGACTCAAGGAACATGACGAAGAGATCAGGAAACTGGACAGCGAACGTACCGAGATTCTGGAACGCCTCGCCGAAAAACAGGAAGCTGATCTGGCCAAGATCAGAGAAGAATATGAGAATGTTCCATCAAGACTTTTACAGGAAGTCAGAGATCTGTTTGCGGAAAAACAGCGTGAATACAACGAAAGTGCGACCAAGGCCGCATCCAGAATAAAGGAACTTGATGAACAGGAGAGCGAAGCTGTCAATAAGGCCAATCAGGAAAAGGCCGAAGCTGACAGACAGCTCAATGAACTCAAGAACGAATACCTCAAGATCAAGGAAGATGCTGAACAGCTGGAGATCTCGCTGAACGATGATCTTGCGAAGCGTCAGAGCGATCTTGATGCCTACCGCAGTGATCTGGCAGCCCAGATCCAGCAGATCCGTGATGAGCATGCCGCTCAGTTCGAGCAGCTCAACAACAGACTGGAACAGGAATACAACGAAACTGAGATCCAGTATAAGGAAAAACAGGAGAATATCCAGAAACAGAACGAGGAAAAGATCAGATCCTATCGTGAAGATCTGGAGAACAGACAGAATTCCATCTACAGTCTGATCGCGGAAATCAGAAACCGCAAGGCCAATGCCGAGAAGGAATGTGAAGACCGCTATAATACCGTCGTTGAAAAGACCAGAGCTGTCCAGCAGGAACTGGATCAGCTGATCGGCAGCAATGAGATAAAGCGTCAGAACATGTCTCAGACTCTGCAGCAGAAAAGAGATCAGATCAATCTGGAGGTCGAAAAGGTCAAGGCCGATTACGACCAGATCCTGGAAGAAAAGAAGAAAGCCTACGATTCATACATCAATGAAGCAAATGCCAAGTGTGACAATCTCAAGAGTGAGATAGCCGAACTGCAGAAACGCAAGGCTGTTGAAGAAGGAAAACTTGAGACTTATGAAAACGACAAGCGTACTTCATTGGTCGATCTGAGAAGCGAGACGGAAGCTTATGTCAACGATATCAGTGAGAAGATGAAGCTGCTTTCCGACAAGATCGCTGATCTGAAGAACCTGCATGACCGCCGTGTCGTCTACATCAAGACGCAGATCGCTTCAACGATGTCCGAATATGACAACCTGCTGCGCAGCAGACCGGAGATCATCTCCGATGCCGAGAAGCAGAGCGAGCTGGATCTTTCTGAAAGGACCAGGATCTTCAAGGAGAAGATGGACGCTCTCGACAGAGTCCATAACGAGATCGTTGAAGAACTGGCACAGAAGCGTGATGAAACGATCACCAAGATCACCAATGAGATCAATGCCCTGGAGATCGACAAGCCTAACAAGCTGAAAGAATATGAAGATGATATAGATGCGATCGTCGAAGCTTATGATACGATGCTGAAGAATGAGAAAGACAAGCAGAATGAACTGGCCGTTCAGCTCAAGAAAGCCAGATCCGAGCAGGAGAAGTTCATCGCGAATATGCACAACGAAGAACTCAATGCTTCAACGGATTTCGAAGCTGAGAAAGAGCGTCTGGCCAAGATGCATGAAGAGAACCTCATCGAAAGTCAGCAGGAGTTCAAGAGACTTTCCGACAGTCTCAAGCAGCAGTTCGACAGACTTGTCAGTGAGAGGAAGGCTCTTGGCAGAACAGTCGGAGATCTTGTCAATCATTACCGTTCTATCGATGACGAGATCGCCCAGGATGAGCTCAGGCTCAAATATGAATGCAATGCCAAACTCCTGGATGTCCGAAAACTCTTTGAGAAAGAACAGAACAGAAAGAAAGAAAAACTTTCCATGCTGGATATCCTCAATGACCAGGATGTCGATATCTTCAAATAAACATAATATGGATGTCTCTGAAAAGAGGCATCCTTTTATTGATATGGCCCTGACATTGTTTTAAAATAATAAGAAAAACAGGGGACAGATAATATGGCAAAAGAGAAAAAAGGACTGATAAGCCTGCCAGAAAAACTGGGTTTCATGAGTTTTTCCACTTCAACGAATATCGTTTTCAATTTCAAGAGCACCTATTACAAGTACTTTCTGACTTCGATCCTGCTGATCGATCCGGTCGCTGCTTCCAATATGGCGCTTATAGGAACCATTTGGGATATCGTCAATGATCCTTTGATCGGTGTCTGGGCAAACAATGTCCGTTTCCGTTCAAAGGAAAGAGTCAGACCGTGGCTGCTTTATATCGCTGTTCCGTTTGCTCTGGGGATGGTGCTTCTTTTTACTGATTTTCATGTGAATGAAAAATGGGATATCATCCTCGGACTGGTCGTCTTCTTCTTTTATGAGATCGCCAATACCTTCAGAGGTATTCCTTATAACGGTATGGGAGCGCTGGCTTCACCCGATGATTCCGACCGTAAATCCATAAATGCCTTCAGATCACTGGGTGCCTGCCTGGGTTCCGGCATCGGTGCCGTGGCAGTACCGATGATCGTCAAGATGTTTGGCGGACTGAAAGATCACAAGGTCATCAATTCATCTGATTCGGGCGCCATCTTCCGTTCAGCTGTGTTCATGGGCGTGCTGATCGTGATCGGCTGTCTGATCCATTATTTTACGACAGCCGAAAGAGTGAAACAGGTCTCTGAAGACGAAGAGAAGATCGGTATCGTCGAGACTTACAGAATGCTGTTCAAATGCCGTTCCTGGGTCAGGAACATGTTCTATGTCATGTGCTATGGCGTTTCAACATGTCTGCTGACTTCTTCCATAACCTATTACTGTGCCTATGTCCTCAATGACAGCAGCAAGGCTACACCGATCATGGCTGTCTATCTGCTGTTTTCGATCATCTTCTCGATCCTGACTCCGAAGATCGATTCACTGCTGGGACGCAAAAAGACGATGGCAGTTGCCGCGCTTATACAGGTACTGGGCAAGATACCGTTCATCATGTCTCCGTACAATGTAGTAAATGCCTATATCAATGCTGCGGCTACCGGTATCGGACTGACGATGACTTTCATCCTTTTCAACACCAACCGTAATTCCATCTCGGATATCGTCGAGATCCAGAACGGACGAAGACTGGATACGATGGTCTCGACCGGTGATAACCTGGCTTCCAAGATCGCTGAAGCAGCGGTCGACAAGCTTTTCCTGGTCGCTCTGGCCGCGGCCGGATTCTCGGCCAAGCTGGCTAACGAAGGTCTGTTGCAGAACATCGCGACCCAGAATACGATCAATGCATTATTGGGCTGGATACCGGCTCTGGTAGCTCTGGCCATGATGCTGGTAGCACTCACTATTGATACCGAAAAAGAATATCAGGAGGCTGTGAAAAACAGGGAGGCTGATAGGTGATGAATCCGCATGTCTATCTTCAAGATGAGAAGCAGATCGAAAGCATCGAATCGATAGAAAGAGTAGATGAACAGGGTTATCTCTATCATATGATCTGCACATATGATTACTATGATATCCCTGATGCCTTCAAGGCTGTGATCGATGCCGGATGTTCGACTTTTGTGACCAGAAATCTGGAAGGTGAGATCCTCTTCTGCCGCAATTATGATTATTCTCATTTTCCGCTCAATCAGAGGAAGTATCCGCGTACCGGACTCAATGTCATCGTGGCAGGAAACAATCCCAAAGCCCGTTACCGTTCATTGGGTGTGGCAGATGCCTACTGGGTCGATTATAAGAACGGTACATACACTAATGGTATGGCAGATGACGGAAAATGTGATCTGTCACCGTTTGTCCTGCTGCCGTTTTTATGCATGGACGGCATGAATGAAGCAGGTCTTGCGATCAGTATCCTGGCATTATGTGTCAAGGCTGAATGGAAACCGATCGATTATGACAAGTATAAAGAAATGCTCAATGAGAACAAGGATAATCTCTTCCTGGAAAACGAGGGAGAGACACCTGATCCTTATTGGATAAAATCAGCTGTCGGTTCGATCTGCGTGAATGAAAAGGATCATAAGGACTGGATCGCCGAAAAGAAGACGATCGAATCAGCCTTGCCTGAAAAGCCTTATTATCTGCATCCGATCCTGATGCGGATGGCTCTGGATAACTGCGGCAGTGTCGATGAGGTTATCGGCCTGTTTAATTCATACAACGTCCGCGGAGCGATGCCCGGAGCTGATTATCATATCATGGCTGCCGATAAAAGCGGCGCCAGCGTACTGACCGAATGGATAGACGGAAAGCCTGTCGTCACAAAGACCGATCATGCGACTAATCACTATGTAGGCAAGGAAGATCCGTTTTTCAAAGATGGATGTGGTCGTGATGAATGTCTGAAGGCCGGACTCTTCAGGACCAGGAAAGCCGGCATGCGTGAAGACTTTGCGGAGAATCTGCTGAAACTGGTCGTTCAGGATCCTTCCAACAAAACGGATTCCGGAAAGACGCAGTATTCATGTATCTACAATCTCAATAAACAGACTATGAAGATCTTCTCGTTCGGTGATATGAGCACATCATGGGATTATAAACTGTAAAAACAACGGTTCATTGAACCGTTGTTTATTTGATGGCTTTGAGCATCAGCTCACTGATCTTTAAGGCATACTGGGCCGGATCATCAAGTTCCAGTCCTGCCATCAGCAGTGCCTGATCATAGAGAAGCGTAGTGTATTCACTGATGTCTTCACCTTTGTCGTTCAGGTCTTTCAGAGCCTTGAACAGTTCGTGATCAGGATTGATCTCCATGATCTTGTTGGCTTTGACACCTTCCTGATTCATCTGACGCAGGACTTTTTCCATATCGATGGAGAGGTTGTCATCAGATACCAGGCATACTGGATAGGATTTGAGTCTGGTCGACAGTTTGACATTGCTGACTTTATCCTTGAGGATCTCCTTGATCTTTTCGATCAGATCCTTGCTTTCTTCACTCTTCTTTTCCAGCTGTTTCTTTTCTTCATCGTTATCCAGATCAAGATCGCCTTTCAGGATCGATTTGAACTGCTTGCCGTCATATTCCATGACGATCGAAGTGAGGAATTCATCGACTGAATCAGTGAAGTACAATACTTCATAGCCTTTATCCAGGACTTTTTCCATCTGCGGCAGCTGTCTGATCTTTTCGATCGATTCACCTGAAGCGTAGTAGATCTCTTTCTGATCTTTGACCATCCGGGAAACGTATTCCTTGAGTGTCACATATTTATCTTCTTTCGAAGACTTGAACATCAGCAGATCGATCAGGACATCCTTGTTGGCACCAAAACCGTCGTAGCAGCCGAATTTGAGCTGTGATCCGAAGCAGTCGAAGAATTTTTCATAGTTCTCTCTGTCTTTCTCCAGCATGTTTTCCAGCGTTGATTTTATCTTCTTGTCGACTGATTTCTTCAGCGTGTTCATCTGATGATCCTGCTGCAGGATCTCACGCGAGATGTTCAGATTCAGATCATCAGAATCGACGACACCTCTGATGAAACGGAAGTAATCAGATACGATCTCTTTGGCTTCATCTTTGATGAAGACACCTCTGGAATACAGTTTGAGTCCCAGCTTGTAGTCGTTGGTATAGTAGTTGAACGGACGCTGAGAAGGGATGTAAAGCAGGGCGGTATAGGATGTGTTTCCTTCGACTTTGTAATGGATCGTCTTCAGCGGTTTAGCATAGTCGTAGTATTCCTGCATGTAGAAATCATCATAGTCTTCTTGCTTGATGTCTTTCTTGTTTTTCTTCCAGATCGGCTGCATAGAGTTGATGACTTCCAGTTTTTCGACCTTCTCAGACTTTCCGTCTTCCTTGTAGTCGTAGGTCTCGACCATCATCTCGATCGGATATCTGATGAAATCGGAATACTTCTTGATGAGTGAACGGATCTCATTGCGGTCAAGATACTTGTCGTATTTCTTTTCCTTGCTGTTAGGTTTGATGTGCAGGGTTATGGTCGTACCGGCTTCAGCTCTTTCACCGTCACTTATCTCATAGCCGTTCATATCAGAGACCCAGTTGTATGCTTTGTTCGCATTGACTTTACGGGAAACGACCTCGACTCTGTCAGCGACCATGAAAGCCGAATAGAATCCGACACCGAACTGGCCGATGATATCGGCTTCGCTCTTTTCATCGAGTTCTTGTTTGAATTCAAACGAACCGGATCTGGCGATCGTGCCCAGGTTGTCTTCCAGTTCCTTGCGGTCCATACCGATACCGTTGTCACTGATCGTGATCAGACGGTTCTTTTTGTCGACATCGATGTGGATCTTCGGATCATCGGCACTGATCTCAGGATCAGTGAGGGAGAGGATATGTCTTTTATCCAGGGCATCAGATGCGTTGGATATCAGCTCTCTTAGGAAAATATCGGTATTTGTATAAATGGAGTTGGCCATCATATCCAGCAATCTTTTTGATTCTGTTTTAAACTGTTTTACTGCCATATTTTTCGCCTCCTTTAGCAACATATTAGCACTCTATCATATAGACTGCTAATTTAATATATCATTAATATTTTAATAAATCAAGTCATGTATAATTAAGTTATGCTCAACATCATAAACAGGACCAGATATAGCGATCTTAAGCCTTTTTTTCCGCTTATTGAGGAGTATTACCTGAAGACGCTGAAGACGCTTGAGCTCGAAGATAATTACGTCGTATCGCTCATTATCTGCGGTCCTTTGAGCATCAGAAAGATCAATCGTGAGTATCGGAACATCGACCGGGAAACGGACGTCATTTCTTTTGCGCTGCTTGACGGTGACGAAACGGTCGAATATGAAGATGAGATCGAACTGGGCGATATCTTCATCAACCGTGATCGTGTCTTTTCCCAGGCTGAAGAATATGGACATTCGGTGCAAAGAGAATTCGTTTTCCTCTTTGTTCACGGACTGTTGCATCTGCTGGGATATGATCATATGGAAGCTGAGGACGAGAAGAAGATGTTTGCCCTGCAGAAGAAGATCGTCGGGGATCTGAAGTGAAAAAATTTGCTGATTCTTTCAATGGACTGAAGATTGCACTGACACATAAAGCAGTCCTCATTCAGGTCGTACTTGGCGTTATGGCGATCATCGGCGGATGTATCATCAGACTGGATTATTATGAATGGCTGGCTTTCGTTATCTGCATCGGCCTGGTCATAATGAGTGAGATCTTCAATACGGCGATCGAAAAGATCGGCGATTATCTTAATAATGAATATGACGAGAGGATTAAAACGATCAAGGATCTTTCGAGCGGCGCCGTGCTGGTGAGTGCTCTTTGTGCCCTGATCGTATGTCTGATATGTGTTTTAAGGAGAATCATGTAATGAGTAAAGAAGAACTGGTCAAAGAAGCTTTCAAGGCATTGGAAAATGCCTATGCGCCTTATTCGAACTATCATGTCGGTGCCTGCGTTCTCTGTAAGGATGGCAGGACTTTTTACGGCGCCAATATCGAGAATGCATCCTTCGGTGCTACCAACTGTGGTGAAAGAAGTGCCGTCTTCGGTGCTTATTCATACGGTTACCGCAAGGATGACATCGAAGCACTGGCGATCGTGACGGACGGCGGACGGGTCGGAGCACCGTGCGGCATCTGCAGACAGGTCCTGTCAGAACTGCTGAATCAGGATACGCCGATCATCCTTTCCAACGGCAAGGAGACGATCGAAAGAACGATCGCTGAACTGCTTCCTGAACAATTCACGGCTGAAGATATCGGATAATGAAATCTGGATTCATCGCAATCATCGGCAGACCGAACGCCGGCAAATCGACACTGATCAATGCGCTGCTGGGCGAAAAGATCGCCATCACCACCAGTAAGGCGCAGACGACCAGGAACGCCATCCTGGGGATCTTGAATGATGACGATTGTCAGATCGTCTTTATCGATACACCGGGTATCCATGAGGCCAAAACGGCTTTAGGTTCCTACATGAACAAGGAAGCCATGTCCCAGGCTGCCGGTGTCGATATCATCTACTATATCGTCGACGGACACAAAGGCCTGCAGAAAGAAGATAAAGAGATCATTGACAGGCTCTTTACCTATGAGGCACCGGTCTTTCTTCTGCTCAACAAGATCGATGAACTGAGTTATGACCAGCTGATCAAACGTCTTTCATATGCCAATGAGAACTATAAGTTCAGTGAGATCATTCCGATCAGTGCCCTCAACAAAGAGAATCTGGATGAACTGCTGGAAACGAGTAAAAAATATCTCCATGATTCTGTCCAGTATTATCCCGATGATGTGAAGACCAACATGAACAGGGAATTCCGCATCGCGGAGATCATCAGGGAAAAGATCATCCTGAATATGCGTGAGGAAGTACCGCATCTGGTAGCCTGCCGAGTCGAGGAGATCAAGGAGAAGACTTCCAAGGTCTTCATTGAAGCGACGATCATCTGCAATAAAGATACGCATAAAGGCATTATCATCGGCAAGAACGGCTCGATGCTGAAAAAGATCAATGATCAGGCCAGTAGTGATATCGCAGCCCTGTTTCCGGGCAAGAAGATCATCCTTTCGCTTTATGTGAGAGTGGAAGAAGACTGGCTCAACTCAGAAAAACAGCTGTTCAATCTCGGCTATTTTTCGGGGGACAGGGATGAATGACAAGATAAACGGATTCGTACTGAGTGAGTCCGATTACCGGGAAGCTGATGTGCTGATGCAGGTACTGACGAAGGAATACGGCATCATCTCACTGGTCGGCAAAGCTTCCAAGAAGCTGAACAGCAAAAATCATTTTCTGCCGTTCGGACTGTATGAATTCATCATCGATTACAAAGACGGCAAGACGATCTTTGCGGTACACGGATCGAAACTGCTGGAGAATTATTTTGAAGACAGCGACATCTCGATGATGTCGTTCAAGAATATCCTGGCAGAACTGACGCTGAAGAATAGGGATATCGATACCTATGATCAGCTGCTGTTCGTCTTCAGGAACATGAACAGTGAAAACCGCTATCTGCTGGGATCGATGTATCTTTCCCACATCATAAAGAGATTCGGCATCAGCCCGGTCGTAGACAGCTGTGCACTATGCGACAGCCGCAAGGTCGTAGCTTTATCCAACCGGCACGGCGGCTTCCTTTGTATGAACCACCTTGGCGGTGAAGAAACGCTGCCGGTCGAGGTACTGAAGAGATTCAGACTGATCATCAAGGGAACGTTTGATAACTATGATGTCCTGAAGGACTTCACTTATGATCTCAGAGATTTCTCGCTGCTGATGGATTTCTATCAAGCCAACAGTGAGATAAAACTGAAATCCTATGAATTTTATCGGAGCATGAACTGATATGAAGAAGATCCTGATCTGTTTACTTGCTGCAACATTACTTTGTTCCTGCAGGGAACAGTCTTTTAAAATCGATACTTCTGAAATCAATGTCCTGACTGATAATGCAACGGAACTTGATTTCAAGCTGCATTCCGACAAGTATCTGCTGGTCGATCTTTCTGATTTCATCATAAAGTATAAACACCGTTCGGATGTTATCATGTATCCGGCATCTTTGACCAAGGTCCTGACGATGGATACCGTTCTCAATCTTGTTGAAGATCTTGATGAGACATCATACGTCACTTATGAACAGGTCGAAGCTCTGATCGAAGAAGACGCATCCTTGGCTTACATCAAAAGAGATTATCCTTACTCGCTGAGAGATCTGCTGTATGCGCTGATACTGCCCTCAGGTGCCGATGCCTCACTCGCTTTGGAGAATTATTTTTCGCAAAGGGGCATCGATCTGGTTGAACAGATGAATATCCATGCACAGCAACTGGGCTGCACGAATTCGCACTTCGTCAATACGACGGGTCTGCATGATGATGATCACTATACGACGCTCGATGATCTGTTTCTGATCGTCATGGATACGCTGAAGTTTGCGGAGGGCAGGGCTATAATCGAATCGCTGCACCATGTCATGGATGACGGACTGACAGTAAGTACCGGCATCAGATCATTGAACGTCAGCGCCAATACGATCGTCCTGGGCGGCAAGACCGGCTATACACCGGAAGCCGGTCAGAATATCGTCATCCTTTATAAGAATCGCGGCAAGTCATATATGCTGCTCTTAGGCAATGCTGACGGGTCATATCTGCGTGACGAATACTGGCATTATGAAGATGCACTGACGGTTTTGCAGCAATTGTACTGAAATTGTTATATAATTCTTTTGGGGTGCCGCAAGGCTGAGATCATACCCATGACCTGATCTGGATAATGCCAGCGTAGGGAAGGCACCTTTTACGGAGGTGTTTTTTTATGAAAAAACTTACTACCAAGACGATAGCGACAATGGCGATCTACTGTGCACTCTTTGTGATACTGGATCGTGTCAGCGATATGCTCAATCTCTTTCAGATGCCAAGTGGCGGAAAACTGAATTTCGGACCGATCGCTCTTTTGATCTGTTCATATCACCTGGGCTGGGAGAACGGAGCTTTTGTCGGACTGGTATCGGTCTTCCTACAGCTGGTCATCGGCTCAGTCGGTTTCTACAGTATCTGGAGCTTCCTGCTGGATTATCTGATCGCCTATGCGGCATACGGACTGGCTTCCGCATTTCCTAATAAAGGTTATTTCTACAGCGGTGTGATCATCACCAGTCTCATCAGGCTTCTCTCATCGACGATCTCCGGAGTGCTGCTGTGGGAAACGCCTTTATGGTCATCACTTATATACAATGCCTCATACATGGTACCGACGACGCTCTGTGCGATCATCGTCGTTCCGCTTCTGTGCGAGCGTCTGAAGAAAACATGGTAAGATAGATTCATGTGTGAACTGAAGATAGGGGACAGTGTATTCGTACAGTCGTATAAACATAACGGCAGTATCCATCGTACCTGGTCGAAGGCATTCGTCATCGATGTACTGGATGACTGCTATGTAGTCGTTACCGATCACAGCTGGGTCGTGGAAGCAGACCGCAGACGCTGGCTGACCAAGGAACCGGCTATCTGTTTCTATTACCGCAACAGATGGTTCAATATCATCTCGATGGTACGCAAGAACGGCATCTATTATTACTGCAATGTCGCAACACCGAGCATCTATGACGGAGAGGCCATCAAGAACGTCGATTATGATCTGGATGTCAAGGTCTTTCCGGACGGAACGTACATGGTACTTGATGAAAATGAGTTCGAGTATCACTGTCAGAAAATGAATTATTCATCAGACATCAGAAAGATCTGTATCGATGCGAAAAACGAACTCGTAGAGATGGTCGAAAAAAAGCAGATCCCATTCGATTTTTCTTACATAAATACATATATCATGAAGTATTTTGAGCTTGTTTTTGAGAAAAAAGATGAGGAAAAAGCTGATAAATAAAGGGTTTCTGATACATTCGCGAAAAAAAGTTAAAAAAAGTGAAAAAAGTTGTTGACAATGATATTACAGTTTGGTAGTATAAATAAGCACTGCAAAAGAGCAGGTGGTCAGAAACAGCTGCGATAACAGTGCGATTCGATCTTTGAAAACTAAATAAGAAGCAATTAAACAAAACGTCAATTCATTTAAACCAAGAACTTATAGTTCTTAAATATTCGAGTCATCAAACGGAGAGTTTGATCCTGGCTCAGGATGAAC
>JAFRKA010000008.1 GCA_017432005.1 Erysipelotrichaceae bacterium
CATTGATTTTCTCTTGATCCTCTGTTGAGAGTCCGCCGATTATTTTCTCGAGTTCAGAATCATCAATTTTCATTGCTTCTTCGTATTTTTTCTTTTCTGCCATTTTAATTATCTCCTTATATCTTGACATTATTATATACGATTAAACTGCAGGAAGCGGCAGAAAAACAGGATAAAAGGTAAAACATCATCAAAAACCACAACAATGAAAGAAACTGTCTATAGGCTGATTCATTATGTTGTATCTTTATTGTTTATTTATTATATATTAACACGAAACAAATAACCGGATTTGTTATATAAGGAGGTTCTATAGGCGCTTTATCTATATAATTGTTCGAATATATAAATGTTATTATTCTTCTAGAATTATGCCAAAAAACGAGAACCAATTAAACAAAGCATTTCCCGTACGCACCGCCTTCTTAGATGAGAGAAAGACCACCGAAGTGGTCTTTTTTCTTGTCCGTTTTGTTTTGCTCTAATATATAAACTGCATTAATCCTTTTTAGGGTAGATCTGGCAAGAAGCAAAAATCTTGAATGATGCTTCCTGATTTTCTTTAGAGGTAGCAGCTACACAATCTTCAACATAGTATATTGGAAGATTAGGATAATGGCCTCTGAGCATGATCGCATTGGTCATGACACAGATATCTGTACATAAGCCTATGAGAGTAACTGATTCCATATCTTCATTTCTTAATATTTCTATCAATTCAGGAGAACCAAAACCCGGTTTTTCCACAGACATCCCCAAGGCACCTTTGGCCTTTAAAGCATCATAGACATCCTGCTGCGTCTTCCAGCCGTCAGTTCCTTTTATACAGTGCTTTACAGGCAGATTCTTTCCTTCATAGGTCTCAAGATAATCATCATAATGCGTATCAGCCGTATAGTATATGAGATCATATTCATCTTTCTCTATTTCTTTTACGACATTGCCGACGATAGCTATGGCATCTTCACTTCCCAAAGCTCCATCCACGAAGTCATTCTGCATATCTACAACCACAAGAACTTTTTTCATAGTTATTTACCTCTAGATTATTTTATCACTTATTCGCTTTCATTACGTTTCAGTGTATTTTTTTCGTGCGAAATAACATATATGATCATTATTTCAGAGACATCACATATATCTGACAGGGATTATCCTCATCCCATAACAACGGAAAGACTTCAAATTCCTTAAAACCGAGCGAACGATAGAAACGGTTCGTATCGTCATATTCCTCATATCTTCCCATCTGAACAGTCTTGACCTGGAGAAAGGAGTATCCCTCTTTTTCAGCGTATTGCTTTGCTTCCATGAATAGCTGTCTGCCTGTTCCTTTCCGGTGATATTCCTTCAGTACTCCCATGACATGCAGTTCAATGGTATCTTTGCCTGTTTCCTTCAGACAAAGGAAACCGATCGGTCTGTCTTTATCATAGGCTGCAAAGAAAGGCAGAGAAGCACTTTCTCTAATGTATTTTTCTCTTGTTTCAGCGATCTCAAACCATTCATTCAGCGACTCCAGTATCAGGCGGCTGATCCGCTGTTTTTCTTCTGCATCTTTTATTTCTTTTATCATCAGTTCACCTCAGTATTAACGTTTTATTAATGTTTCAAAAACTCTTTCATCAACAGAATAATTATATCTGGTAAGACAGTTGGTTTAGGAACTGTATTTTCGTTAAGATATAAGTATGACAGAGCGGATCATCTATGCAGGCACCTATACAGGCAAAGAAAGCGAAGGCATCTACCGTTTTTCCTTCAATGAAGGAAAATTAGGTGAAGCTGATATTTTCTGCCGGATAAACAATCCGAAGTATCTGTGCAGATATAAAGACAGGATCATCGCCGTCTGTGACTTTGATAATGGATCAGGTACAGCATTGATCGATCCGGAAGGAAATATCCTTGACCAGATCAGCTTTGAGAATGAAACTTCATGTTATGTCACCTGTAAAGATGATTACATCTACACAGCCAACTATCATGCGGGTACTGTCAGCAAACTTAAAATAACAAATAATAGGTTTACACTGATAAAAAACATCACGATCAGAAATGGTGCCGGCTGTCACCAGGTCCTGTTTTACAAAGATAAGATACTGGTCCTCTGCCTTTTCCTGGATAAGATCATCATTTTTGATGAAGACCTGAATCAGGCTGATGAAATAATCTTCCCGGAAGGCAGTGGTCCGAGGCACGGTATTTTTCCAGTAAACGGTGATGATCTGTATCTGGCCAGCGAACTTTCCAACGAACTGTTCATGATCGATATGGAAACAAAGAAGATCAGCGCAAAGACAGATCTGTTAAATAAGACTCATGTCAAAGGAACAGCAGCCATCAGGATGAAAGACGATCATCTCTATGTTTCGACCAGAGGAGAAGATGTGATATCTGTCGTTAGTATTATCGATCTTGAACTCAAACAGATCCACGACTGCGGCGGTGAACATCCGCGTGATTTTATCATCGTTGATGATCATCTGGTCTGTGCCAACCGCTTCAGCAATAATGTCGTATCATTCGCTCTGAATAAAGACGGAAGCATCGGCGAAAAGACCGGTGAGATATATGTACCGGAAGCGGTAAGCCTCATTCTATAATGGCTGATAATGATTGGATAACATAAAAGTCACACGTGACTTTTTTTCTGGAATTAATTATCCCTTATGGGTCTGGAAATACTTTGTCGATGCGTGCGGTATCCTCAGCGTCAGAGGAAGCACTTCGACATCATTGACCATAGCCATCTGATATGCCATGATCTGAACAGAAGGCGCAAACTCCAAAGCCCGGAAATGTCTGCTGGAAGGAACGATCTTCAGATCTTTCTCATCCTGGACCAGCGGACCGAACATATAGCCGCGTCCCAGTTCCTTCTTGGAGAACTCTGCCATGCTGGAAGCATATTCGACATCGTTCTCACCGTCGTTCAGGAAGATGATCGCATCGTCTTTGCCGAAGGCATAGCATGGTCCGTGTATACCATCCTCTGCTTCGTAGCCGAAAGAAAGATAGAGTTTCGCCGTCTCCATCAGCTTCAGAGCTCCTTCGACTGCGATACCATACAGTTCTCCGCCACCATAGTACATCAGTGAACGCAGGCTCTTCAGATCTTCCTTGTTGTTTTCAAACCAGGTCAAAGAATCTTCAATGACCTTCGGTATATTGTCTACAGCCTTATGACCATCGGCGATGTGTTCATTGAATTCCTCTTCACTGATCTTTCCGGCTTCAAGTGCGATCCTTAATCCGATCATCTGCAGTGTAAGGATGGTCGCACAGACACCGACAGTCCTGAAACCATATTCCTCGCCATTGACCTGAATAGAGATATTGAGATCTGCTTCAGTGGCGATCGGGCTCTTCGCATCATCCGTTACAGCGATCGTCGGGCAGCCCGATTCCTTTATTTTACCTATCTGTTTTTTGACCAGAGATGATGTTCCGGTCTGAGAAACGAAAATGTACAGAGCATTCCTGTTTAATGCTTTTTTCTTGGAAAACTGGTTAGGCAGAAGCACAAAAGTCTGCAGCCCGCAGACTTCTTCGATAAATTGAAAAGCACTGCTGGAGGAATTGAAACTCGATCCGGAAGCGATTAGAAAGATCTCGTCGATCGCCTTGAAATCAGAGATCACATTTTTAAGGCAATCAGTATTCTCCTTTGCCTTATCGAGGATACTGTGACAGACACTTTCGCTCCTTCTGATGCAGTCTAACATTGTTACCATAAATAATTATTGTCCTTTCAGATGTTTATAAACTGTCGTTATATAAAACAATTATATAAAAGATATTATTCTACTAATACTGATATGCATTATCAGACCATCTGTCATCTTTTGTCTGCTGTTTCTCTGATCCCGTCGATGACGCCCTTGCTGTAAGCTCTG
Source organism: Erysipelotrichaceae bacterium (assembly GCA_017432005.1). Classification (GTDB taxonomy): domain Bacteria; phylum Bacillota_I; class Bacilli_A; order Erysipelotrichales; family Erysipelotrichaceae; genus Colivicinus. The sequence goes on from JAFRKA010000008.1 coordinate 3,900, forward strand.
GTGAGGTCTTCCAGTCTGATCCCGTATCTGTCGGAAAGATCCATCAGGATATCGAGATTCATGATTATATTGCCGCTTTCACCATGCAGGCCATTATATCTTCCCAGACCGTAAACATCGATCTTGATCGCAACTTCATCCAGATCATCGTCCTGGGCTTTTGTCATCTGTTTATGGTGAATTCTGTTTTTCCTGTTGTTGAGCTTTCTGATCACCAAGGCTATCAGATAAGTCAGTAAATACATCAGGGGAGCTGATATATAAAAAGGAATGAAAGAATTAAACTGATAGATATCGTCCCACTTTCCGATCACGATGACGTTATACAGATACACGATCGAATAGATGACGAATGGCAGCATACAGATGATCAGAACGATGCTGATGCCTATAAAGATTAGTTTACCTCCCTGATTCTCACACTTCTATTTATCTTTATTATCATACGGTCTGTTCCATGAACCGATCTCGATCAGATTCCCTTCGGGATCAGCGATATAGCATGTCCTTTGTCCCCATGGTTCATCTTCCGGTTCCAGCACCGGTGTTGCTCCATTCTCGATCGCCTTTCTGAATGAAGAATCGACCTCATAAAAAGTATCCACATAGAGAGCGATCTCAAAATGACCGTTGAGTCCCTTTACATACTCATAAGCTCTGCCGGTCATCTTTTCAAAATCTTTCCTTCCATATAAAAGGAACAGTGTTCCATCTTTTACAAGATAAACATTTGATGTATCTTCCGCTTCTTTTATCTCAAAACCGAGGACGTCCCGGTAAAAGCGGATCATCTTCGCCATATCGTTGACCAGTAAGCCAAATCCGTCCAGTCTCATCTTTCACCCTTTCACGATCGATCCAGTAGATCGAGCTGTTCATCACTATATGCTTTTGAATCAAGTATCAGATAATGTCCGTTGAATATTTCTTTACAGATCTTAAGTTCCAGATCCTGACGGTGGATCAGATGAGTAATGATGCCTTCTTCATCTTTCAGACTGCTTCTGATCGCATATGGTGAACTGTTGAAATAATCTTTCAGCATCTCAAACCATACCTGCTTTCCGTTTTCATCTGTTCTTTCCCGGCGGACCTGATCCAAAGTCTTTCGTATATCATCACTTTTAAGATAGATGATCATGTATTCTTTATCCGCGAGGGCATCTTTTATCTTCCGATAGAAAGAAAGGATCTGATCATCACTGAACTGTTTATACAGGATCAGTTCCTCAGTTATGTTCTGTAACAGTGAACATTCAAAGATACTGTCTTCACCGTTCCATCTGCTGTATCTGTTTAAGATGATGGAACTGAATTCGTCGAATGACTTGCGGTCATTATAGATCTCATACTGTTCCAGATCCTGATAGAAAGAACGATCATCAGTCATGATTTTCGTATAGCAGATGATCCTTCTGTCGTCCTCCGGATAAGTGTTTCCTATGATATCCAGATCTGGATAACGGATCAGCAGTTTCTGATATGTTTCCTCATCCACATAGGCACACCACGCCAGTTCGACCGGTGAGTAATAGCCTTCCTTAAAGACGCGGTATCCTGCGTTTCTCTGTGATATCTTTTCGACCAGCGTGCTCTTGCCGCTGCCCTGTATCCCTTCAATAAAATAAATCATATCTTTCTATCGAGGTCTGCTTTTTTGTTTATCATCGATGCAAAACATTCTAGCCACGGTACAACGATCGTTCCATCAGGTTCGTAATCCATTCCCTTCCAGGAAGAAGGATCTCTGGCTTTACTGATCACTTCCAGCATGAACGCCTTATCTTCTGCAAGCGAATCCGCGTTCCAGGGCATCTCATCGATATCGAATGATGTCGTTCCCGGAGCGACCGTATTGATTTCTAGGCACTCTTTCAGATGATCGATCAGAGCTTTCTGTGCTGACGTCATTTCTTTATCTGACGCTGCAGCTATCAGCAGTTCCAGAAAACAGTCAGTTCCCTGATTGGACATGGAAAGCCATTCTTCTTTTGGTGCACTGTCGTTAAGTCTGATGATATTACCCATTGATCATGTACCTGTCGTATATGTTTATTATATGTCTTTCCGATACTGATTTATAAGACATCAGGAACATGTTATTATGAAAACAAGGAAGAGTAATCACTCTGAGAAAGGAAAAAATCATAATATGTTACACGAAGTGAAATTTTCTTCATTCAATGAACGTGATGATGTTTATGGATGGATCTATGTTCCTGCCTGCAAGCCGCTGGGCATCATACAGCTGATCCACGGTTTCGGAGAGCATTCAAGAAGATATCTGCATATGATCACCTCTTTCATGGAGGCCGGCTATATCGTAGCAGCTGATGATCACGTCGGTCACGGCAAGACGGCTCTGGAAAATGACAGCTGGGGCAACTGGGGTCACAAGGGATTTGCTACGATGATGGAAGATGAAAAGAAACTTCATGATCTGGTCTGTGAAAAATATCCCGGTCTTCCATACTTCATGTTCGGTCATTCCATGGGTTCATTCATTACCAGACAGTACATCGCCAAATACGGAAAAGATCTTGCCGGTGCGACGATCTGCGGTACGACCGGAGTATGGCCTAACCTCGATGAAAACATCGCCCTCGTCCAGAAACTGGTCGATGAAGGAAAAGGCGACGAATCAGATCCTTCACTTGGTGCGACATTCATGGGCTGGATGTTCGCAAGATGCGATGAAGGTGTCAAACTCGGCAATGAATGGATCTGCAATTCACCATACGTACAGAAAGACCATGCCGAAGACCCGTTCGATGCCTTCACAAAGCCGACATCCAATCTGGCCTGGCTCTATTTCCTGCAGATGATGAAAGATATCACCGGTCCGTCATGGGCTGAAAAAGTTCCTGCTGAACTTCCGATCTACAATATTGCCGGTGATCAGGATCCGGTCGGACAGTATGGAACAGGCGTCTATCAGACAGCCAACTGGCTGATCGACAGCGGACACCAGGTAACTACTGTGCTCTATACCGGCTACCGTCATGAGATCCATAATTATTCCGACATCAAGGAACAGGTCGAAGACGGCATCATCGCTTTCTTCGATTCCTGCATCATGTAATAAAAAATACGATTTCAAAGAAAACGGATATGAATCTACTTCATATCCGTTTTTCATTCCGGTGAGATCGTGCAGAGCTTTCCTCTCAAAATATATCCGATCTTTTCATAACAGGCATTTGAGGCGATGTAATCCGCATCGGTATAAAGCATCGGTTTCAGTCCTTCTTCTTTTACTTTCAGCGTGACCTGATAGACCAGGTTCTGCGCATAGTGCTTCCTGCGGTATTCAGGAATGGTATAGACCAGATTGATCGAAGCCATCTGTTCGGTGGGAACATACTTGCAGCTGGCTGTGTTTTCGCCTTTACTGTTCTTCCAGAAATACATCTTTCCGCTTTTGATATCCTCTACCGCAGCGTCGTAGTAACTCTCCCGATCCTGTTTATCGATACCGATCTCCTCATGGAACATCTCCATGAAATCCATCAGATCATCGATATCGATCTCTGAGCATTTGTACAGATAGCCGTCAGCCTTTTCTTCAGGTTCGATCGGTTCAGGACAGTCATAGGCATACATATTGGTGGAGATCACAAAGTTTATTCCATCTTTAACAGCTCTTTTAAGGAAATACTCTGCCGGTTCATATTTGAGATTGAAACGGTGTTTCCCGTCCAGCAGGTCGTTCTCTCTGGCCAGCAGATAAGCTCTCTCCAGTTCCTCTTCAGAAGCATCTTCCGGTGTCCAGATCCAGACCGGGAAAGGAAAGGCCGTAAAACAGATGATCAGTCTTTCATGATCACTGAGCAGCAGTTCACAGTCTCCGTCGATGATCCTGCGCAGTACAAAAAAGGTATACTTGTCCTGATCCAGAAGATCATAATCTTTTTCATTCACATAATTATCCATTTATCCCACCTTATTCCATCATTTCTTTTGCCTGTTTCAAAAGATCGCTGATCGGAAGATGCTGAGGACAGGCACCTTCACATTGTCTACAGGTGATACAGTCTGAAGCTCTGTGCCCTTCAGATGTCACCAGTTCATATTCTTTCCGGGCTTCTTCCATCTGACCGTTGCCAAGCTGTCTGTTGACGGCAGCGAAGATCTCCGGGATCCTTATATGCATCGGACAGCCTTCCGTACAGTAATGGCAGGCTTTACAAGGGATCGTTGAAGACTTGCCCAGGATACGCTGAGCCTCCTGGATAATCTTTTCTTCCTCTTCATTCAGCGGCTGGAAATCCTTCATATAGGAGAGATTGTCCTGCATCTGTTCGATATTGGACATTCCTGATAAAACAGTGATGATACCGTCCAGCGAAGCTACGAATCTGATCGCCCATGAAGCATAGGACATATCAGGATGATATTCCCTGAAGAGTTTCTTTACACCTTCAGGAGGATCAGCCAGTCTGCCGCCTTTTACCGGTTCCATAACCGTGATCGATACACCATGTCTTCTGGCCACTTCATAATTGGCTCTGGAGGTAACAGCAGGATTCTCCCAGTCCGCATAATTGATCTGCAGCTGAATGAAATCGACTTCCGGATGTTCAGAAAGCAGCTTATCCAGCAGTTCAGGTCCCGCATGAAAGGAGAAACCGAAGTGCTTAATGAGCCCCTTCTCTTTCTGTTCCTTCACAAAATCCCAGATATGAAACTTGTCATAACGGGTATAGTTGTTCTCCATCAGGGCATGCAGAAGATAATAATCGAAATAACCGGCTCCCGTTCTTTTCAGACTGGTATAGAACTGCTTCTTGCAGGCCTTTTCCGTAGGCGCAAACAGGAAGGCATTTATCTTGCTGGCCAGTGTAAAAGTTTCTCGCGGATAACGTTCGACCAGTGCTTTTCTGATCGCTGTCTCCGAACCGGGATAGACATATGCCGTATCGAAATAAGTAAAACCGGCTTCCATGAACAGATCGACCATCTTCTTGACCTGTTCCACATCCGTAGTCAGTCCCTTTTTGGGAAGCCTCATCAGACCGAAACCCAGTTTCGGTGTCTGCTTTCCGAAATAATCCGACATGCGTTCCCCTCCTTCACTATGTCGTATTCATCTGCAATGATCTTTTTTTCAAAAAAACTCTCTTTTGATCTGAGAGTTTTTTGTCGTGTTCTGTAAGCATAAAAGCACAGATAACAGTTCCACTGCTCTCATCAGGCTCTTATATCCGTGATCTTTCTATACTTCCGTACAGCTGTTTCTGGCACGTCTGTCGCCGATCGTCTGATAGTACTTCTTCTTGTATTCATACATGTTCTGATCAGCTCTGGCAAAGACCTGACGATATGATTCATCTTTTTCTTTGTCATATGAAGAATTACCGTAGGAGATATACAGATCCGCATCGTATTCTTTTTCTGATCTGTTGAATTTCTTGATATTGTTGCTTACTTCCTTAAGCAGATCATCAAGCTTATCCTCGCTGCGGTTGTCATGAATGATCGCAAATTCATCACCGCCGATCCTGTAGGTATTGGCAGCACCGAAGATCTCGGATATGGCTTTGGCTGTAGCCTTGATATAATCATCACCGCATTCATGACCGAAATTGTCGTTGAGTTCCTTCAGACTGTTAACGTCAAAGACGACGACTGTGAAATCAGCAGTCTTGTTTCTGATCTCTTCATTGAGCTGAGCGATCTTGTCGTGATATGCCGTTGAATTGCCGACACCGGTCAGAGAATCGGTATAAGCCTGGGCATGCATATAGTTGAGATAGACGTTCATGTCTTCCTGCATGTTGGCGATCTTCTTGCTTAAAAGTTCGAGTTCATCTCCCTCTTCCACTTCGACTTTATGTTCGATATTGTTTTCAAAACCGGCATACTCAGCCATCTCGCCCATCAGCATGTCGACGTTTTCCGAAAGCTTGACCAGGTTGGTATTGAGGTCATTCATCTTTTTGCGGACATTGTAGGTGATGTAATAGACGACAAGGATACCGATAGCGACGGATAAAGCGGCGATGACCGCAATAGAGAAAGAATACTTGTCGATCTGCTGCTGGAACCATTCCGCATTGAAATCGATGCCTATGATACCGGCAATGTTTCCTCTGGAATCAAAGACCGGAGAATAGGCACTGTAGAAATTGCCCCATCTGTCAGCAGCCGGAGCCGAGTCAACGCTCGCAACTCCCGTGCCTGCTTCTCTCAAGGCATCCGTCACCAGGACTTCTTCACCGAATTCACCCGGATCGACCGGATCAGGGTCCACGGTGAATACGAAAGTATCCGGACCGGTCTGCTTGACGGCATAGATGAATTCGATATCGACGCTGTCCATGAACACTGTCAGCTGATCAGCGATATGTTTGAAATTCTCACCGCCGACATCTTCTTCCGTCAAAGCGCCCAGCATATCTCCGTCGATCGACTTTGCCGCTGAGTTGACGATATCGAGCATATTCTTGTTGATCAGCGAAGTCATGGCATATTTAGACTGATTCAGGATCACGACACCAAGAATAAGGTTGGTGACTATCAGCAGTATGCCGAACAGTAAAACATAACGGGTCGTGAAGCTGAGTTTATTCGTTTTCATTATTCAATTACCTTAATATTTATTATAAATCCGAACACGCTCATCTTTCCATCAGCATTTCTGATTTTTGTACTTTTATCCTGCCTTATATCAGCTAAAATAGAGATATGAACAGAAAAGACAGGCTGCAGGAGCTGCTCAATCAGGGATATTCAGAAGAAGAGGCTCTTGAGCAGATAGAAGATGAGGAAGAAGAGGAACAGTTCCACTGGTTCATCCTCCAGGACATCATCAGACATAACCGTAACGAAAAATAAAGCAGTTCATTGAACTGCTTTATTTAATGATGGAACAGCCTCAAGCCTGTAAAACACATGACCATGCCATAGCGGTCACAGGTCGCAATGACATCATCGTCTCTGATCGAACCGCCCGGCTGTGCAACATAGCTGACACCGCTGCGATGTGCTCTTTCGATATTGTCGCCGAACGGAAAGAACGCATCTGATCCGAGCGAAACGCCGCTGATCGAAGACAGATATCCTCTTATCTCTTCATCACCTAACGGTTCAGGCCTTTCCGTAAAATACTTCTGCCAGATACCGTCTGCCGTGACATCTTCTTCATTCTTGTTGATATACCCGTCGATCACATTGTCTCTCATTGCCCGACCTAGATCTTTTCTGAAAGGCAGAGCCAGAACTTTCGGATGCTGACGCATAAACCAGGTATCGGCCTTGGAACCTGCCAGTCTCGTACAGTGGATCCTTGACTGCTGACCGGCACCTACACCAACCGTTTGTCCGTCAAAGGCGTAGACGACGGAATTGGATTGGGTATATTTGAGGGTTATCAGTGAAACGATCAGATCTCTTCTGACTTCATCAGTTATTTTTTTATTTTCAGTGACGATGTTGTCAAACAGTTCCCCGCTGATCAGTGAATCATTGTGTCCCTGTTCAAAGCTGATCCCGAAGACCTGCTTGGTCTCGATCGGATCGCAGTTATAATCGGGATCGATCCTGATGATACTGTAATTGCCGTTCTTCTTTTCTTTCAGGATCTTCAGTGCTTCTTCTTCATAACCGGGAGCGATGACTCCGTCAGACACTTCTCTTCTGACCAGCCTGGCACTTGTCACATCGCAGATATCCGACAGAGCTATAAAATCACCATAGGAACTAAGCCTGTCAGTTCCTCTGGCTCTGGCATAGGCACAGGCCAGTGGTGAATCATCCAGCCCTTCGACGTCATCCACGAAACAGCTCTTCTTTAAGACCGGTGAGAGTTTGATTCCGATCGCCGCACCGGCCGGAGAAACGTGCTTAAAACTGGCAGCAGCGGGAATCCCTGTAGCCTTATTCAGTTCTTTGACCAGCTGCCAGGAATTCAGGGCATCAAGAAAATTGATATATCCCGGTCTGCCGTTGAGCACTTCGACCGGAAGTTCCCTTCCGTCATTCATGTATATCCTGGATGGTTTCTGATTGGGATTACATCCGTATTTAAGTCCGATCTCTTTCATTTCATTCACCGTTTTTATTGAAGATCTTCTCTTTGGTACCGAAACGTACATAAAGCGAGATCCTGTTATCTTCGTTAAGTGATGACCACAGCTTTTCCGCAAACACTTCAAACGGATCAGTGATCATAAACTCGATAGGTTCAGTGGAAAAAGAAGGAAGCGGATCACCGTCATGATCGTAAGTGGAGATGAAATGACCATGACCGTTCAGTGCCGGATAATGATAATAAAGTCTGCTGCATCCTTCGTTTTCTCTTTTCAGGATTGCGATATCATGTCCTTCATCATCTACTAATGCCGAGATCCTTGGTGTATAGTTCGGCGCATCAGGTTCATATTCTCTTTCGCTCAACGCACATTTCAGATCAGATCCGGAACTCAGATGATCATAGATCGTGTCGGTCTGATTTCCGTTAGTCACGATGATCTTGTCCTGATATTCTCTTATGGCGTTGTAGATGATGAGTGAAGGATCAGCGACCTTTGATTCATCATAGGCTCTGGTATACAGTACATCTTTATCTTTGACGAAGATCCTGTTGCGGCTGTTTTCACTTCTTCCCATGATGAAATAGGCGATGATTGTTTCATCAGCGTATCTTCCGCAGATTATCCCTCTTCCGGGATAGGCATTGTTTTTCAGGTATTCAAATAAATCTGTCATTCGACGACCTCATACTCTCCTTCCGCATCTTTTCTGAACAAAGGCAGTTTTTCCAGATAGATCAGATCATCACGTTCGGCAGCCTTTCCTTCAGCCAGGATACAGGCTTTTCTGATCACATTGGCTCCAGCCTTCTTTACCAGTTCCTCCATTGCTTTTAAAGAATCACCGGTCGATACCACATCATCGATGATGCAGACATCTTTTCCTTTAATAGCTTCGATATCACTGCCGTCGAGATAAAGATTCTGGACACTGACAGTGGTGATCGATCTGACGGAAATACTGACAGCATTCTTCATGTAGCTCTTCTCGCTCTTGCGGGCGACGATGAACTTCTTCAGACCGAGCTGTCTGCTTACTTCATAAGCAAGGGCAATGCCCTTGGCCTCAGCCGTAACGATCATGTCACATCTGCCGATCTTTTCTGCCAGCAGCGGTGCAGCTTTGGATACCAGTTCTGTGTCAGAGATGACTACGAAACTCGCATAAGCCAGATCATCGCTGATATCGACGAACGGCAGATCCCTTTTGACACCGGCAACTTCTATACTGTAATGGTCCATACTTTATCCCCCTCATCAGACAATGAAAAAAGACCAGGCGAGGACCTGGATCTTTATTTACTGAGCTTTGACTGTTTCGGTATATTTATCATGCATACTCAGTCTATCTGTTATCATTTTACCCTATTTCGGCTGATGATGTTACAGAAGTGAGACTGCTCAGATATCTTCATGCCACTGATATTTTTTCAGATCGACTCTGTCATCAATGACTTCCACGCCGTCTTTTATCAGTCTTTCCCGCTGTTTGGCGATACCGTCAGCAAAATTTCGAGCCAGCATCCCCTTGCTGTTAACGACTTTATAGCAGGGATTTGCGAGCGTATCCGGATTGTCGTGAAGGATGTTTCCGATCGCTCTGGCATAACCTTTATTTCCTAAAGCTGTGCCGATCTGGCCATATGTGACGACCTTGCCTTTGGGTATCTCTCGCAGGTATTCGTATACTTCTTCTTTAAGCATGCTTTAATTATAACTCAGTTTTAAAGTGTGATAAAATTAGAATAATAATATGCCTACAACATATGCTCATTGGCGTTTCGGCTGTGACTGTATCGAAGTACTTCCGGAAGATGTAAAAAAAGCCATCGATAAAAACCGTGCAATCTTCGATCTCGGTGTTCATGGCCCGGATATTTTTTTCTATGATCTGAAGCATCCCGAACTGCCGGAATACGGCTCACATATGCACACTGAGCCGGGATCTGTCTTCTTCGGCAGATGTCTTGAAGTATACAGGAACAACGCTGAAGATAAAGAAGCTATGCTGGCATATATCTTCGGTTTTCTGTCTCACTATGCCTTCGATTCGCAAGCCCATTCCTATGTCGGAGTCAAAGATGCGTCATGTGACAGGCTGACTCACAACAAGATCGAAGCTGAATATGACGCTTATCTGATGAAAAAAGACGGTCGCAGCGTCAATCAGACCAAACGCAGTACACTGCTGAAGCCTGATCGTAATATCGCCAGGATTATCGCCCGTTTCTATCCTTTTTCAGAAAAAGAAATGTATAGAGGACTCATTGCCCAGAAACTGATCATCAGCTTCTTCAATTCCCGTCTTGAACTGAAACGGAAGAGCTTCGACAGGATCCTGAGAAAAGCAAAAAAGCCTGACTATGCCGATCTGTTCGTCTATCCGTATGAAAGTGAACTCTGTGCCGATTCCAATCTCAGGCTCGACAAGCTGAAGGATAATGCACTGACAGTATACAAGGAACTATCAGCCAATCTCTATGATGCCCTGAACGGGAAAACGCAGCTGTGTGAATACTTCGACCGGTTCAATTTCGATCCCGAACCGGATGAAAGGACATTCGTCCTTCCTTATGAAGAAGAGAAAAACTATATACCTGAAATACTCAGATAAAATAAACAGACAAGGAGATAAACATTATGAAAGGTTTATTCAAGAAGATCAACGAGTCCAAGGTCTTTAAAGATCTCTCTGAACAGGAGTTCGCCTGGGTACTCTACGATGTCGGCAACTCGGCATTCACGATGCTGGGCTGTTCCCTGATCCCGATCTGGTTCAAATCACTGGCTATCGGCGATGCTCCGGGACAGATCAGCGGTGATAACGCTACAGCCTACTGGGCTTTGGCGACCAGTCTGGTAACTGTCGTCGTAGCTCTTATCGGACCGGTATGCGGTGCGATCGCTGACCACAAGGACACCAAGAAAGCTGTCTTCACCACGTCTGTTGCGATCGGTGTCATCGGCTGTGTCATCAACGGTTTTGCGAGCAGCTGGATGCTTTTCCTGATCATCTACATCCTGGCCAAGATCGCCTATCAGGCATCACTTACTTTCTATGATTCAATGCTGAATGACGTCACGACTGATGACCGTGCTGATGCTGTATCAGCCTATGGCTATGCCTGGGGCTATATCGGATCATGCATTCCGTTCACTGTCGCTCTGATTGCCTATGTCATGGGACCGGATATGCTGGGTATCATCTCCGGCACCATCTCGCGCATGATCGGTTTCATCGTCACGGCTGCCTGGTGGTGGATCGTAACTGTTCCGCTCCTTGGATCATATAAGCAGATCAACTACTCTTCTGATGAAAAAGGTGCTATCAGTAAAGAGTTCAAAAAGATTTTTGCTACTTTAAAAAGGATCGCCAGCAGAGACAAGAAAGTCCTCTACTTCCTGATCGCCTTCTTCCTCTATATCGACGGTGTCGGTACGATCATCGACAACTGTATCAATATCGGTACGGACCTCGGTCTGAATACGGTCGGACAGGTCATCTTCCTGCTGCTGACGCAGGTCGTCGCCTGGATCGGTTCACTGGTCTTTGCGAAACTGTCCAAGAAGAAAGATACTGTTGCCCTGATCCAGATCTGTATCCTGGGATATACCGCTGTCTGTCTGTATGCCCTGACCCTGACCAAACTCTGGCAGTTTGCCGTCATGGCCTTCGGTGTCGGCTGCTTCCAGGGTTCGATCCAGTCACTGTCCAGAAGCTACTACTCTAAGATCATTCCGGATGAGAACTCCGGTGAATACTTCGGTATCTATGATATCTTTGCGAAAGGCGCATCCTTCCTGGGTTCTTTCCTGATCTATGTCGTCAAGAAGATCGGTATCAGGACCGGCGGCGTCTTCAATATCTTCGGTGCCGAGATCAAGAGTATCAACGTTGCGATCGGTCTGCTGGCATTCTTCTTCATCATCGGACTCTTCTATGTCAGAGCTGCCGATAAACAGCCACAATCCGAAGAATCCAAACCGGATATCCAGTAAGGCGGAATAAAATCCGCCTTTCTTTCTGCCTCTTACTGCAGGTAAAATAAAACTGTTATGAATAATCCTTTTCCCTTCTCATTCAATGAGAAACGCTATCATACATTCAATTACTATCTGAAGACCAGATATCATCAGAAAGTAGCCAAAGTCATCCTGGATGGCGGTTTTACCTGTCCCAACCGTGACGGCAGCAAAGGCAGCGGTGGCTGTATCTTCTGTTCGGAAAAAGGCAGCGGTGATTCCAATCTCGCCGCCAAAGAAGATGTCATGACCCAGTATTTAAGAAACCGGGAAGTCATGATCCGCAAATGGCCTGACACGCTGTTCATTCCCTATTTTCAGTCATTCACCAATACCTACGGTCCTTTGGAAAAGATCAGATCGCTCGTCGATCCTTTCGTGAGACTTGATGAAGCTGTGGAGATAGCCATCTCCACCAGATGCGACTGTCTGGAAGATGAAACGATCGCCTATCTCGATTCTGTCGCTGCACAAAAGCCGCTGTGGCTGGAACTGGGTCTGCAGACCAGCAATGACCGTGTCGGCGAGATCCTTAACAGACAGTATTCTTTTTCCGATCTCGTCTCAGCTTTGGAAAAACTAAAAGATACACATATAAAAGTCTGTATCCACGTCATGAACGGTCTGCCTTTCGAAACGAAAGAAGATATGCTTAAGACAGTTAAAGATATCGCTCATCTGCCTTTTGACGGGATCAAGATCCACATGCTGCACATCATCAGAAATACCACTTTAGCGAAGATGAACGAGATCGAAGCCTATGAACTGATCAGCCGTGATGATTACATCGATCTGGTCGTCAGACAGCTGGAAGAATTAAGACCGGAGGTCATCGTTCAGCGTCTGACCGGTGATCCGATCAGAGAAGATCTGATCGCTCCGCAATGGCTTTTAAAGAAAGTGACGATCCTCAACGATATCGACAAACGGATGCGTGAGCTGGATACCTGGCAGGGAAAGAATTATGAACAATAATACTTTCGTCCATAAATACATAAAGTCGCTGATCGGTAAAGATGATGTCACAGCGGATCTGACAGCCGGTAATGGCAATGATACGCTCTTCCTTTCTCAGCTTTCAAAGAAAGTCTATGCCTTTGACATTTCTGCCGAAGCCATTGCCTCCACCAAAGAAAAGATCACTGGCAGAGATAATGTCATCCTGGTCCATGATTCTCATGCGCAGATCGATCAGTATGTAAAAGAAAAACTCAGACTAGCGATATTCAACTTGGGTTATCTGCCACATGGTAAAGAATACAGCGTCACCAGTGGCCCTGAAACACTGATCGCTGTTGAGAAAAGCTACGAACTGCTGGAAAGCGGCGGCTATTTGATAATTACCTTCTATCTTTCCCATCAGGGCGGCAGAGATGAATACTATCTGCTTCAAGATCATATACAAAAAAATAGGCTTACGATACTGGAAACCTATTCACAGGATAAAACTGATTCACCCATTACTTATATCATCAGAAAAGACTAATCAAGGACATCGATGTACTGACTGTACTTACTGAGGCTGGAAGCAGCGTTCCAGGTAAGATAACCGTCATCGACGCCGGCGTTTCTGAGACCTTCGATCTGATCTTTTATGAATTCATCGGTATAGACGATATCATACGGATCAGAGTTCTGAGCCATGATCCAGGTACGGCACTTGGCCGGATCGAAAGTATTCTGCTGAGCATAGTTGGTCGCTCTGCCCCAGGCATACATCAGTGCGCCTGGATCGGCCCATGGTGCCGCGATACCGTAGGCACCGCCGCTGAAATGGTCCGGATAAGGCATTGAGCTTACCGCATCGGCCGCATTGGAGATAGCCGGCCAGAACTGCCCGTAATATGATACGAAGCAGGAGAATCTTTCATCGCTGTCACCACTGGTCTCACCGAAGACATCGGCAGATACATAGGCTCCGGCATTGTGCAGGTATTCACTCGCATAGCGTAAGAAGTTCGTAACGGCCTGAACTCTTGTTTCGTTGTAGTAATTCTTCAGATCGACGTCTTCCACATCTTCCGGCAGACGCACATAGTCGAACTGGATCTCATCAAAGCCCATTTCATTTACGGCTTCCAGAGCCAGCGCGACATTATATTCCCACATCTTCCGGGAATAGATGCTTGGCCATTTGACGGAACCGTAGGTATAAAGCTGACCGTTATAGATCAGGGCTTCATCTTCATTGTCAGCCGCAAAGGCATCATCCTTGAAAGCTGTGATCCTGCCAATGACATAATATCCGGCATCCTTCAGTTTCCTGACATTCTCCCTGTAAGTATCATAGCTGTTCGGGATATTCTCGGTTGAAGGTGCGTATTGCCTCATGACTGGTGATTCATAGGCCATCTGCGTATCGATATAGCAGTCCTTGATGTCGACGACGAACGCATTGATCCCTTCCGTCTGTTTGGCAAGATCGATATATGAATCGCAGTCTACTACAGCTTCCGCATTGATATATAACGCATTGACCTTTTCAGGCATCTGACGGTTCGGGGTGAAGCTCTCACGCGGATAGTAATCGACTGAACGCGGATCGCCGCCTTCACCGAAAAAGACATCATTGTATACTGATGAATCATATCCGGTATCACTGTATTCCTGAGCGGTATATCTTGAACTGATATAGCCGGTATCATTCACCTTGTAATAATCGACAGTGCCGTCTTGAAGAAGTTCATGGTAATCACTGATGACCAGTTCATCTTTCTTTCTGACCCAGCCGCTGATATGGAAATCATCAAAAGCCTGCGTAAGCACATGATCTCTTAAGGCATACAGGGTCTTTTCCCTTACACAGTTTCGACGGTCTGCTTCCAGATAATCCTCTTTGACAAGATAGACATGGTCGTTATAGACCAGCTGACAGAATTCCTCATCATCGACTTCCATCCGCTTCTTGCGGATATCGACAGCCGTACCTCTTGGCAGTTCAAGCGTATTGCCGTCCTTATCACTGACCGTAACTGTTCTTTCTGCTGAAGCCAGATAATACGGATCAGTCATCTTGTTCTGCTTATCGAGATATATCAGTGTAAAAAGCCCTGCCAGTGCCAGAATGATCAGCACGATCAGAACGATAATAAGTCTTCCTGTCGTTTTTCTTTTCATAAGTAAATTTTACCACATGGAAGTATATAATTAGAGTGTGATAAAAAGAATCGTCATCATTGTCCTGTGTCTGATCACTGTGATCACTGTTTCCTGGCATAACGCGACGCAAGTGAATCCGAAACAGCTGAATATCCGGGAGGAAAAGATCGTTTCCGGGAAGATCGATGAAGACCTGGACGGTCTTCTGATATCCTGTTTCTCGGATCTTTACTATGGAGAATTCATTGATAAATCATTCATGGATGATGTGATTAACAAGATCTCCTCCTTTAAACCGGATGTCATCATCTTCGGCGGCGATCTGTTCCCTGCATCTTTTACGGAAGGACAATATGAAGAACTGAAACAGTGCCTGTCTCAGCTGAAAGCACGCTATGGCAAATATGCCGTTCTGGGTGATTCTGATCACGGCAGTAAAGATAAAAGCACAGCACTTCTGGAAGAATGCGGATTCAGGATCCTGAACAACGAGAAGAAACAGATCAATATAGATATAAACAGCAGTTTCGATCTCGTCGGCATCGATTCCCTGATCGGCGGTGATCCTGATGTTGCTTCATCTTTCTCGACAGTCGATCCTGCGACTTTCACTCTGGCTGTGACACACTGTCCCGATCTTTTCGATCAGACAGAAGGCTACAGCTGTGACTACATGTTTGCGGGACATTCAAGAGGCGGACAGATCTATCTGCCACTGATCAATATCTTCTTCAGGGAAGCAGGCTGTGAGAAATACTATCACGGCAAAACCAACAGAAACGGTTCAACGCTGGATATCACCAACGGTGTCGGCAGGCATAATAAAGATGCCCGCCTGCTGGCAGATGCCGAGATCGTCCTATATACACTTAAAGCACAATAATATGCACACTTCAATTGAAGATGTGCAGTATCATAAAACCCCGAAAACCATAATCCGCTAAAGGAACATTTCGATCCAGAAAGATCTTTTTGAGCGGATCATAGACCCTCACATCATCAAGATCTTCCTCAGTCATATCTTTCAGCATCGCAAAATTATCATTGAAACTCAGTCTTTCATCGAGCCATACTTCGATTATCCTGCCGTTTCTGACCATCTTCAGTCTCATCAGGATCCTGTACATCACCTAAACTCCTTAACAATATCTTTCTGCTTCTGCAGACATAGACCGCTTCATCATCATTCAGATCATCTTTGTATTCACACATGAAAAGCCTTTGAGCAAAGATCCCCGGACCAAGCCACAGCAGTTTCTTCTTCGATCTGTCATTAAGCGCATGATCATAGATACAGAACTCCAGTCTGTCGCCATAAGCCTTCCGGTATCTTTCCAGAAGCTCGTCATCAAAAGAGATGACCGGTATCTTTTCACAGGTATAGACCTCTTCCCTGTTTTCCGGATCGAAACCGAGAAGACATCTTTCATTATCCGCTTTCGGTAAGACCGGATCCGGTATTCTTTTGATCAGCCCCTGTATCCTTCTTTCTTCGCTTTCAAATCCTTCGATGTCGACCGGAATGAAACAGACAGGTTCTTCGTCATAGCAGAAACTGTCACCTTTGTAGGCACAGCGGGCTGTAAAAAAGAAATTAAGATCACTCATCTCACTGATCCTTATCATCAGCCTGTTTCTGAAAGCATTTATCAGCTTGAAATTCAGCTGGATCCCGGTAGTAAGAGCGATCACGCTGTAGACTGCCTTCTCGCTTCTTCTTAAGAGCTTATAGATATATTCACTGTAGCTGTCATTATAGGAAAGCAGACAGCTCAGATCTTCGATCAGAAGCGTCACTTCATGATCCTGCTTAAGCAGCAGTCTGAAAAGATAGATAATATCTTCTTCATCTTCATAACGCAGCGTATCGCTTATCACTTCATTTTCATAAGATCGTGAAGCGATCAGGATACACTGCCTGCCATTTTCTTTAAGAGTATTGAGGACCATATTCATCTCATTCCTTCTTGAGGAAGAGATAAGGATGTTCTGATCGATCGCATATTCCAGTTTCTTTTTTCGATTGCGGATATAATCATCGATCTGACCGAAGAGAATAAATCCTTTTCGCACATTATCCTTTCTGTTCAACGGTTCAGGTGAGAGAAAATCAAGTTTCTCTGCTTCGATCTTCAGTTCATGAGTGATTTCCAGGATCCTGGCGGTAAAATATGCTGCCTGGGTAGTGACGGTCTGTCTCTGTTCGGTATTTTTCTTCAGCACATTCAGTGTATTATCTAAGACAGCCGTTTCGTACGGATCATGACCGGAGATATCGCTCTTGGCATAGAAGCTCTGTGCTCTGATGATATTTTCATCTACTTTGAGCATGAACATGCCCGGTCTTTTCAGATAGGCAGCCTCTTTGTTGCGCAAGATATCCACGGAATCCTTCTCTTCAAAGACCTTCAGTGCGATCTTGAAACGGGAATTGGACCAGATCTCATCATCGATATTGCCTGACGGCTTCTGTGTTGCCAGGATCAGATGGATGCCCAGACTTCTTCCGATACGGGAAACAGAGATCAGTTCTCTGATCTCTTCCGGATTCTGTTTCTTCAGTTCCGCAAATTCGTCGACAACGATCAAAAGATGAGCCAGCAGTTTCTGATCATGACTTTCAGGATCGCTGTTGAGATAATCATCGAGATCCATGATCGAGATACCGGTCTTCTCGCTCAACCGATGAAACAGCAGTTGTCTTCTCTTACACTCATTGTTCAGAGCGATGATCAGCCTTTCGAAACTGTTGTTTTCCAGATTGGATACTGAGGCAATGATGTGCGGCATAACAGCGCCATTACTGCTTAAAGATTCCCTGATGCCTCCGCCCTTGTAGTCGATGAGGACGATATTCAGGTATTCAGGTGAATAGCGGATACACAGCGACAGCAGCATCGAGATGATCAGTTCTGATTTACCCGACCCGGTCGATCCGCCGATCAGTCCGTGAGGACCTTGTGCACTTTCGTGAAGATCGAAGCCGAGGATCTCGCCTTCGCTCATTGCGAAGTCCGCTTTCAGATGAAAGTGTCTGGCTTTATAGCTTGCGACAATATCGAAATCCTGATAAAGATCTCTGAAATCGAGAGTCTTCTTCTTTTCATTGAGCTGTCCATACCTGCCCAGGCGGAAGAAACATCTCCTGAAATCCGGGTCTTCTTCCACATAGTTGAATTCTTTCGGTCCGTCTTTATACATCAGGGCTTTGGAACTCAGGTATTCAATAAAACATGAACTCTCCTTGCGGATCTCAGCCCGCTCAGCCGTAAAGAAGATGACAAAGATGTTTGGATTGGTAAAGACATGTTCACTCTTTTCCAGCATCAGCAGGACCAGGGGCTTTTCTAATTTACGCTGATCGAGCTCCTGCAGCTGTCTGACGCTATTTAATGTGAAGCGCCGTCCGTTATCAAAAAGATGCGGAAGATTATAGAAACTGTCTATGACCTGATCTTCTCTGGTATATACCGCCAGCATCAGATCATCGTAATGATGTTTATAAGCCAGTTCCAGCAGAAAACGTCTAAAGAAATACAGACGGTCTGAAGCCCGGGAGATGATCGTGACGACTCTGTTCTCTTTCAGATCGATCAGTAAAGGAATATTTTCAATGAATGAAAGTCTGTGTCTTATCCTTTCCAGGACTGTGTCTATCTGTTTCTCACTTTCCTCATAGGGAAAATCAAGCGATATCGTATGATGTCCCAGTGAGATACACATGAAATCCGGATCATTAGGATGAAGATAGAACGGTTCCTCCTTCAGTTTCAGCGGATTGAAACAGTGACTTTCAAACGACTCGGTAAATTCATCGATCCTTTGTTCAAGATCGCTCTCATATTCTGAAAGATATTCCAGATATTCATTGATATGTCGCTCATTGTTTTTTCTGAATCTTCTGTTATCGGCAAGATGAAATATGAGTGGCAGAAAGACGCCGCACAGGATCATGGCAAACGGTGAAAGCAGATAAGTCAGAGCGCTGATACTGCTTCGCCCATAGGAAAGATTCGTCCAGTAAGTGATGACGGCCGAGCCAAGCATCGTCATCGACATGATCGAGTTGGGCAGAATCGTCTTCAGCAGTCCTTTATTCCTCTCATCTCTGAGCGGTTCAAATTTCTTCAGCTGTGCAAGTTCCAGTTCCTTCATCTCTTCGCTGATCAGATTCCTGACGACCACATTCTGCGCAGCATATCGGAACTTCCTCTCATCAGGATGGTATTCTTTCAATCTGATCTCACAAGCGAAACGGTTGATATACAGGAAGTCTTCATAATAGATGAAACGGAATCCCAGGTATTCGACCAGTGCACCCTGTGGCAGTGGAAATCCGTCATATTTCCGGCCGTTGACCGAAATATTGAAATTGGTCCCCAAGATCCCGTCTTTCAGATACAGATAATGTTCTTTCAAAAACGGATCTTTGCATATCACATCGGCTTTCGCTGAAGCAGCGATGATGAAGTTCCGGTTCTCATAGAAGCCATATTCATCAAGTCCTTCATCATTTTCGTAAACATAGATCTCAAGTTCGTAGTATCTCTCATCAGTCCTGACAATATATTTCTTCTTTTCCAGACGGCAGACCTTTGACTGATCAGCAAAACAAAGACCGTCTGACAGAGAGATATACCAGAGAGAATTATGAGGATAGATCCTGATCCCTTTATAGTTAAATGGTTCATTGTTTTTCGTATCAAAGCGAATGAGCGCTCTTCTGTCTTTTATCAGTCCCAGCATCAGCCGGTACTCACCAGGATGTTCACATAGGATTCATATTTGCCGTCAGTTGTGGCGACTTTGATCCTTGCGCTTCCCGGAGTCAGTGCTTTTACTAGACCGTCAGCACTCACTTCCGCGATGGAACTCTCACTGCTGGAATAAATAAGACCTGCTTCACTGTAATCTTGCGGCAGAGCCTTGACGAATATCTGATAGGTCTCGCCTTCTTTCAGCACCTCCGCATATGAATCAAGAACGATCCGATTGGAGACGACATTATCCATCGTCTTGACGGCTTCTCTGTTTTTTCTGGTACAGCTTTTCACAAAATGACCGTCTTCGATATGATGCAGATTGCCGAAGACCTGATTGTCATCATCTAGGATATGAAAAGTCTTGGTGAAACCTAGCTTGGACATCTTGGTCTTGGATGTATTGATGATCAGATCCAGCATCCAGTAGAACGAGACATCACCGCAGATCTTCACATCAGGATTTTCTTGTGAGATCTCTTCCAGTGTCGAATAGGCAATATCGGTGGCAGAAGAGGACATATTGCCGTCCTCATCGTACAGATGCATTGTCGTCTTGACGACGCCCCTGATTCCGCCGTCTGTCTCTACATCAGCCAGTCTGAAAGTTGCCGCTTCCAGAGCCATATTCAGTCCGACGGCCGCCTTGGCCGAAGCCTGCAGAATCGCATCATAATCATGCGAATTATCGTTGATGAAGCGGATATGACCGTTCTTGGTCTCAAAACCCAGAGCGTTAGAATTGTATAACTGCAGTTCCGTCTTGCCCGATACATACAGTTTGAGAACGACATTGAGATTTAAGAAAGCCGTTGGAACATTGGGGATCGGCGTTCTGATCTGACAGATCGGAAGGGTCGCTTCTACTTCATCACTGGCCGGTTCGACTATCGATCTGAGTAATGATGCGAACGTTGAGGAATCCAGATCCCTGAATTTAAGATGGTAGTTCCCGTACTTGCCGGTCGAACAGCCTACCTTCTCGGTCGAATTGAAGGAGATCCTGAAGAAACAGTTCTTGAGATCATCTTCCTTATAGGTCCATTTGAAAGTCGGTTTCACATTGTTGATGCTCAGATCGCCATAGACATTCATCCCGTTGACTTCCTTGGACACATGGACATCGACACCGGAGCGGTTGAGCGTGTAGGAGATCCTGAACCCGTCCGTATTGAAAACATGATTATTATTCTGCGAAAGCAGTGTATAGTTTTCATTCACATAGGCGATATCATCTGATTCTTCACCATAGGGAATGACTTCCGCCTGCGTAAAATCGATGTCGTATGTATCAGACAGATCGAAGTAAGTGAATACCTCCTCAAATTCAGCCGGACGGCAGACACAGCCTTCATCGCTTACTTCAGTGACGATAAGATACTCACCGTCCGCAAACAGCAGATCTCCTGCGTACAGTACATCATCTTCACTCTTTAATTCTCTGGTATAGATCGCCGTGAAATTCTCCTCATACTCACGGCTGTTTATATGATCAACAGCTTCCTTTATCACTTTGGAAGCATCTTCTTTTTCAATCGTTTTCTTATTGCGGATACTTTCATCGACTTTACCTTCTGCGATCAGGGTATCCAGCCCCTTTTCATCATCCATCAGTCTGGAGACAGTAGTCTTCAGATAATCATAGGACAGCTTCTCATCATCGAGTGCCTTGTCCCCATCTTCGACGATGCCCCAGTCTTTCAGTTCATCAAGTTTATCTCTGTATTCTTCTCCTGTTCCTATGCCGCTGACTTCAGACAGATCATTAAGATAATCTGCTGTTGAATATGAAGGAGCACCTGCTTTGCAGGCGGTGCAAGCAACAAGTAATAAAAAGCCCGCAAAGCAGATACCGATCTTTTCAGTTAAAACTCGAAGCATTGGCGACGATCGTCGATTCAAGTGAATCGTAATCCGATACTGCTGAGTCAAGGAATCGGGCATAGGATTCGATCACCTCGGACTCATCAATAAATCTGGTCGCAAAGCGCTGGAAACGGGACAGCAGCATTTCCTGACCATCCGATTCCCAGATACTGTTAAGTTCATTCATGGTCCTGGAGACAAAAGAAAGGATGTCATCCAGCGTGGCATTGCAGTTTCTGATCTGAGCTGCAGTTTCGCTGACTTCCGGCAGCGTGATTCTGATATTTTCCATTTAACCTCCTTATACAGTTCTCAATCGATTGGCACGCGTGTAGATCTCATCCTGGGTCTCTCTGTACGCTCTGGCAGAGTTTCGCAGGAAATCCGCATATTGCCTCATGATCATCGAAATCTGCTTCAGATCATCTTCAAATGCCTTTATCTGGTTGGTAAAAGCCGTATTATCTTTTCCTTCCCATGATACCGACATCTTGTCGACTTTCGTATAGATCGCCTGATAGGTGCGATCATACTCGCGATTGGCTTCCTCGATGCGGGAAGCTGTCGCTTCAAGTCTTTCCGGTTCAACCATTATTGATCTCATAAAAATTTCCTCCTTCATATCTTTATCTGCAAAAAAACAGGTCTTCACCTACCCCCAGGCATAAAAAAATGAGAATTTCTTCTCATTTTTCGTATTTTTATCTGTTTTTATCTGATTTTCAGGATCTCATCAGGATCTTTACGCGGTTTAAATACCGGTTCGCCCTTGCGCTTGCCGATAGCAATCACCGGAAGGACAGTTTCATCATCAGGGATCCCGAAGTATTCCTTGAGACCCTGAAAATCTCTTAATCCCATGATCAGCGTATCATAACCCATTTCGCTGGCCTTGAGCAGCAGATAGGCATTCTGCAGACCCAGGTCATAGGCACCCCAGAGATCGCCCTCATCTGAACCTGCACCGGAAAGTCCCTTCTGGTATGAAGAGATGATATAGGCAGCATTCCTGGACGAATTCTGGTTGAAATCCGGCAGACAGTTCATTACTGTTTCGATCGCTTCATCGCTCAAGGCGACATAGTATCTTCCGGTCTGGGTATTCTTCCAGGAAGGAGAGAGCTGTGCGCATGCGATGATCTGTCTGATCTCGCTTTCACTGATCCTGTCTTCGCTGTAGCTTCTGACGCTTCTTCTGATCTTTACGAGTTCGTTTAATTCCATTTTTACTCCTTGTTTATCAGTTCGTATCTGATATAATGGCTCATCTTCTCGCCTTTTCTTAAGATCGGCAGCAGATAATGATCGCCGTAGTTGACCCCGTTAGGATAATATTGTGCTTCCAGCGCGATACCTTCGAATTTACCATAAGGACGATTGTCCTTACTGGTATCGGTATTCAGATAATAAGCGGTATATACATGCATATCCGGCAGATCAGAATAGATGTTAAGCTGCAGTCTGTCATTCTTCAGTTCACACATCAGCTTGTCATCCAGATTCTCCCAGACATAGTTGTTGTCGATATTGAGGATACGCTCCAGATTATCGCCGATCCTTCTGAATTCATTGAAATCAAACGGCGTACCTTCACACTTTAAAGCCTCATCCAATGTCAGATTGTATTCATCAGTCGGTGAATAAGTATCAGTGGTCATATGCAGATACTCATTCAGGATATCCTTGTCACCAAGATTGAAATAAGAATGATTGGTGATATTGAAGATGGTATCGGCATCACTTTCTCCTTCAAAACTGAAGATGAGCGCATTTCTGTCAAGCTTATACGAAACACTTGTCTGCAGATTGCCAGGGAAGCCCTCTTCTCCATCAGCGGAGAAATATGAAAGGATGATCTCATCATCACTGTGTTTCTCTGTCTTCCACATCCTGAAGCCGAAGCCGTTGATCCCACCACCATGTAATTGGTTCATATTGTCATTGACGGTCAGCTGATATTCTTTGCCGTTGAGTTCAAACCTGGCATTGCCGATCCGGTTGGAATTCCTGCCGATCGTCGCCCCGATATTGTTGCCGGCATTGCGGATATAATCATCGTCATTATCAAAACCCAGAACGATGTCGATCCCGCTCTTCTTGTCGATAAGCTTTGTCAGAGTCGCACCAAGTTCGCTTATTTCTGCTTTCAGATAATCATTCTCGATCGTATATTTCATTCTCTTTGCCTTTCAGTTAAGTTTTTTGACTGTCGATCCTGTGATCATCTTTCCGGAGATGATCACATGTTCAGGCGGCAGTTCAGGCTGGTTGATCATCTGCAGCAGTTTGCGGGCTGCCAGCTGACCTAAAGAAGTCGTATCCTGTTCATAGGTCGTCATATTCATGATCTTGGCCATATTGATGCCATCATAGCCGATAGCTGAAATATCGTTTGGAATGCTCATTCCGCGAGAAATGATCGTATCCGTGCCGCCAATCATTGAATAGTCATCCGGGAAAACGATCAAAGTCGGAGGATCAGGAAGATCGAGCAGCTGAGCCGTCTTTCTGGCGCAGTCCCTGATGTCGTGATAATTGCCACCGACGATATATTCAGGCGGGATAGCGATCCCCAGTCGGCTGCAGGTCCGATGAAAACTGCCTACACGGTCAACTGTGACCTCAGTCGCATCACCATGGATGTAGGCGATCTTACGATGTCCCATACTAGCAGCATAACGTACTATTTCATCCATACCACGGGTATTGTCCGAAAGGACAGCCGCGCATTTTTCAAAGACATAGTCGATCGTCACGACCGGTATCTTCGATTCAGCCAGTTCAATGATCTCGGGATCCTTGAAATCAGCCGTCATGATCGCGACACCGTCGAGATTCCTGTATTCAACATGTCTGAGATATGTCGTTTTGTTTCCGGCGATCGTATGATTGATGAATGTGATATCGTAACCGTATTTCTCGGCTTCCCTCTGGAAGCTTTCAAGTATCATAGAAAAATACTCGTGGCTCAGCCCCGCACGTTCTTCAGCAAACAGTACGCCGAGATTATAGGTCCGGTTCGTCTTGAGAGCTCTGGCCGAGACGTTGGTCGCATAGCCCAGCTTCTCCGCAACTTTTCTCACCTTCTCCTTCGTGGCAGTCGAAATATCCGCCTGATCATTCAGAGCTTTTGATACAGTCGCTACCGAAACATTACATTTTTCCGCAATATCCTTGATTGAAACCATCTTACAATAACTTTATTATTTCTTCCCTTACATCCCGGTAATGATCACCGACAAGTCCGAAATCCATCTCTCTGTATGTCCAGGCTGCTCTGCCTATCTCATACTTATCGAAGATCCTGCTGATGCATCTGTACCATTTAAGGGCATCCGCCGGATCAGTCAGATCGATAACTCCATATTCACCGCAATAGAGCGGTACATCTCTTTCCTCACAGACCTTCACTGCTTCAGAAAACAGACTATCAAAGTATTTCTCATCAAGTTTTTCCTCAGAATCAGGAAGCTGACCGATGAAGTATTCGCCTACGACATCCAGAGTATTCTTCCGGTATTGAGCATACGTCGCATCAAAACTCATCCGAAAATTTCTGTCCATCGTATCAATCCAGTAAGCACCCTGATGAGTGAAGATGATCGGATTGTAGCAGTGAAAGTTGTAGACGATGTTGTTGTCATAAGGCATCGCCAGATCCTTTACGGCTTCGACAGAATTGTTGTGGTATCCGCCGACCAGGATCTTGACTTCCGGTGCAAAATCCCTGATATGTCTGATCGCTTCAGTACTGATGCGGTTCCAGGCGTCCTTATAGGTCTCGTATGTGACCTCGTTCAGCAGCTCAAAAGCGATGTTGTCACTCTTGCCGAACTGCTTCGCAAACTCTGCCCAGAGCCGGTAGAAAAGGATCTGATAGGATTCTTTCTCAAAGAAACCCTCTTCATTCTCGCCCTTATCAAAACTGAAGCCGATGGTCTTGTGCAGATCCAGGATCATGTTGAGACCATACTTATGACACCAGTCGATGCATTTCTGGATCCTTTCAAATCCCTGCGGTTTAAAAGAACCGTCCTCATTCTGGACGAGATTATAGTCGACCGGGATCCTTACATGATCGAGACCCCAGTTCTTTACTGTTTCAAAATCTTTTTCAGTGATGAAGGTATCGTAGCGTTCTTCTGTGTTATCACACTGCGAAAACCAGCCACCGAAATTAATTCCATGTGTGTATCCTTCAAATTTTCTCATATTTCTTTATAAAGCCTTGTTTGACCAAGGCTTAATCATTTAATACTCCAGGTTATGCTGATCAGCTTTCGAGAAGACATGACATACACTGCCATTGAAAGTGAGATTCACTTCTTTGCCCATGTATTCGACTTCCTGTCCCTCAGTTGGTACGATGACGATCACGTCTTTGCCGTTGACAGTCATATGTAAATGGCATGACGGACCCATCAGTTCTGATACATCGACGATGCCCTTGATGCCCTTGTCAGCGAGCTGGATATGATCAGGTCTGACACCCAGGACGACATCCTGTGCTTCGACGTTGTTTGCTTTGAGTCTTTCCTGCTTGTCATCGGCCAGGACGACACTGTAACCGTCAGTCTTGATGACATATTTACCGTTTTCAAGCTCAAGACGCGCATCGAAATAGTTCATCTGCGGAGTTCCAATGAAACCGGAAACGAACTGATTGCGCGGATGATCATATACTTCCTGCGGTGTACCGATCTGCTGGATGAAACCGTCTTTCATGACGACGATCCTGTCACCCAGAGTCATGGCCTCAGTCTGGTCATGTGTTACATAGATGAAAGTGGTATTGATCTTCTTTCTCAGTTTGATGATCTCAGCTCTCATCTGGTTACGCAGTTTCGCATCCAGATTTGATAAAGGTTCATCCATCAGCAGGACCTTAGGATCTCTGACGATGGCACGGCCGATCGCAACACGCTGTCTCTGACCACCGGAAAGAGCCTTAGGCTTACGGTCAAGATACTGGGTGATATCCAGGATCTCAGCTGCTTCATTGACCTTGCGGTCGATCTCGTCCTTAGGAACTCTCTTGATCTTCAGTGAGTAGCCCATGTTTTCACGGACTGTCATGTGCGGATAAAGAGCGTATGACTGGAAGACCATAGCGATATCTCTGTCCTTCGGTTCAACTGAATTGACGAGATTGCCGTCGATGTAGAGTTCACCGGCTGTGATCTCTTCCAGACCGGCGACCATTCTCAGCGTCGTAGATTTACCACAGCCTGAAGGACCGACCAGAACGATGAATTCCTTGTCCTTGATGTCCAGACTGAATTCCTGAACAGCTACGACACCTTCATCGGTGATCTGCAAATTGACTTTATTGGTCTCAGGATTCTCGTCCTTTGCTTTCTTTAAGAATTTACGCTGTTTTTTCTCAGTATCTCCGATCGGATATACTTTCTTGATATTTTTAAGAATTACTTCTGCCATATATTTTCTCCTTTATCCCTTGACACTACCTGAGGTAACACCCTTGATGATTGATTTAGACAGGATGATATAGATCACCATTACCGGTAAGATCGCCATCAGCATCAGCATATAGACCTTACCCATATCGAACTTCGTATAGTCTGCACTTCTTAATGTTGCGATCATGACCGGAACGGTCTTGACGTTCGGCTTATTCAGCAGCAGTGAAGGCATGAAATAGTTGTTCCATGAACCGACAAACGAGAAGATCATCTGGACGGCGATAGCCGGCTTCATGATCGGTAAGACGATCTCATTGAAGATCCTGAACTCGTTACTGCCGTCGATCCTGGCAGCTTCCACCATGTCTAACGGAAGCGTAGCTTCAAGATACTGTCTCATATAAAAGTAGACAGACGGAGCAGCGATCGAAGGAACGATCAGCAGCCATAGTTTGTTGGTCAGATTATACTTGAAAGCCAACTGGATGAAACCGACGGCCGAGACCTGTGAAGGGATCATCATGATGGCCAGAATGAACAGGTGTACGATCCTCTTGAACTTGAAATCATAGACATAGGTTCCATAGGCTGTCAGTGCTGAGAAATAAGTCGTCAGCAGGGCTGAAGCGATCGCAACGATGAAACTGTTCCTCATGCCGACCGGAATATTGATATCACCGTCATGCCATGCATTGTAGAAGTTATCAAAGAAGTGATTGCTCGGTATCAGCGTAAAGCCGCTCTGCAGTTGTCCGTTGGATCTCGTCGAGTTGATAAACATCAGATAGAAGAAGAACAGACACAGGAAAGTCAGGAAGCCCAGGATCAGATAAACGACGATTCTGGAGATCAGCAGTTTTATTTCTGCACTTTTATTTTTATCTCTTTGCATCTTTTCCCCTTTCTACTTCGAATTAGTATTGATCGTTTTGAAAACGAATGTCGACAGGATAGCCGTGATGATGAACAGCAGTACTGATACAGCACCGGCCATACCGTAGTTCTTGGAGATGCCAAGGAACGTATTCAGATACATGACGAGCGTCGTAGATGTATTGTTAGGCGTACCGCTGCGGTTAGTCAGGATCTGCGGAACATCGAACATCTGAACGCCACCGATCATCGAAGTGATGAAGACATAGATGAAGATCGGCATCAGCAGAGGCATAGTGATGTTGAAGAAGACCTGTGTCGAAGTTGAACCGTCAAGTCGGGCAGATTCAAACAGGCTCTCATCGATACCCTGAATACCAGCCATCAGCAGGATCGTCGTATTACCGAACCACATCAGGAAGTTCATGAGAGCGATCAGTGACTGAACACTGACCTGCAGTCCCAGGAAGTTGATCGGTTCAGCAGCTACACCGGAAGCCACTAATAACTGGTTGACCGGACCGACCATCGAGAACAGTGTGAAGAACAGCATTGAAAAGGCGGAAGCCATGATGATGTTCGGCATGTAGATGACCGTCTTGAAGAACTGCTGGCCTCTGATGTTGAGCCTGGTGCTCGTGAAGAACAGTGCCAGCATCATGGCGATCACAAACTGCGGTACAGCACCGATGACCCAAAGCCAGATCGTGTTGCCCAGGAACTTGAAGATCGGGATATAGCCGGAATTGTTCAGCGTGAAAAGAGCTTTGTAGTTGTCCAGACCGACCCAGTTAGGTCCGATGACCGTCAGACCGTCACGGTAGTTCTCGAAGAAGCTGTTGTAGATGGTCAACAGCTGTGGGTAGAACGTAAAGATCGCATAGATTATAAAAAATGGTGTGATGAATATGTATCCCCACTTTGCATAAGATATGGATCTGTTAGGATTTGTTTTCTTTTTTTCCATATTTACACCTCATCTGATTTCTTAAACAAATAGCTGATTTTACTTATTTAAGAAACTATGGCAGGTCATCATTGACCTGCCATAGATTTAATATTCAATGATAATCAATTACTCAACAGTGATATTCGGATAAGTAGCTACAACTTTATCTTTGAAGTTCTTGATAGCAGTTTCCTTATCAACAGTTCCTGACAGGAACTCAGAATATGCGTTCTGTAATGATTCGTTGATCAGCTGATCGTAAGGAGTGATGTTCTGGAACTTGATGTCCTTAGCTAATTCAGCAAATACTGCAGTATCATTCTGATTGCCTAAGAAAGCGTTGCCGTAAGACTCATCAGCAGCAAACTTAGCGTTTACAGCCTGGTTGTTAGAGAACTGAGATTCTTCAGAAACCAGCTTAGAAACTAAGTCAGCATCGTTGATGAATGAATTCATGATATCAGCAACCATTGTCGGGTTGTCTGTGCCGGTAGCAGCCAGCATCCAGGTACCGCCCCAGAAGTGAGCCTGAGGACCCTTGCAGATAGCCCAGTCACCGTAGCAGCCTTTTTCCTCATCCATGGCATTGCCCATGCAGAAGTTGAAGTACCAAGCAGGACCGAAGAAGCACATAGAAGTACCAGTCTTGAACATTTCAGAGTTCTTTTCTTCTGACCAGATACCTGCAGGATATTTAGCATAACCTTCAGCCATGTAAGTTTCAGCCTGATCCATCCAAGCCTGAATAGCAGAGTCGATATTTAACTTGCCATCAACAACCCATGCAGAAGTAGTGTTGTTTGAGAATACACGGTAAGAATCCAGCGGAGTAGCCAGCATGTTGTAACCCTTTTCCTTGGCAACAGCAGCAACTTCATCGAATTTCTCCCAAGAATCTAATGCAGCCTGCACTTCAGCTGGATCATCAGTTCCGAGAACTTCCTTAGCGATTGAACGTCTGTAGATCAGAGCAGACGGGCAGCACTGGAATGAAACGCCCTTAACAACGCCATTGGCATCAGAAGCAGCTTCAACAGTGTACTTGTAAGTGTTAGAGAAATCAGTTACACCAATAGACTTGACATCCATTGTAGCATCAGAGTTAGTGTACTTGATGATGTAGTCAGCTTCAGCTAAGAAGAGGTCTACTTTTTCATCAGCAGGTGCATTTTCCTGATTCAGCAGAGCAGCATCGAGAGCATCCTGGTAAGCACCACCGTCAGAAGGATAAGTTGTACGCTTGATCGTAACATCACCTTTCTTCAGAGTGTACTCATCGATAGTCTCGTCAGCATAGTACTTCTCTAAGAAGCCCCAGAACTCAACGTTCCAAGTCCAGAGATTTAATACTTTGCCTTCGCCTTCTTCTGTAGGTTCCGGTTCAGTCTTGCCAGAGCAACCGACTAAAGCGAAAACCATAAGAACAGCTAATAAGATACTTAACAGTTTTTTCATTTTTTCTCCCTTCCTATTAAGTTATTATTTGCCGTCAATCAATATATATGAACCAACATATATATGAACCAACGGACTTTTTTGAAAACCGATTTTTGTGAAAGCCTTTTCTTTTCACTTAAACGTTTTCGTTGTCTTTAGTATACCACATTTTTTAAAAAGTCAACACTTTTTTTGCAAGCGTTAACAAATCCCTTTATTTAGGCTTGTTTTTTACTTAATAAATAGGTAAAATTAGCTTAATCGTTTAAGATTTTTTTAGTTCGGAGGTTAGAATCATTATGAAATATGGACATTTCGACGACAAAAACAGAGAATATGTGATCACCGATTACAACACACCGCTGCCCTGGATCAACTATCTGGGATCAGACAGTTTCTTCACCCTGCTGTCAAATACTGCAGGTGGCTATTCTTTCTATAAGGATGCCAAATTAAGAAGGATCACCAGATACAGATACAACAATCTGCCGCTCGATCAGGAAGGATTCCATATATATATAAAAGACAAAAAGACGATCTGGAACCCGGGCTGGCAGCCGACCAGGACCAAACTCGATCACTACGAGTGCCGTCACGGTCTCGGATACAGTGTCATCACCGGTGAAAAGAACAAGATCGAAGTCAGACAGGAACTCTTCGTTCCGAAGTATGACAACATCCTCTTGAACAGAGTGACAGTCAACAACAAGGATAAAAAAGAACGTGAGATCGATTTGTTCTCCTTCGTTGAATTCTGTCTGTGGGATGCCCAAGATGATTCCACCAACTTCCAGAGAAACTATTCGACCGGTGAAGTCGAAGTAGTCGGTTCCAATATCTATCATAAGACCGAATACAGAGAAAGAAGAAATCACTACGCTGTCTTCTTCGCCAGCAAGAAGATCGATTCATTCGATACCTCCAGAGACAGCTTCATGGGTGCTTACGGATCAGCTGCTGCTCCGGAAGCAGTCGTCAACGGCAAATGCACTGATTCGATCGCTCACGGCTGGCAGCCGGTGGGTGCTCATCATATCCATCTGAAGCTTAAAGCCAATGAGTCCTATGATGTCATATTTGGACTGGCCTATGTCGAAGTACCGTTTGATAAGAAATTCGTAAAACCGAATGTCATCAATAAAGAACCGGCCAAACAGCTGATCGGCAAATACAACAGCAACAGGAAATTCGATGACGGCATGAAGACGTTAAAGACTTTCTGGAACGATCTGCTCTCCGGCTTTGAAGTAAAAACAGAAAACGAGAAAGTCGACCGCATGGTCAACATCTGGAATGCCTACCAGTGCATGGTCACCTTCAATATGTCGAGATCTGCTTCCTACTATGAATCAGGTATCGGCCGTGGCATGGGCTTCAGAGATTCCTGCCAGGACCTGCTCGGTTTTGTCCATATGATCCCGGAAAGAGCCAGAGAAAGGATACTCGATATCGCAGCTACCCAGAAGAAAGACGGCGGTGCCTATCATCAGTATCAGCCTCTGACCAAGAAAGGCAACTCTGATATCGGTGGCGGCTTCAACGATGACCCGCTGTGGCTGATCGCCTGTGTCGATGCCTACATCAGAGAGACCGGTGACTGGAATATCCTGAAAGTCAAGGTCGATTTCGACAACAATCCTGATGATGCCGATACCCTGCTGGAACATCTCAGAAGAAGTTTCAACTATACACTGAACAATCTCGGTCCGCATAAACTGCCGCTGATCGGCCGTGCTGACTGGAACGACTGTCTGAACCTCAACTGCTTCTCGAAGTATCCTGGTGAATCATTCCAGATCACCGGTCCGAGCGAGGGTCCGGTCGCTGAATCAGTCTTCATCGCCGGCATGTTCGTGAAATACGGAAAAGCCTATGCGAATATCCTGAAACATCTCGGTATCAATACTGAAGCAGAAAAAGCTGAAAAAGCAGTAGCCGATATGGAAAAAGCAGTCCTGAAAGACGGCTGGGACGGTAACTGGTTCTTGAGAGCCTATGATGCCAAAGGAAAGAAAGTCGGTTCCAAATCGAATGATGAAGGTCAGATCTACATCGAACCGCAGGGCATGTGTGTCATGGCCGGTATCGGTGTGAAGACCGGTGAAGCCCAGAAAGCTCTGGATTCCGTCAAGAAGAGACTGGAGACCAAATACGGTATCGTCATCCTGAATCCAGCTTATACTTCATACAGACTCAATCTCGGTGAGATCTCCTCCTACCCTCCTGGATATAAGGAGAACGCCGGAATCTTCTGTCACAACAATCCGTGGGTCATCTTCGCAGAGACCGTCATGGGCCACGGCAACCGTGCCTTCGATCTCTACAAGAAGACCTGTCCGACCTTCTTAGAAGACATCTCGGAGATCCACAGGACTGAACCATATGTCTACTGCCAGATGGTAGCAGGCAAAGATGCACCGACCTTCGGTGAAGGCAAAAACTCCTGGCTGACCGGTACGGCTGCCTGGACGTTCACTGTCCTGACCCAGGGGATCTTGGGTATCCAGCCTGATTATGACGGACTGAGGATCGATCCTTGCATTCCTTCAAGGGTCAAAGAATATAAAGTAAACAGATTATACAGAGGAACCATGTATCACATCACTGTATCAAATCCGCATAGATCTCAGAAAGGCGTAAAAAAGATCCTTGTTGACGGAAAAGAAGTTCCGGTCGGTACGATCAATGCCGGAAAGAAAAAAGAAGTCAACGTTGAGATAATCATGTAAAGGCGACACAGTTCGCCTTTTTTCACTTAAAGGAGTCAAAATAATATGAATTTTACGATTGAAACGAGCCGCAGCGAAAAACGGAAAGCCCTGGATCTGGCGATCGAAAGATATAAAGATCTAATCAGAGAAAAGACCGATGCCCTTTTTCTGAATGCAGGCAAAGATAAATTGATCGCTTTCAGTGGCCTTGAAAAAAATGCTCCTGTCTGTATGCATATCATCAATGATCCGATCATTTCTGAACTGATAAGCGATGATGATCTGCTCATCGTCAGAGAAGACGGATATAAAGTATACAGAAACGGCAAAGAGATCTCAGTTAATGAAAAGATCAGTACAAGAATAGATGAGATATATACGCGTGTCTTCAGTTCTCCGGGCATCATCAATGACAATGGCGAACTCGAGATCGATCTCAAAGGCTATCATATCGGTTCCCACTACGGAGTCAACCTTCTGCTGGGAGACCGCAGTGAGTATACAGACTGCCTGCAGTCCACCCCGAAAGCCGTCCTTGATGAATTCGGACGAGGTTCTTTCCGCGGCAAACAGGAAAAACAGGTCCTGGCGACCCGCTATGTCCTGTCTCCGGAAGAAAATGGTGAACCGGCCAACAGACAGTTCTATATCACCGAGAACGGAAAACAAATCTTCTACTCTCTCGATGTGAACAATAATGTCAAAAGCGCAAAATGTGTCCACTCCCAGAACCGCACCGTCATCACATACGAGACATTGTGCGGACTGAAGATCGAAAGGACGATCTTCCTGCTGCCGCAGGAAAAAGACTTCCCGAGCGCCACTGAAGTACAAAGAATCAGGATCAGCAATCTGAAAAAAGAACCGCGTGATCTCAGGATCGTTGTCACCGGCATGTTCGGCATCACTGATCCGTCAACATTGGCCGGTGATATCGTCTTCGCCAATGTCGTCGTTGAAAGTGAGCTTTACTGCAAAGACGGAAGACCGGTCGCGATGACCGTTCATCATCAGCCGGCTGAATGCAACGGTGAGAAACGCTTCGCGATGCTGTTAAAAGGCAATGAAACGATGGACGAATACTGCTCCAGCATGTACGATTTCGTCGGTTCAGGATCGCTTGACAGACCGGAGATGATCTCAAGGCTTTCCAACGCTCACTCCCGCCGTCAGGCTGCTTTCTTTGCGATGGCCAAATCATTCAGACTGGAAGATGAAACAGCGATCGATACGTTTGTCGGCATGTCCGATAAGATCGGCGATGTCCGCGAGGAATTCGCTCTCAATCTCGATAAATTGTATGAAAAATACCGCGATCCGAAAGCTCTTGATGAGACATTGCAGAAGATGATCACTGACAACAACCGCTATTATTCCTACCTGAAAGTAAACAGCGATGACAGACTCTTTGATTCTTACGTTTCATACAACCTGCCTTTCCAGGTGCTGTATCAGACCTATGTATCTCGTTCTTTTGCCTGGACACAGAAATCCTACCGTGAGACCGGCTTCAGAGAGATACAGGACATCTTTGCTTCGATGTACTATATGCATGCCAACGGCCAGGATGAACTGATCAGAAGACTGATCGACTCCTGGGCCGAGAATGTTTTTGAATTCGGCTATGCCTACCATAACTTCACTACCAGAGGCAAGGAACCTGGCATGTGCTCTGATGACCAGCTCTGGCTGATCCAGGCCGTCTACCGCTATGTAACACTGACCGGTGATTATGATTATCTGAAGCAGGAAGTCAAAGTTGCCGGATCAGACAAGAAACGTCCTCTCTATGAAACCCTGAAGAGTATCATAATCTACAGCGGCAAAATCTCTGTCGGCAAACATCACCTTCCGTTACTGGATACGGCCGATTGGAACGATTGCCTGCGGCTCGATAAAGAGATCCTCTTTGGTCCACAGAAAGAAGCTGCTTACTACAAGCAGTTAAAGGAGAAAGGACAGGAATTCGGAACAGCACTGGATAACGAACAGAGCGAATCAGTCATGAATGCCTGCCTGCTGAAGATCGCTGCTGATGAACTGAAAGAAATGGCTGAAGTACTCGAAAAAGATGACATCGTCAAACTGTGTGAAGAGATCTCCTCACAGGTATATGATTCGATGCAGAAATACGCCTGGATAAAAGATTATTTCGCCAGATGTCTGATCAATGACGGACGCGGATATGATTATCTGGGTTCGACTGGAGACGGTCTATCTCTCGATAAAGAGATAAACGGAACATATTATCTCAACGGCTTCTCCTGGCCGTTATTGGCAGACGTTGCTGATGAGAAACAGATCGATACGATGCTGGATGTGATCGACCGCTATCTGAAGACTGATGCCGGTCTCAAACTCGTCACTCCGGTCAATTATGATCTGCTCGGTATCGTGACTGGCTCCTCATTCTACTTCCCTGGTGACAGAGAGAACGGTGGCGTCTTCAAACATGCAGCTATGATGTGCACAGTTGCCTGCCTGAAGAAAGCTAAAACCGTCAAGGATCAGGCATTGGCAAAGCGACTCAAGGATCTGGCCTTCTTCATGATCGACAAGACCCTTCCATACAAGACGCTTGATGATCCGTATGTCCTGAAAGGCAATCCGCGTTTCTGTACGCAATACAACAACTCCGAGACCTGTGAAGGCATCGGGCCGATCCTTTCCGGAACAGCTTCCTGGCTGACTCTGGCCATGTACGAGATCCTCGGTCTTGATATCAGCGATGATACGCTGTACATCAGACCGATCATCAATACTGACAGGCTCAGCTATACACTGAAGCTCAATGATACTGAGCTCAATGTTTCGATCGAAGCTGTAAATGACTGTAAAGTAAACGACAATTCGTCATTTATCTATGACGGTGAAAAATGCGGTGATACGATAAAACTTCCTGACGATCACAAGATACATACACTGGAGATAAAACTATGAAAAAGCTACTGACCATCTGTCTATGTTTGTTTATGTTCTGCGGCTGTACAGCTACTAAAGAATCATTCGACGGCAAAGACCGTCCTTCGGTAAACGGAAGGCTGCAAGTAGTTGACGGAAAACTCTGCGACAGCAAGGGCGATCCGGTCATGCTCAGAGGGATATCCGGAAACGGCGTATCGCTCTCCGAAAGATATATCAACGAGAATACCTTCAATGATATCTCGCACTTCTTTGGCGCCAATGTCTTCAGGATGGCACTTTATACCTGGGGAGTGGCGACAGTCGGTTATTGCACGGGCGGTGACAAAAACAAACTTAAACAGCAGATGCTGGACAGTGTTGAATATGCCAAGAAAGCCGATATGTACGTGATAATGGACTGGCATATCCTGGAGGATGGCGATCCCAACCGTTATATCGATGAAGCAAAAGCTTTCTTTGATGAAGTATCTGCTGCATGCAAGGACTGTAACAATGTCATCTATGAGATCTGCAATGAACCGAATCATGTCGAATGGTCCGATATCAAAAAATATGCTGAAGAGATCATTCCGATCATCAGAAACAATGATCCGAAAGCTCTGATCATTGTTGGAACACCGAACTGGTCGCAGGATGTCGATGTCGCAGCAGCTGATCCGCTGGACTATGAAAACATCATGTATACCTTGCACTTCTATTCAGCTACCCATAAACAGGAACTGAGAGACAAGGCTAAAAAAGCCATCGATAAAGGTCTGCCGATCTTCGTGACCGAATACGGCATAACCGCCTCATCAGGCGATAATCCGTACGATACCGTTGAAGCAGAAGTATGGATCGATTTCCTGGAAGAGAACGGTATCAGCTATGTGATGTGGAACTTCTCCAAAGCTCCCGAAGCTTCAGCTGCGATTGCCGGAAACTGTCTGAAATCAGAAGGCTTCACCCTCGATGATCTGAGTCGTTCAGGAAAGTGGCTGGTCGAAACGATCGAAAAAAGAACCCAGAAATAATAATGATGTCCGTCAGGACATCATTATTTTGTTATCGATACCAAAATCAGAATCGATGAACTGAGAATTATACAGTTTGCGGTAGATACCGTTGCGCTTTCTGATCAGTTTATCATGTGTTCCGCTCTCTTTGATCTGACCGTTGGCTACGACCAGGATCTCATCGGCTGTCCTGATCGTTGATAGACGGTGAGCGACGACGATCGTCGTCCTTCCCTTCTTGAGCGTATTCAAGGCTTCCTGGATCAGCGCTTCCGTCGTATTATCAAGTGAACTGGTCGCTTCATCCAGGATCAGGATCGGCGGATTCTTCAGGAAGACTCTGGCGATGGACAGACGCTGTTTCTGACCGCCGGAGAGCTTTATGCCTCTTTCACCGATCTGCGTATCAAAACCGTCAGGCAGCGATATTATGTAATCATAGATATTGGCCTTTTTGGCTGCAGCGATGATCTGTCTGTCCGTTGCATCTTTTTTACCATAAGCGATATTCTCATAGAAAGATCCTGAGAACAGGAAGACATCCTGCTGAACAATACCGATGTTCTCTCTTAAGGAATACATCGTGATATCTTCGATATCGATATCATCGATCGTGATCTTTCCGGCATCCGGATGATAGAACTTGGGCAGCAGATGGCAGATCGTCGTCTTGCCTCCGCCTGATGGACCGACCAGAGCGACAGTCGAACCTTCAGGGACCTTGAAGCTGATATCGTCCAGTACTTCCCTACCGTCATCATGGTTGTAGGAAAAACTGACATGTTCAAAACAGATATCACCATTCAGTTTCTTTATATTCCTTGCCCCTTCCCTGTCTTCTTCAACAGGCAGATCGATGATCTCACAGAATCTTTCAAAACCGGTCAATCCCTGATCGAACTGTTCCATCCACTGTACCATCTGCAGGATCGGGCTGGTAAACATCGATATCGAAAGGATGAATGATGAATAATCACCGAAAGTGATCTTGCCGTTGAAAAGGAAGATACCGCCGGAGATCAGACAGATGACATTGAAGACATCCGTTACAAAAACGGTAGCAGCGTGCTGGATGGACATGGTGAACACATGACCTTTTCTGGCTTCGATGAAGGAACTGTTGCCTTCTTCGAATTTCTCCATCTCTCTTTCCGAATTGTTGAAAGCCTTGGTGATCCTGATACCGGAGATCGAAGAATTGAGATTGCCGTTGATGATCGCCATCGAAGCTCTGGCCTTGCGTACCGATTCCAGATGTTTCTTCCTTACGATCATCGTGATCAGAAACAGAAACGGTGAGCACGAGAAGATGATCAGCGCCAAAGTGATATTGATGCTGGAAAGATAAAACAGCGAAAAGATCAGCGAGAATGAAGTCATCACGATCATTTCCGGACCGTGATGAGCCAGTTCCGAGATCTCAAAGATATCGTTCGTCATCCTGGTCATGATCTTGCCGGTCTCATTGTTGTCATAGAAAGAAAACGGCAGCTGTTCCAGTTTCGCAAACAGTTCCTTGCGCATATCAGCCTGGATATACGTACCGACCTGATGTCCGTAGAAATCTAGACAGTACCTGAGGATCATTTTGATGACATATGTAAAAAGCAGACCGATACCGAAAAAGATGATCATGTTGAAACGGCGGCCAGGGACCAGCACATTCAGCATGTAGCGGGTGACGATCGGATAGACGACACCGGCTGCTGTATTTCCCAGTCCGCAGCACATCGCCAGGATAAACGTCTTAAGATATGGTTTGTAGTACTTCGCAAATCGCTTGAGCATAATAAAATTCTAACATAATGCAAACTCTTCACAAAGAAAAAAGCCCATCCGATCATGGATGAGCTTTTACTGGAAATTTAATGACGCTTAGTGTTTGAGGTTGTAATAAGCATTCTTGCCTAAGTATTCAGCAACAGGTCCGAGTTCGTCTTCGATCCTGAGCAGCTGGTTGTACTTGGCGATTCTGTCTGTTCTGGACATAGAACCGGTCTTGATCTGGCCGGCATTGAGACCAACAACGAGATCAGCGATCGTTGTATCTTCAGTTTCACCTGATCTGTGAGATACGACAGCTGTCATGTTGTTCTTCTTAGCCAGTTCGATGGCATCAAGAGTCTCAGTCAGTGTACCGATCTGATTCAGCTTGATCAGAACAGAGTTAGCACAGTGGAGATCGATACCCTTCTTGA
Organism: Erysipelotrichaceae bacterium; assembly: GCA_017432005.1. GTDB lineage: Bacteria > Bacillota_I > Bacilli_A > Erysipelotrichales > Erysipelotrichaceae > Colivicinus. The sequence goes on from JAFRKA010000008.1 coordinate 43,192, forward strand.
TGTATTCAACATTGGTAACGAACAGGTCATCACCGACGAGCTGGATCTTGTCGCCTAAGCGATCCATGAGCTTCTTCCAGCCATCCCAGTCGTTTTCAGCAAGGCCGTCTTCGATAGAGATGATCGGATATTTCTCACACCAGTCAGCATACATGTCGATCATTTCATCAGTCGTCTTGGTGCCCTGGCCTGATCTTGTCAGTTCATAGTTGCCTGTCTCAGAATTGTAGAATTCAGAAGAAGCAGGGTCCATGCAGATACCGAAGTCAACACCTGGCTTGTAGCCGGCAGCTTCGATAGCAGCGACGATGAGCTTCAGAGGCTCTTCATTACCTTCGGTGCAGTCAGGAGCATAGCCGCCTTCATCACCGACAGCTGTAGAATAACCCTTGGCCTTGAGAACTTTCTTTAAAGCATGGAATACTTCTGCAGACCAGCGGATAGCCTCTTTGAATGACGGAGCACCGTAAGGCATGATCATGAATTCCTGCATATCGACAGTCGAATCTGCGTGTTTGCCGCCGTTGAGGACGTTGAGCATCGGAACCGGTAAAGTCTTGCCGTTGCAGCCGCCCAGATACTTGTATAAAGGCATGCCGTAGAAATCAGCAGCAGCTCTTGCACAGGCAAGTGATACACCTAACATGGCGTTTGCGCCTAATTTTTCCTTAGTCTTTGTTCCATCGAGTTCGATCATCTTCTTGTCGATGAGAGCCTGGTCAGTTACATCGTAACCGATGAGAGCCGGAGCGATGATCTCGTTAACGTTATTTACAGCAGTGAGGACACCCTTGCCACCAAAACGTCCCTTGTCACCATCTCTTAATTCCAGAGCTTCTCTTTCACCTGTAGAAGCGCCTGAAGGTACCATTGCACGTCCGAATGCACCTGATTCAGTAGCTACTTCGACTTCAACAGTCGGGTTGCCACGTGAGTCGATGATCTCGCGAGCATAAACATCAATAATTGCAGACATAAATTTTTCCTCCTATTTAGTTGCGTCAATTATTTCCTTAAATGAATCTACTTTGAGTGAAGCACCGCCGATCAGAGCACCGTCGATATCTTCACAGGCCATATATTCCTTAATGTTGTCAGGTTTGACTGAACCGCCATACTGAACTCTTACGGCATCGCCAGTAGCTTCATCATATAAAGCCTTGATTGTGTCTCTGACGAGTTTGCAGCAGTCTTCAGCGATCTCCTTGGTCGCAGACTTGCCTGTACCGATAGCCCAGATCGGTTCATAGGCGATGACCATCTTGGCTACTTCACCGGCTTCAAGTCCGGCCAGTGATCCGGCCAGCTGAGTCTTGATGACATCAGCCGTTTTGCCGGCATCGTATTCAGCTTCAGTCTCACCGATGCACAGGATCGGAATGATGTTATCCGCAAGCAGTCTCTTGGCCTTTAAGGCACAGGCCTCGTTTGTTTCGTTGTAGTAAGTCCTTCTCTCAGAGTGACCGATGATGCAGTATGTGATACCGACTTCCTTGAGCATCGGTACAGATACTTCACCGGTGAACGCACCGGAATCCTTCTCGTTGCAGTTTTCTGCAGCGATAATCAGATTCTTGGCATTCTTCACACAGACATCGAGATCGACATACGGTGCACCGATGCCGTAATCAGCAGCTTCTTCACCGGTCAGGACCTCTTCGATACCCTTCATGAATTCAAGAGCTTCAGAAGGAGTCTTGTTCATCTTCCAGTTACCGACAATGATTGGTTTTCTCATATTTGCTCCTTATTTATCGTTGATGATATCTACACCTGGCAGACCATTACCCTCCAGGAATTCCAGAGAAGCACCGCCACCGGTAGAAACATGGCTTACTTTATCAGCATAACCGAGCTGTTTGATAGCAGCAGCAGAATCGCCACCACCGATGATGGTCGTACCGTCGCACTCAGCCAGAGCCTTGGCAACAGCGTTGGTTCCTCTTGCAAGCGTCGGGTTCTCAAAGACGCCCATCGGACCGTTCCAGACGACTGTCTTGGCTGTCTTGACTTTATCCGCAAACAGTTCTGCTGTCTTAGGACCGATATCGAGGCCTTCCTTGTCAGCCGGGATCGAATCGACATCGACTACTTCAGTCTCGATCTCACCGTCGATCGGATCAGGGAAATGATCTGCTATAACTGTATCGACCGGTAATAACAGTTCCTTGCCCAGTTTCTTTGCTTTTTCCAGCATCTCACCGCAGTATTCGATCTTCTCATCATCGACCAGTGATTTGCCGATCTCTTTGCCCTGAGCCTTCAGGAAAGTATAAGCCATACCGCCGCCGATGATCAGTGTATCGCACTTCTCCAGCAGGTTGTCGATGACCTTGAGCTTGTCAGCTACCTTGGCACCGCCTAAGATACCGACAAACGGTCTGACCGGATTTTCAACGGCATCGCCCAGGAACTTCAGTTCCTTTTCGACCAGGAATCCGGCTGCACTTGGCAAAACAGTCGGGATACCGACGGTTGAAGAGTGAGCTCTGTGGACAGAACCGAATGCATCTTCAACGAACAGATCGCCTAATGATGCCCAGTACTTGCCAAGCTCTTCATCGTTCTTGGATTCGCCTTTTTCATATCTGGTATTCTGCATCAGAACTACTTCGCCTTCATTCATGCCGTTGATCGCATCTTCAAGCTCAGCACCTCTGGTCGCATTGACGAAAATGACCTTATTGTCAGGCAGATATTCCTGAAGCTTAGCTGCTACGATAGACATATCGTTCTTCTTCTTTGCTTCAGCGATCTCTTCTTCAGTCTTCTTATAATCGATCTTGCCTAAATGAGACAGTAAAATGACTTTCGCATTGTTTTCCAACAAATACTTGATCGTCGGTAATGCAGCAACGATCCTATTGTCATCCGTAATAACATCACCCTTATGTGGCACGTTGAAGTCAACTCTGACGATGACCTTCTTGCCTGCCACCTGTAAATCTGTAACCAGCTTTTTTGCCATAGCAAAACTTCCTCCTAAATTCACTCATATTATATCATTACTGAGAACATAAAAAGAAGGTGATTTTACACCTTCTCTTCATTGTTTGCCTGATTTTCTGAACCTTTTTTGCGGCGGGTTTTTTCTTCAATACCGTACTTCTGGCATTTGCGCGAATATTCGCTTTCCGCTGCATTGAGTTCAACCAGTATCTCTTCAAGAGTTCTCATTCATTAACCTCACAACATTACCAATTCTAACACATTTTCGGTAGAATAGAATTATGTATCTGGAAACTGAAACAAATAATACGATCACTATTGAAAAATCCCGTTTTATCTGCTATATGAAGCACATCGAAAGCGAAGAAGAATACCGGGAATACCTTTCCCAGATCAGAAAAAAACACTATGATGCCACTCATGTGTGTTCAGCGATGATCTGTCACAATATCCAGCGTTCATCCGATGACGGCGAACCCTCCGGCACGGCTGGCGCGCCCATTCTCAACGTCTTGCAGAAAAAAGGACTGGATGAGACCTGTGCCCTCGTAGTGCGCTATTTCGGCGGCATCAAGCTGGGAGCCGGAGGACTGATCAGAGCCTATTCCTCAGCCGTCAGCGAATGCCTGAAAAAAGCCGTACTGGTGGAAGATCAGATCTATCCCAAATACGAACTGAAGCTCAATTACGAGACGGCCAACCGCATCGATCACTTCTTACGCACCCAGACCATCCTTTTGGATACGGTCTATGATACCGACGTCACCTACATCTTCGCCCTGAAAGATGAAAAGCAGCTGGAGAACATCAGTGAATACACCAAGGGCATAAAACCGCTGCTTATAGGTGAAGAAAAGATCCGGAAAGTAGTAGAATAGAAGTATGAACAGTATCTTACAGACGATCAACAGATATATAGTCTTCCTTTATGTGTTCCTGATCTCAGCGATCATCGCCCTGCTCGCCGATCTCATCATTCATCTGATTAAGACGATGAAATATGCCAATCAGACAGGTGATGGGATCAACAAGATCAGTGAAGATATCGATCAGACTTCCAAGAAACTGGAAACGATCTCCGCCAGCAAGGACAGCTGGTCCTTCTTCCTGGCGGTCTATGGCATCTACCTGATCCTAAAAGAAACACTCAAATACAGAAAGAGCGAAAGATCGGTATCAAGATCGTTTGCGAAAGCCTGTGTGAAACAGTTCACCAGGGTCAGAAAGATCTCTATCTGAAAGACATAATAAAAGCTGAAATTCAATTTCAGCTTTTTCTATGCTTATTTGGTTCCGTAGATACGGTCACCGGCATCGCCCAGACCCGGAACGATGTAGCCGATATCATTGAGATGATCATCCAGTGCAGCCAGATACAGATCGACGTCAGGATGCTTCTCGGTGAAGGCCTTGACACCTTCAGGAGCACCTACCAGACATACCATCTTGATATTCTTGGCGCCTCTTTTCTTGACCATGTCGACAGCAGCGATGGCACTTCCGCCTGTCGCCAGCATCGGGTCAAGTACCAGTACGATACCATCCGGCAGTTCCTTCGGGAACTTGGCAAAATACTCGACCGGTTCAAGAGTCTTTTCATCACGGTAAAGACCGATAAAACCGACTTTGGCGGTCGGGATCAGATCCATGATACCGTTCACGAGACCCATACCGGCTCTTAAGATCGGAACGAGAATGATCTCTGTATCCAGTTCCTTGGTATCGCAAGGTCCCATCGGTGTTTCGATATGCACGTCCTTCATCGGCAGGTCTCTGCAGACTTCATAGGCCATCAGGGAAGCAATCTCATCGAGATTCTCGCGGAAATCCTTATGACCGGTTTCCTTGGTCCGCATGATAGTAAGCTTATGTGTAATTAAGGGATGATCAAATACTGTAACCATATAATCCTCCTTGTTTCCTTTTTCTATTATACTCAAATCATCCTTCATTCAAACCCGAAATTAAAAAATAGAGAAATTATTCTCTATTTCATGTCATATGTAAAGGAAATTTCCTTCTTCAGGACCTCTTTCAGATCGATCAGATCGGTGATCGCCTCATTGGCTTCCTTTGACAGTTCAGCCGAACGTTCCGGATCATGAAGATAAGCGACGGTATAGGCTCCGTAGTTCTTTCCGCCCTGAATATCCATGAGCGAATCGCCGATCAAGACGCATTCCCTGTTCCAGCTGTTCCGGTTGACCAGATAGAAGATGCCTTCCGGATCCGGTTTGACTTTCTCCACATCGTCATGTCCGCAGACATCACCGACATACTCTTCCAGTCCGTAATCCTTCAGCATGTTTCTGATGCCCGCATTGGATCTGGTCGAGATGATGCCGACATCGTATCCCTCATCATGAAGATCTTTGAGCAGCTGTTCACAGTTAGGCATCGGATGATTCTCCTTCTTGGCGATCTCTTTCTGTACTTCATGATACTCATCGTAAAGTTTCTCATAATCCTGTCCCGGGAAGTATTTCGGGAACAGATCGGCCAGAGCCGGACCGATGATCTCCTGCTGGACTTCCGGAGTGAATTTTGATTCATCCGAGTATTTCTTGAACATGGCCCGATAGGATTCCGTGATACTTCTGGCGGTATCAAAGAGCGTACCGTCAAAATCGAACAGGACGGTCGGTTTATTTCGATGAATGAACTTCTCAAAAGCTCCCAGATAGCCGGCTGTTCCGACGATCAGAAAGACGATGGAAGTCAGCTGAGCCATCTTGAAGTTGCCCAGATACAGCGAATCGGTCCGCCTTCCTTCGATAAAGAATCTGATCAGACCGTACCACATCAGATAGGCATAGGCCAGATCACCGCGCTTGTTCTGATGTTTCTTCAGGACGAAATAGATCAGGAAGAAACCCAGCAGACACAGGACTGATTCATAAAAGAAAAGCGGTTCATAATAATGTCCGTTGATATACATGCCGTCTTTCAGGAAAGAAAGGATACCGTTGAAATACTCTTCGCTCACCTCTGCACCATGGCACTCTCTGTTGACGAAATTGCCCCACCTGCCGATGGCCTGTCCGATCAGCACGACCGGAAGCAGGATATCCATGAGTTTCATGAACGGATAGCGGTTCTTTCTGATCATGTACCAGGCAAACAGAGCTCCGAAGACGAGACCTCCCTGAATGGCCAGACCCCCGTCCCAGATCCTGATGATCTGGGCAGGATGAGAGATATAATACGAAAAATTATAAAAAGCACAGAACCAGAGCCTGGCTCCGATGATACCTGCCCACAGGGTATAGACAAACAGTGAATCAAAGAAATCATCACTGATATAACGGGCTTTGCGGCAGTCTTTCCTGGCGACCAGATATGCCAGAAAGGCTCCGGTCATGATCAGGATCGCATACCACCTGATATCGAATCCAAAATTGCCGATCCTGAAAGACAGGAAAGTCTGTTCATCAGGAAAAAAAATCATTCTTCTCCACCTCCCTTGGAAAGGAGCTCCTGTTTATATCTCTCCTTGAAATCTTCATTGGAATTGAAACCGAGCTTGTCGAGCAGATAGTTGGACACAGCTGCTTCGATGATGACTGACAGCGATTTACCTTCGGTGATCGGTATCGTCAGCATCGGCAGTTCCAGACCCAGCACATCAGTAGTCTCGTTGATTGGATTGAGACGGTCGGTCTCCACATTTTCATCATATTTGACCAGCTTGATCACAAAATCGAGCTGGCATCTGTTCAGATAGGCGTTGGCGCCAAACATCCTGGTCACATCCACGATACCGATACCGCGGATCTCCAGCATCCTCTTGAGAAGCTTCGGGGCCGTACACAGGATCTTGGTATGGATCCTGGTTACATCGATCCTGTCGTCCGCCACCAGCATGTGCCCGCGGTTGATCAGGTCCAGGGCCAGTTCGGATTTACCGATACCAGATTTACCGGTGATCATGATCCCTCGGCCGTAGATGTTCATCATGACGCCGTAGAGGCTGTCCGTCGGAGCCAGTTTTTCCGATAGGAACGAGACCAGATCGGTGATCAACTGATAGGTCTTGCCATCATAGCGGAAGACCGGAAAATCACGCTGATAAGCCAGATCGATCAGCGAATTCATGCCGGTGAAACCATCCGAAAGGATGATACACGGCGTAAAGGAATCGGTGATGATCTCAAAACGGCTCTTTTGCGTATCATAATCGAATTTGGACATGTATTCGAACTCTTTCGTGCCCATGATGACGACACGCTTGAGATCGTTGGATTCCAGATAACCGGAAAGCTCCAGACCAGGTCTGTTGATATCCGGAGCGATGATCCAGCGGTTCAGTGAATCATCTGAACCTGCCAGCTGTTCAAGTCCGAATGCTTCCTTGACTTCTCTGACATAGACCCGCTTGTTCAGTTCCTCATTTGCCATGTTTGTCTCCCAGTACTTTCTTCAGATACTGACCCGTATATGAATTCTCGACCAGAGCGACCTCTTCCGGGGTACCCTCTGCCACGATCTGACCGCCTTTGTCTCCGCCGTCCGGTCCCAGATCGATGATATGGTCAGCACACTTTATCACATCCAGATTGTGTTCGATCACGACGACCGAATCGCCGTTATCGACGATCCTGTCGATGATCCGAATTAATTTTAATACATCATCCATATGAAGACCAGTCGTCGGTTCATCCAGCACGAACATCGTCTTGCCGGTAGGCTTCTTCTGCAGCTCCGAAGCCAGTTTGACTCGCTGAGCCTCACCGCCGGAAAGCGTCGTCGCCGACTGACCAAGTTCGATATAGCCCAGGCCTACATCATAAAGCACCTGCAGCTTGTCCTTGATCCGCTTGTGATTGCGGAAGAATTCCAGTGCTTCCTTGACCGGCATCTTCAGAACATCATATATGTTCTTGCCGCGGTAGCGCACTTCCAGGGTCTCGGCATTATATCTTTTACCGTGACACTCTTCACATTCAACATAGACATCAGGTATAAACAGCATCGAGATCTTCTTCACCCCGTCGCCATAGCAGGCTTCGCAGCGTCCGCCCGGTACATTGAACGAATAACGTGATTTCGTATATCCGCGTTCCTTGGAATCAGGCGTCATCGCATAGAGGTCTCTGATATCGTCAAAGACACCGGTATAGGTCGCCGGATTGCTGCGCGGGGTACGGCCGATCGGATCCTGGGTGATGTAGACGATCTTGTCGACGTTCTTCAGGCCTTCGACTTTTTCGACCTGACCCGGTCTGATCCTGACACGGTCCAGAGCCTTCATGATCGACTTGGTCATCGTCTCGATGATCAGTGATGATTTTCCTGAACCGGAAACACCGGTGACACAGGTGAACTTCCCTAAAGGGATCGAAACATCGATATTCTTGAGATTGTTCTCACTGGCACCGATCATTTTCAGATACTTGCCGTTGCCTTTTCTTCTCTCCTTGGGGATCGGGATCTGTTTACGGAAAGACAGATACTGACCCGTGATCGAATCCTCATCCTTGAGTATTTCTTCCGGTGTTCCCGCAAAGACGACTTCTCCGCCCTCCTTACCGGCACCCGGACCGATATCGACGATATAGTCCGATGACATCATCGTCTCCGCATCGTGTTCGACGACGATGACGGTATTGTCGAGATCCCTCATCTTCTTCAGGGTCTCGATCAGTTTGGCGTTGTCCTTCTGATGAAGACCGATCGAAGGCTCATCCAGGACATAAAGAACACCGGTCAGAGCGGAACCGATCTGAGTCGCCAGACGGATACGCTGGGCTTCACCGCCGGAAAGTGAACCGGCTGTACGGTTCAGTGTCAGATAATCGAGTCCGACATCCTTTAGGAAACGCAGACGGCTCTTAAGTTCATTAAGCAATGTCTTTGCTATCTCAGCTCTCATCGGATCGAATTTCAGCTGATCCGTGAAATCATAAGCCTGGACGATGGACATACAGGTGAACTCATGGATGTTCTTGCCGCCGACCTTTACGGAAAGTACTTTATCGTTCAGTCTGGCACCGTGACACTTCTTGCATTCAGCTTCGACCATGAAAGAGCCGTAGTACTCCTTGCCGAACTTGGATTGGGTCTCTTCGAACCTTCTCTCGATCAGTGTCTTGACTCCTTCGATGTAGCCGGTCTTGTTATAGGTGGTACCGCCACTGGAAGTGACGGTGTATTTTATCTCTTCTGTTGAACCGTAAAGGATGATATCCATCTCTTTCTTGCTCATGCGGTTCAGCGGTTTGGTCTCCGAGATCTTATAGTGCTTTAAAAGTGTCGCAAAATTCTGCCACTCCAGATTGTTCGTACCGTAGATGTTCTTGTAGTAGCGGATGCCGCCTTCCGCGATCGACTTGCTGCGGTCCGGCATCAGATAATCCAGATCCACTGACATCGTCACGCCCAGGCCTTTACATTCATCACACGCACCTAAAGGTGAGTTGAAAGAGAACAGCCTCGGTTCCAGGGTCGGCACGGTAAAACCGCACTTCGGACAGGCCTGATGCGCCGAGAACAGATCTTTTCTGTCTCCGTGTCTGACCATGCAGGTTCCGTCCGTCAGTCTTAAAGCGATCTCCAGAGAATCATTGAGTCTGGTCTCGATCCCTTCCTTGCGGATGATACGGTCGACCACGACTTCGATATTATGTCTCTTGTTCTTATCAAGTTCCGGTACTTCGTCGATATCATACAGCTCTTCATCGACATAGACGCGCAGAAAACCGTCTTTCTTCAGCTTTTCCAGATAATCATGGAACGTTCCTTTCTTGTTTCTGACCACATCTGCCAGGATCTCCATCCTTTCTCCTTCCGGATAATTCATGATATTCCTGACCATTGCGGTGACCGTCATCGCTTCGATCGGTTCGTTGTGATTCGGACAGTAGGCAATACCGCAGCGCGCATAAAGCAGTCGCAGATAGTCATAGATCTCCGTAGTCGTTGCGACCGTGGAACGGGGATTGTTGGAAGTGGTCTTCTGATCGATCGCGATCGACGGTGACAGCCCTTCGATCACATCGACATCAGGTTTATCGACGCCGCCCAGAAACTGTCTGGCATAGCTCGAAAGTGACTCGACATAGCGCCGCTGTCCTTCCGCATAGATCGTATCAAAAGCCAAAGAAGTCTTTCCCGAACCGGAAAGACCTGTCATCACGATCATTTTATTGCGCGGCAGATCCAGATCGATGTTCTTGAGATTGTTGACTCTGGCTCCGCGGATGATTATCTTATCGTTCATTCTCTGTTTATCCTGTTTCTGATCCTCTCCAGGATCCCGTTAAAACGCTCATAGCTCTTTCCCCTGAAGCCCTTGATATGGGAAAGGACGGTATGATAGACGATATTCATTGAAGAGATCGATTTCTCGATCCTGGCATCGATCAGCTTTTTGCGTGCCGTCTCGACTCTGTCGACAGCCGAATAGAAACGGTTGTTCAGACCCTTTGATTCATCAAGGACATTTCCGACCAGGGCATCCATGTGATCATTGACGAATTCTTCCATCGATTCAACTCTTCTGATGAAAGAAGAAAGGATACTGATCGTGACCGTAAAATCCGCCGTGAACAGGATCGTGCAGATCAGGGCGATCACGTCTCTCAGATCGGCATTCAGCGAAGCGATGAACGGCAAGACGGCCGGGTTGATGATGTAGACGATGATCAGTCCCGCTATACCGAAACCCAGCGAAGCCGGCAGACAGATGCGGCCGTTAATGTTTAACGGAGCCTTGGAATAATCCCACCAGTAGGCATGGAAGATCTGTTCCATCGTATAATGCACGACATATTCCAGGATCGCCGAAGAAAACACTGCGATCAGAAAGACGCTCTTAGGCGTGTAATCGGTATAGAAATATTCAAAAAGAATCGTACCCAGTAATGAAGCCGCACCGTAGATCGGGATCGCCGGTCCGAAAAGAAAACCGCGGTTATCCCATTTGCCGCCCCAGATCGTCATCGCAAAAGACTCATAGAAATAACCGATGACGCTCATCAACGAAAAATAAATGACAAAACTGCTCACCATCTGTTAAACGTCTCCTTCAGGGCACAGATCTTATCGGCGATACAGACCAGTGTCGCCTCCTTGCTGCGGGGATAATCGTGCAGGGTCAAAGGCCACATGTGGCTTTCGATGACGTTCTGGGTCGCATCATCGATCGCAAAATCCCTGATCGCATTCTCACAGGCCTTGTGCGGATGAGTGAAACCGTGCATCTCCAGCAGCTTCGGTCCGATCTTGACGTCGTGCCAGTCATAGAGATAGAAATCATGAAGAAGTGCTCCCGTAAGCAACACTTTCAGATCACAGCCGACCTTGAGACGGTCGTTCAGCAGATAAGCCGTCCTGGCCACGTTCAGGCTGTGGCTCAGCACATTGACTTTGCCGTGGGCACAGTACTCCTTCATCTGCAGGACTCTTTCATCCTTCAGATATTCATTCAGGCAGTTATTAAACTCTGCCTGCTGTTCAGCAGTCATTTTCACCTCTTCATTATACAATGATATAATAGTTCTATGTGTGAAAATATCCTGAAGTTGGACTATGAAGACAAGGAGATCTACCTCGTCAAAACAGCCCATGTATCAAAGAGTTCCGTCGAAGATGTGAACCGCTGCGTCGAGGAAGTCAGACCCGATGCGATCTGTATCGAACTTGATGAACAGCGCTATGAAAAGCTCAAAGATCCCGAGAAATGGCGTCAGACCGACATCGTCAAAGTGATAAAAGACAAACAGGTCGGATTTCTCTTGGTGAACGTCATCCTCTCCTCTTTCCAGAAGAAGATGGCGAAAACTCTGGGTTCAAATACCGGCGGTGAGATGTTAGAAGGCATCAGGCTCGCCGAAGAAAACAATATCCCTCTGATCCTGGCTGACCGTTCCATCAAGACGACCTTCTCCAGGATCTGGTATAAGCTCAAAGGCAGCGAGAGATTCAAGATGCTGACAGGCATCATCGCTTCGATCTTCGACAATGAGGAGATCTCGGAAGAAGATCTGCAGAAACTCAAGGAAGCTGATGCACTGGAAGCTGCCCTCATGGACATCTCCAAGGAATTCCCGACCATCAAAGAAGTCCTGGTCGATGAAAGAGATCAGTATCTGACTGAAAAGATCAGGACTGCTCCGGGCAAAAAGATCGTCGCGATCATCGGTGCTGCCCATTCCATCGGTATCCAGAAATACATAAATGCCGATATCGATCTTGATGAACTCGATAAAGTTGAAAAGAAAAAAGGGATCGGATCCCTCATAAAATATCTCATCCCGGCTCTGATCGTCCTGCTGATAGCCATGACGATCATCAGAAACAGAGATGCCGGACTCGACCAGATCAGGTCATGGATCCTGTGGAACGGCGGGCTGTCAGCTCTCGGTGTCCTGCTGGCACTGGGACATCCGCTCTCGATCCTGACGGCCTTCCTGATGTCGCCGATCACTTCACTGAATCCCCTGCTGGCTTCCGGCTGGTTTGCGGGCATCGTGGAAGCGACGATCAGAAAACCGAAAGTCAGAGACTTTGAAGATATCGCTGAAGACACCGCCACATTCAAGGGTTTCTGGAAGAACAGAGTCACGAGGACTCTGCTGGTCGTAGTCTTCGCCAATCTCTTCTCTTCGATCGGTACCCTGATATCCGGTATCGATATCGTCAGAAAATTCATCGAAACACTTTAAAAGAGCACAATCAGTGCTCTTTTACTTTACTTATCAGATATTCTTTGAACAGATCGGCATGGAGCCTGGTCACGAGTCTGACATTAGGCTTACGGTCATGATCGAATGAAACTTCGCCATAGTGTTCACCTTCATTCAGATCGATCTCGACGTAACAGTCTTCACTTTTGGCGATGCATTCCGGATACAGAGCTGCCGCTACCGCCGCAGGATCGGCCATATCCAGACACTTCTCATGGAACCTTATGATATTGAGTGCCATCAGAGAAGAGTTGCAGTCGATCAGGAAAGCTCCCAATCTGCCGCTTTCTCTGATCATATCGATCTGTCTTTCATTCAGCATCGCCTCATCAAGACAGGCAGACCAGCCGACCAGCACGAGCTGCTTCAGACCGGCTTTGAGTACGGCATCAAAAGCTTCGCCATCCTGCCAGACATTGAATTCCGCATGATCGGTGATATTGCCTTCAGCCGTTCCCGGTGTCGCCATCATCACGATCCGGCGGGCCTTCTTCATCGTCTCACAGTCTCTTTCGCACGCTCTGGCGATATTGGTCAGAGGACCTAAAGTGATGATATCGATCTGGCCGTCATCATATTTCCTCAAGGTTTCCAGGATCTTACTGACCGCATGATCGCCCTGACACTCAAGTCGGTAATCGATAAGTCCCAGATCCCCCATTCCATCATGACCGTGGGTCGTATCAGAACCTTCCCACTCTCTTTTCAGCATGTCGTTCTCACCGCGATAGACAGGCGGATGATAGTTCTGGACCATCTTCAGTGTCGTCAGCGTATTGGCGGTAGCCTGATCGACTCTGACGTTGCCTGAAACAGTCGAGATCATCAGGACCTCGTACCTGTCATCATTGATAGCCATCGCAATGGCCACCGCATCATCAGATCCGCAATCGGTGTCAATAATCAGTTTTCTCTTTTCTTCAGACATAGACTTACTGATTATAACAGAATTCAGTGTTACTGTTTAAAAAATTTGTTCAATCGATAAAGTGGATCCTGCTTTCTTCAAAGCGATCTTCCTGAACTCTCTCCTCAGCCGGATAACCCAGCGCAAAGATCGCAAAAGCTCTTAAGGGTGCCGGGATGCCGACGATCCTTTCAACTTCTTTCATCCGGTCTTTGTTCGGTGCAATACCCAGCCATACTCCGCCAAGGCCCTGGCTGTCAGTCTCCAGCCACAGGTTCTCCATGGCGATCGACATGTCGATCTGGGCATATTCCGGAGCCCAGAGTTCCTGCCGGTAGACAGGCACGATAGCTACCGGTGCGTCTTTGACACATCCCGAGTATCTGGTGACATCCCCGAGCTGTCTCAAAATATCCTTATCACTTATCACATAGAATTCCCAGGGCTGCTGGTCACCGGCCGACGGTGCCTGCATGGCAGCCTTTAAGATCGCCATGATCTTGTCTTTTTCGACTTTTCTGTCCTGGTATTTCCTGATACTTGTACGATGATAGATCTCTTTCATTTTCAGTCTTCCCTGATGATATAGGCAGCCGTGATCTTGCCGATATACATCGTATGGAAATCATCGGCCTCTTCCGGACCATAATATCTGTTTCTCAGATCCTCCGGTATCGAATCAAGAACCTGATCCTGCGCATAGATGACCTTGCATTCGATCGTCAGCGGATATTCCCTGACACCTTCTGTTTTATTGCTTACAGGCTCTTCCAGAGTTAGATATTCCGCCTTATCGATATCTCTTCCCGATCTGACACCGCAGATCTCATTGATCTTCTTGTCAGGCAGCTCCAGCGGTACAGACAGCGTAAACTCCCCTGTCGCATCGATCTGAGCCTTGGTATATCTTGACTGGCGGACATAGACTGTAAAAGTATCGGTCCCCCACAGGACGCCCAGATGGCCCCAGCCGATCACCATGCTGTTGAACTTCTCATTATGCGTATTGAGCAATATGCCCGGACGCAGTGCTTTAGTGATCTTTTCAGCATAGTCGTATACATTGATTGTCTCTTTCATTTTTCATTCTCTCCTGACTTAATTAAAACATCTTCCCGTCTCTATTTCCATCATCATGACCGTAAGAGAAGTCTTTAGTCAAGATTGTTTTTTATCCTGTATTTGCAGATAATAATATTAGGAAAAGATACCTGTAAAAGTACAGATCAGATCCATATGCGACAGGAATTTTCGATCATTTTCATATTATTAGTCCTGGCACTCAGTGTCTGTGCCTTTTTGTCGTACCGTTCCAGCAAGAAGATCGGTCCGTCGGTCAGCCTGTTATTGTGCGGACTCATTCCGCCTGTCATCGGCAATCTGATCATCATCTCCTCATCAGTTCGTTTCATCTCGACTCTGGGCTGTTACATTTACTTTCTGGGTATGGATCTGGCGATCTACAGTCTGCTGCGTTTCACGTTCGACTACTGTCTGATCAGATGGCCGAACACCGGGCTGAAGATCTTCGTCTATGCGTTTTTTGTCATCGACGTCATCCAGCTGCTGCTGAATCCGCTCTTCCACCATGCCTTTACGACTGAAGCGATCATCGTCGATGCCGAGCCGTATTACCGTCTGGTACCGTATCTGGGACAGACGTTCCACCGCGTCGTCGACTATGCGGTCTTCCTGGCGGTCATCATCATCTTCATCTACAAGATGATCCATACTCCGCGGGTCTACGTTGAAAGATATTCCATCATCCTGGCGGTGATGCTGTTTACAGGTGCCTGGGAGACCTATTATATCTTCTCCCGTACTCCGGTCGATACTTCGATGATCGGTTTCGGTGTCTTCGGTCTGCTGGTCTTCTATTTCTCCATGTACTACCGTCCGCTGAAACTGCTGGACAGGATGCTGGCAGGTATCGCCTCCCAGATCCCGGAAGCACTTTTCTTCTACGATGATGCCGGACGCTGCATCTGGGCCAATGAACCTGGTCTCAAGCTCACAGGCATCAAAGATACAGACTTTGAGAAAGCGAAAGACAGACTGGCGGAACTCTTCGGTGATTTTGAACAGGACAGTGATGAATGGACACTGAAAAGATCGCAGAAAGTCGATGATGAGATGCGATACTACATCATGGAAAAACACACGGTCAAAGACAGCCGCGATTACAGTTCAGGATCTTTCCTCTCCATCAAGGACAATACCGAGGAACAGAATGCCCTGCAGAAAGAAAAATATAATGCGACCCATGACCGTCTTACCGATCTCTATACCAAGGAACATCTCTATGAGTGCATTCACAGACTGCTGCTCAACGATCAGAAGACCGATTTCCTGATCATCATGATCGATGTCAAGGATTTCAAGATCATCAACGATATCTTCGGCAGCGAATTCGGTGACTACACGCTTAAGCAGATCGCTGAATGGATAAAAGGCATGATGCCGCAAAAGAGCGTCTACGGACGTCTGTCCGGTGATATGTTCGGTGTCTGCATCCCGAAAGATGAATTCGATGCGGAAAAGCTTGAAAAAGCCCTTTCGCAGTTCGTCGTCAGAAATGACAATATCGAACATCATATCCTGGTCCATCTTGGCGTCTATGAAGTCAATGAACCGAAACTTGATGTCTCCGTCATGTTCGACCGTGCGCATATGGCGCTGTCGACGATCAAAGACGATTACCAGACCCATATCGCCTGGTACGATGACAAGATGCGTGAAAGAGTGCTGTGGGATCAGCACATCTCCACTCAGCTAAGAAGAGCCATTTATGAGAAACAGGTGCGTCCTTATCTGCAGCCGATCGTCGATACTGAAGGCAGGATCGTCGGAGCTGAAGCGCTGGTCAGATGGATCCATCCGGTCGACGGTTTCCTGTCACCGGGCATGTTCATCCCGGTCTTTGAAAAGAACGGCATGATCGCCGAACTGGATAAATACATTTGGCGCTGTGCCTGCAAGCTACTCTCCTCCTGGAAGAAGGAACACAGTGATCTGTTCATCTCGATCAATATCTCACCGAAAGATTTCTATTTCATCGATGTGGCTGCCGAGATAAAGAAGATCGTTAAAGAATACGATATCGACCCGTCAAAGCTCAGGATCGAAATAACCGAGACCGTCATGATGACGGATATAAACAACCGTATGAAGATCCTGGAAGAATTAAAGGAAGCCGGCTTCATGATCGAGATGGATGACTTCGGATCCGGATACTCCTCTCTGAACATGCTGAAAGACATGCCGGTCGATATCCTGAAGATCGATATGGTCTTCCTCAGCAAGTCCAAGCAGAATGAAAAAGCCCAGAAGATCATGCACAACATCATCAGCATGTCTGAAGATCTGGGCATCATCTCCCTGACTGAAGGTGTTGAAGATGAGGAACAGTTCCGCTTCCTGCTGGAAATGGGCTGTAAACTCTTCCAGGGTTACTACTTCGCCAGACCGATGCCGGTCGATGAATTTGAAAACAAATATCTGGAATAAAAAACATCTCTGATACACGTAAAATCAGAGATGTTTTATTTATCATTATTTCTTATCGTTCTTCTTGGCCCTCTCCGCAAGTCTTTCCAGCGGACTGGTCTTTTTCTGTATTTTTGAGGAATCAGCCGTTTTTGCAGTCTGACCGCCGAGCTTTCTTCCTTTTCCGCCCTTATCGTTCATTTTAGATAAACTTGCTCCTCTGGACTTTTCTCTTCGTATTCTTCTTTTTCTTGATCAAAGGAACGAAGTTGCCTCTTGTTGAGTTCTTGGCAGCAGCTTCTGCCAGCTTGTTGAGAATGTCTCCGTCATCAGCGTCATCAGCTTCATTCAGCTGAACGAGCGGTATCTCGCCGTTGTTGGCTGTACCGATTATGACTCCACCGTTAACGAGATCGAGTTCATCATCACCGATGCGTCTTTCTTTTCTTCTGTCCATAAGTTCCTCCTTCTCTTATATCCTTTCCTTCAGGATCTTTTTCAGTTTTCGCAATGCTTCCGCATGCCTGAGCTTGGTTATGCCGTATGTCATCTTCATTTTCTCACTTACCTGCTTCAGCGTATAGCCTTCATAGTAATGCAGGATGATGATGTCTCTCAGTTCAGTGGAAAGTGTCTTCAAAGCAGTCGCAAGTTCTTCCAGAGTTTCCTCATCCAGGGAATCATCAGGTTCCTCGGGATAATCATAATTATCGATGATCTCCAGTTCCTCCTTGTGAGTACGGTAATAATCGATCACCGTATTCCTGGTGATATTGAAGATCCAGGTCGACAGCTTTGACTTCGTATCGTCATAGGTTTCATATTTCTGATACACCTTGACGAATACATCCTCACAGAGATCCTCCGCATCCTGATAACTGTTTATCCTGCTGCGGATGTACGAGAAGACCTTGTTCCTGTAATCTCTGTAGATTTCTTCAGAAGAAAGTACAGCCATTATTTTGTACCTTCTTTGTTTTTCAATACTTCTGCCAATTCTTCATCAGCAGTTAAATCTTTTTTTCCGCCGGTCGCCATAGACAATTCAACGTCTGGCAAGATCTGGACATCTGAAAAAACATATCTGTCTTCACAGTCTCTGATCATTTTTTTCAGATCATCATTCTGGGCAAAACGCTGATAATCAAACAGTTTTCGCAGTTTGTTTTCCATATTGACCTTATTTCCCTTAATCCATTATTTCAGATCAGACCGGAAATTTTCTCCTCCCTTCGCATATCTTATACGAAGAATAATGCTCCGGGGCAGAAAATTTACTGATCTAGATCAAGTCTTTGTCTTTCGACCAGCTCCGCAAAGAAGCCGTTTTTCGCGATCAGTTCATCATAAGTACCGTCTTCAATGATATTTCCGTCTGAAAGTACGATGATTCGGTCGCAGTTTCTGATCGTTGAAAGCCTGTGAGCTACGACGATCCTGGTACATTTGAGCCTGTCAAGAGCCTCAGAGACCTGCTTCTGGGTCTTGTTGTCAAGAGCGGAAGTAGCTTCATCGAAGATCAGGATCTTCGGCTTGTGAGCTATCGCTCTGGCGATCATGATACGCTGTTTCTGGCCGCCGGAGATACCGCCTGAGCCTTCTGTGATCAGCGTCTGCATGCCCATCGGCATCTCTTTGATGTCGTTGGCTATACCGGCTGTTTCCGCTGCCTCCCAGGCCTCATCCATGTTGAGCTCCGGAGCTGAAACAGTGATATTTTCAAAGATACTGCCGGTAAACAGATCACCGTTCTGGGTGACTGTACCGATCTTCTTTCTGAGTGATTTCAAGTCGATCGTATTGAGATCCTTGCCGTCATAATAGATAGCACCTCTTTCCGGTTTTTCAAATCCCAGCATGAGCCTGATCAGCGTCGACTTGCCGCAGCCCGTCTTACCGACGATTGCCACATATTCACCGGATCTGATCTTCAGAGTCAGGTCTCTGATGATATACGGCTGGGTCTCTTCATAGCGGAAGAAGACGTTGTTCAGTTCGATATTGCCTGATACTCTGGTCAGAACTTCCTTGCCTTCTGCAGTTTCCGGAACTTCATTCAGGATCGGTTCAGCCATTTCCAGGATCGGCTTGATATTGGCGATCGACAGGATGATGCTGGCAAGAGCCGAGAAAGCACCGGTCAAAAGTCCGTACGAAGACGAGAAAGCAAAATAATCAGACTGGCCGATACCGCTTTCGACGGCCAGATAGTACAGAACGATGTTTCCGATGATCGATACTGCGCTCACCAGAACGCTGTTGATCTTGAGGACCAGCGGCGGATTGTAGTTATATTCAGCCTCCTGGGCATAGAGATTGGCCCAGCGGGCAAAAGCTCTCTTTTCAGCACCGGACAGCTTGATCTTCTGAATGCCTGACAGCAGCGCATAAGACATACCTGATTCCTTGGCTGACAGCTGCATGCTCTTGCGGGAGATGTTCAGCTGCATCAGCGTTGAAACGACACCCAGTGTCACGGTCGTCAGGATGATGATGATCGAAGGCAGCAGCAGAGCCGGGGTGAACGAAACGATCTGCGTGACATACAGCAGCGACATGATCGATGTGATACCGGTCGAGAAGATTCCGCTCACAAGCATGCTGCAGAGCGAATTGACTGAACTGGCACGTGAGGACAGTTCGCCGGATGAATACTTGCGGAAGAAACCAGCCGGTAAGGACAGGATCCTCATCATGACGGCTGCTTCGACACTGACCGATGTCTTGATATTGATCCTGTCGATGACCATCTGTTTCGTCACAGAAATAAGCTGTGAAGAGATGGTGACTGCGACCATGAAGATCGCAATGCCCGAGAAGATCGAATAATCCTTGGACTCAAGGACCGGACCGGTCAGCAGTTTGTGGATCTTCGGAGAGATCATATCGACCAGAACGATCATCAGCGTGAAGATGACGATCTGAATAATGTCGTTGGTCGTGATGCAGTTCTTCATATAAAGCAGCAGATCACTGATGCCCAGCTTCTTCAAAGGCAGCGGATGATAGAAACAGATCGCTTCATCATCGAAAAGATCTTCATTGTTCTTGTTCAACCTGACCTTTTCACCGGTATTGCTGTCGATGAAGTAATAGCCGAAAGAATCGCCCGGAAGCACGGCCTTCGGAGTACCTTCCTTGTCAAAAGCCAGGATTGGACCAAAGGAATCCTTATACCATCCCTCTTCCAGTTTTATGTATCTCGTCATCAGACCGTGAGGTCTTAAGACGTATTCCAGCTGATCCTCAAAACGTTCAAGCGATTGAGGGATCTCTGCCGGCTTATATTTGTAGTATTTAAGGATATCGTCGATAGCCAGTTTCGTGACCATCCGGTCACTCTTCATATTTGAAACGATGCGGTTGCCTAAAACAGCAGCCGCTACCTGCATGAATGAATCTTCGAATACTTCCTGATCGGAAAGTTTACGTTGTTTTATTTGTTCATCAAACCAGCCCATACTTACCTCTACTCACTGGCAATCAGCTCAGTATAATAGCCGCCCTTGGCATAGAGCTCATTATGTGTTCCGCGTTCAACGACATTGCCGTGATCCAGAACGATGATCTCATCGCAGTCACGGATAGTCGACAGACGGTGTGCGATAACGATGCAGGTGATACCTCTGTCTTTGATGGCCTTGACGACATCATATTCCGTCTTGGCATCCAGCGCACTCGTAGCCTCGTCGAGGATGATGATCGAAGGATCCTGAGCCAGGACTCTGGCGATCTCCAGTCTCTGTCTTTGTCCGCCCGAAAGGTCTTTACCGCCTTCAGTGATCTTGTGCTGATAGCCGTTGTCCTTCAGCATGATATCCTCATGGATCTGGGCATCTCGAGCAGCCAAGATCATCTCAAAATCCGCAATAGACTGATCCCACATCTTGATATTGTTGGCGATCGTGTCTTCAAACAGGATGATATCCTGGTCAACGACGGCCAGTGATCCGGTGAAGACGCTCCTGTCGATCTCTTCGATGCTCTTGCCGTCAAAAGTGATCTCGCCGCTCCATGGCTTGTTGAGACCGGAAATGAGTTTAGCGATCGTCGATTTACCGCATCCGCTGCCGCCGACGAAAGCGACGCGCTGACCGGTCTTCATCGAAAGCGAGAAGTCCTTGATCAGCGGTTCAGCCAGCTTCGAATAACCGAAAGTCACATTTTTGAGTTCAATGTTGCCTTTTAATTTGGAATAATCATCACTGTCCTGGATCGGGAAATCACGGACATACGGATCGGAAGGATAATTCATGACATCTTCGACTCTTTCCATATCCGTACGCATCTCCTGGATGGTCTGTGAAGCCGAGACCATGGTCATAGCCGGAGCCATGAAGGAACCGAGGACGCCCTGGAAAGTTATGATCGTACCAAGAGAGAAGTTACCGCTCATCGTATAGTAGATACCGAGGAACAGCACGATATAATTGGCGATCGAATTGAAAAACATCGGGATCATGCCCAGATAGCTGTTGATCTTTGAGAAAGAGACCATCTGTTTATTGACTGAAGCCTGATAACCGGCCCATTTCTGGAAATAGCCGTTCTCCGCTCCGGATGACTTGATCGTCTCGATCATCGAGATACCGTTCATCGTCGTAGCCGAAAGCTTGCCGGAATCACGTAAAGCGACTCTGGTCAGATTAATACGGCGGTTGGAAATGATCCGCGAAATAACGAGGTTAAGTACAAGGGTGATGATGCCGATAGCAGTCAGGATCAGTGAATATCTGATCATGATAAGCAGATAGAACAGCATCATGAAAAAGTTCAGCAGCAGCGGTGCCAGGACCTCGACCATCGTCGAAGCGATCGAAGCATTGGTGGACTGACGCTGGATGATATCACCGACCATGCGCTGTGAGAAGAACTCCATCGGTTTCTTCATGACTTCCCACATGTAGGAAGTATTGCCGATGACAGCCATTTTGCCGTTGATCTTCAGAGAGAAGATAGTTGTTGCCAGCTGGGTGATGATCTCCATGATACCCAGTATCGACATGAGCGTGATGAACGGTTTGAGCCATTCGACATTCTCACGAGTCAAAAGTCTGTCCATGAAGATCTGGGTCATGACCGGATTGATGATGGAGAACAGATAACTGATGACAGTCGTCAGAGCGACGAAAACGACAGCCGCATAGGCTCCCTTGAGACGTGACAAGGCAAAGCTTAAGACGCTCTTTCTCTTGCCGCTCGGTACGAAATCCTCAGACGGTTCAAACATCATGCAGATACCGGTAAAGGATTCATCGAATTCCTTCATCGAAACCTTGACGACACCTCTGGCCGGATCATTGAGTACGACCTTGTCGCCTTTGAAACCGTTACAGACGACGAAGTGATTGAAATTCCAGTGGATTATGCAGGGGAATTCCCCTTCTTCTTTCAGAGAGTCCGGTTCAAAACGGTATCCGTGAGCCTCCAAACCGTAGTTGCGCGCAGCCAAAAGAACGTTCCTGGCATTGGAACCGTCTCTGGATACGCCGCAGTCCGACCTTACCTGTTCAAGCGGGATCCACTTGTCATAGTAGGCAGCGATCATGGCCAGACATGCCGCACCGCATTCCAGTGCTTCCATCTGCATGATCATCGGTACTTTGGCTACCCCTTTTGTTACCGGTTTTTTGATCTTTTTGCTCATTATCTTATCAGTGGATCAGGAACTTTATCGGTCTGATCCTTTCTATTATCACTTCAGCTTTGTATGTATCATCAGGAAGACTGACATAGATCGTGCCTACAGCACGTCCGTATTCATCAAAAATCACGTTTTCGATCACAGCTTCCTTGTCTTCCACGACGACAGTCATGCCGTCTTTGACCTGCGAAGCCTTGGCTCCGCTGACATAGACAGTATCACTTCCTTCACGGGAAACGACGATCGCTTCAGCAGTCGTACAAAGTTCACCTACAGAAGCCCAGACTATGATCCCTGCCAGCAAAATGATGATGGCAGCCAGTACGATCCAGACACTGGGATTGGTGACCCGCAGATAACTGTTCAACTCTTCCGGTGAAGATATCCTGTCGATACTCTTCTTTCTGAAGATCTGCTTTTCCTCCATTATTTTCCTCTCTCTTTCCTGAAAACCATATATATTTTATTATAGCGCAAAGGATGACTTAAAAGACGATAAAAACGCTGTCACCAGGGATTCCCGGACGTATTTTCACTTGTTTTTTCCTTGTATGCGATATAATTCTATTGTAGATAATATAATGACAGATTATTTATTCTGTCTTTCCCCTTAACCGGGAGAAAGGAATTTGCCATGAAAAAATTACTTATCCTCGTAGCTGTATTGTTCATGATCGTCTCAATGACAGGCTGTTCATCATCTGAAGCAGCCGGAAACGGAAACACCACAGACATCACGATCGATACACCGGAAGCAGATGAAGGCGCATTCGCCAGAACTCTGAGTGACAGCGGAAGCGAGATCCCTGCTGAATCTGACAGGTATCATCCTTTCCAGGACACATCATCATCCTCTGATCTTTCTTTTGAGTATTTTGATTTCTTTGAGGATCTGATCTACTCCGGTATTCCGGAAGACGCATATTACCCTGCCCTCAAATACATGCCGGGCGAATGGAAATACCGCATCAGGATGATCCGTGACAATTCTATAGACGGATTCATATTCAATGAGATCGGCTATTCCGACCTCGAGATCAACTATGACAAGGAAACCGTCATCGTCGTCCTGCATCCGCGTCTTGCTTCATACAACTATGAAGTCTATGAAGAGACTGATGAAGAAGTCGGTTACACTCCGTTTGAAGGCGGCTTCGAGGGCAACGCTCTGAAGCTGATTGACGGCAATCAGTTCATCATCATGTATCTGGAGAACTACTACGCCTACGAAGGAAGAGAGTACATCCTGGGAACGATGTGGATGTCTGAAGAAGACTTCTGCCAGATCGTCTTTGTCAGAGGTCAGGATTAAAAATCACTATCTAAAAAGCAGTTTCGCTGATTTGATATGTACCCCCTAAACTGGACAAACCAGTAAAGGGGGTTTTTAAATGAAGTATGACTGGGAATTCAAAGTGAAATGTGTAGAGGAGTATATCAATTGAAACTGTTTTTTTTATACTCTGTTTAATGCTGTTTTAATGCCTCATTAAGCATCTCTGCCAGTGCTTTACATCCTGACTCCGACAGATGGATCCCGTCAGCCAGGACATAGTCTCTGTTTGTCCTGATCCGGCTGTACAGATCGATCATTGTTACATTATCCTGATCGAATCTGAGATCTTCAGCAGCGATCCTGCAGATGCAGATCTCATGATCCCTACACAGTGCGATCATCCGCTCATATTCATCACTTGTGAACTGTGCCTGCTGGTCAAAGATGAAGACGATCTTGTGTTCAAGACTTTCTTCACTCATACCTTTTTCCAGTTCCTGATACAGGCTTTCAGGATCTACGACACTGCGATATAGCGCATCCGGAAAGATCTCGTTCAGATACGGATAAGCCGCCGTCAGGGCATCATTGCCGTAGAAGACGAGCGTATCGTTCATCTCTTCCCTGATGTCTTCCTTGTGCTTTCTGTATTTATCCAGATAGACTTCAAAGATCCTGTCACAGATAATATCAGTCAAAGCCGTGACACCTTGTTCCATGACATGGATGTTGTCATAGTAGAAATACTCCGGATGTCCTTTTGAAGCACTGACCCAGTCGACGATATGCAGATTCGGATAAGCCTGGGCAAACTGCTCAAAACGATCATTGAATTCCGGATCATCAGGACCGACGGCATTCACCCAGAAGACTTCCCTGTCTTCAACGATCTCCATCAGTCTCTCATTTCTTTTTTCGATATAGTCACCGTTGGTCGACAGACACAGGATGACGATCTCGTTTAGATCACCGGTATTCTTCAGTTCTTCCAGGATCTTGTTTCCCTCATACAGATCACGGGAGATCTTTCCGTCAAAATAACCGTTAGGGAACCGTTCATAGATCTCTTCGGCGATATCGATGAGGATGGAATCTCCGATGCCGGTCACCGGTGCTTCCTTCAGCATGGCTCTGACATTGTCTTCATCACAACCGAGATCCTCTTTCAGGATCTTCCATTCATCTTTCCTGCTGTTTTTGTTTTCCTGATACTCTTTATTCTTCTCTTCGATCAGTTTCTGATTCTCTTCCAGCCAGTTCTGCAGCTGTTCCATCTCGGCCGTATGATCGGCTGCGCTTATATACTTGTATACACCGAACCCGTCAGCACACAACAGCAGAACACATAATACCAGTGATAAGATGCTCTTTCGCTTCAGACTCAGTGCTTCTTTCACCAGATAAGACAGAAGCAGCGTAATGATGATGATTGGTAATATCTTCAGATAAGTCGGGATCCGCAGTTTATCAAATAAAAAGATTATTGGATACTGCAGCAGATAGATCTCATAGGTATAAGAAGAAAGAAACGACAGGAACAGCGACAGCGTATCATTACGGTTGCTGATCATCTCACCGTGTACGATCATACATGTACAGATCAAAGATGTCATCAGCATGGCGATACTGAAATACTTCGATGAAGGATCGACCATAATAAACATCACCGTCAAAGCAGACAGTTCCAGATAAAACAGTATCCTGCTGGTCCTTTCTTTGAGATCCGGCAGATAGGCACGTCCAAACCCCAGTATGATCCCCAGAAAAAGCGAAAATGAGCGGGTAAAAGTACCGTAATAAGCAGTCATCATGCGCTCTTTTGCGATCACTGCGAAAAGGATGAAACTGGCTGCTCCAAGCACAAGACACAGCGCCGAAGGAATGATGCGGCTGATCTTGCGGGAACAGTATTTCAGAAGCAGATAGAAGAAAGGCAGCAGCGCTTCATACTGCATAAGGATCGAGATGTACCACAGATGCGTAAAAGGTGAAGAGACGTTTCGGACAAAGTAGTCTTCATCTGCCTTTAATTGCCAGTAATTGTTGTAGCCAAGCAGGACGGAAGTCGTTTCTTTTTTCAGATTGATCCAGCTGATCGAAGGAAAAAGGGAGATGACACCAATACTGAGAAAGACGACCGCCAGTAACGGCAGATAAATCCTCTTCAATCTGCCCAGGAAGTATCTCTTCAATGAAAAATGTCTGTTGAATGAACCGATCGCAAGATAACCGCTCAAAACAAAGAAAGCACAGACGGCCAGATATCCTCCCGGAAGGATCCCGAGATGATAAAGAAAAACAGCCAGGCACAGAAAAAGCCTGAGCTGGTCTGTCTTCTGACAATGTTTCGTTCTGTTCCTCTTCATTGTTTCATCAGTTCATCAATATGATAAAACCGCCTGAGCGGTCTTAACTGTTTCTGATAAGCTCGGTTACGAGCCTGATATATGTTTCCGTAAACCTTTCGGCATCCACATCCAGAGCCACTTTATGTCTTTTTTCAGGCAGGTTCAGCTCCTCGAATGAACCGATAGTCCTTCCCGTATCTTCGACCGTCAGGTTGCATTCAAACCAGTTGGTGATGATCGAAGGATCATAACTCGCAAAGGCTGCCAGCGGGTCATGCATGGCTCCGCCAACTTCCTCATCATTGTATTCATTGACATAGTAGTAACGGGCGATCTCAAAGAGCTTCTCACCCTTCTCATTGATGGATCTCCATTCCCTGATATCGCTGACTCTGAACATCGTCTTCAAAGTCGCATCGAGCGGAACGATATTGAGATGGATCGGCGAACTGAAGACATAATTGGCTGCCTCCGGATCACATACGATATTGCATTCACCATAGATGTTCCGGTTGCCCATGACTGTCAGAGCACCGCCCATGATCGTGATGTCACCGACAGACATGATCGCTTCCTGATCTTTCTTCAGACAGTCAGCCAGATTCGTCAGAGGACCGACAAAGACCAGATGCAGATCCTTACCGTATCTTCTGGCAGAATCGATGATGAAATCGACAGCGGAGATATCTTCAGCCTTTCCTTCCGGCTCACCGAGATCGACATCGCCGATGCCGTTGTAGCCGTGACATCCGGGGATCGTACCACCTCTGATATACTCTTTACTCTTCCAGCTGTGTTCAGCCCCTTTATAGACTCTGACTTCTTTCCTGTTGAACAGTTCCACCAGGGAAAGTGAATTCCTCACCGAGGTATCGACACTGATGTTTCCATAGGTAGTCGTCACACCGAGGAATTCGATATCCGGATTGGAAAGGATATAGCTGATCGCAAGCGCATCATCCACACCGGTATCGCAGTCAATGATCATCTTCATGTTTGTCATCATTATTTCCTCCCTATGACCTATAACTATTGTATCAGTCTCTTAACTATGAGTTAAGCTACAGAAAAGGCGATTCAATCATCGCCTTCAAAGTCTGTTACATTATTGTATTTTCCGACCAGGAGCTTTTTCTCGAACTGTTCCTTAGGCAGCGGTTTGTCATACAGATAACCCTGCAGACGGTCGCATCCGAGTTTGTGCAGGAAATCCTTCTGGAAGATCTTCTCGACACCTTCCGTGATGACACTGATATTCAGCTGTTTGGCCATCTCGATGATGCTGTGGATGATGATCTCATCACTTGATCCGAGATTCTTATTGATGAAGGAACGGTCGATCTTGATCTCGTTGATCGGATATTCCCTGAGTGTGCTCAATGATGAATAGCCGGTACCGAAATCATCGATACTGGTCTCGATGCCGAAATCACTCAGTCTGCCCAGGAAGTTGATCATGTTGGCGCTCTCTTCTTCACTGGCCGTCTCCGTCACCTCGATGACGATCTCTGATTTTTCGACACCGTATCTGTTTATGATATCAAGGATCTTGCGCGGCAGTTTCTCATCCAGCAGATCTCTCCGGGAGAAGTTGACAGAACACGGTACGGCTTTCCTTCCCGTCTTCTTCCACTCGCTGATGTCTTTACATACTGTCTCCAGCATGAACAGGTCCAGTGTATTGATCTTACCGGTCTTTTCCAGGACCGGGATATAAGTCATCGGCTTGACGAGCACATCATTCTCATACCATCTGGATAAAGCTTCACAGCCGATGATTTCACCGGTCACCGAATTGACCTTAGGCTGATAGAAGACGGTGAATTCATTATTGGCCAGAGCATTCTCAAAACTCTGCTCGATCGATTTACTGCGGATCGCAGCATCAGAGATCTCATCTGTCAGTTCAACGATCTTCTTTTTGTTGGTTTTGGCATTGGCCAGAGCGATCGCCGGACCGGCGATGATCCTGTCTCTGGTGATAGGCATCACGATATGCATGAAACCTGCTACCGCACTTATATTTAGCTCGACATCGCTGCCGTCAGGCTGACGGCCTTCGACGATAATACCCTCTGTAAGCATTTTCTGCAGCTGTTTTGAACGTTCGCCCTTTTCGACCAGACACACGAAGTTATCTCCGCCAAGATGACCGAGCACTTCGTTGTTATTGAAGAACTTTTTGAGCTGTTCAGTATATCTGACCATGATCTCGTTGCCTTCTTTGGAACCGAATTTCTTGTTTATCAGACCAAAATTGGAAAGATCGAAATAAAATGAATCGAATTCATCGATCGAACCCATCGCCAGTTTGTGCGAAGCTCTTTTCATGTATCCGTCAGCATTAGGAAGTTTTGTGAGGACCTGGATCATCGAGCTCTCTTCGATCTCACTGTAGGCGACACATCTGTTGATATGAATGTCACTGATCTGTAAGAGCAGATCCAGATATTTCTTGTCCAGATCTGTGAAAGTATAATTCGGAACAGGTGAAACGATCATGGCGCCATCAGCACCGGTGATCGTCTTGAAACTGAAACGGTAGGAATTTTCCGGATCGAAACCGAGATCAGACATGTAAAGGATCCTGTTCTCAGCCAGAGCAGCCATTTCGCTTTCACTCTTTGAAGACGGGATCTCGCCCATGATCCTGCCGATATGCAGATCATCGGCGACAAAAGAAAAAGCAGTAGATAACGCTTTAATAGAATCCTTATTCTCAAAAAGGATCTCTATGAAAGTTTTCAGGTCATCAAATACTGCTTCGTGAGATGATTCCATTGATGTAAAATTCCTGCAACAGATATTATAATACAAGAATTTTACGTTGCGCAATATTACGCTCTTTTGGAAACTGTACGTTTATCCGACGGTTACGGTACCATCCTCCATGATCGTTATCATGTCTCCGTCTTTGACGTAATCCAGAAATTCCTGGCCAAGTTCGTCGATGACCGGCATCTTCGTATCAGACCAGACGCTGGCCAGAACACTGCCGGCACAGGCCAAGGAATCGATCCGGTTGGCAAACAGCATGCAGGCGGGATTACGCTTCATCTCGCAGGCACAGTACAGGACCAGACCTCCGGTAGTTGAACCGATCGTCTGAGGCAGACACAGGGCTTTGCCGGCGATCGGCTTGCCGAAAAGATCCGGATTGTTCTGATCGGATACTTTGGCTGTCTTGTCACCGAACTGCAGAGCCTTCTGAAGTGAAGCCAGGGTATTGAAACCGCCCTGGGTAACTACTGCTTCAGCGCTGCATGTTCCAGGTGTTACGATCCTTCCCTTGAATTTCTTCATCTTACAGCCCTCCTTTGCATAACTGTCTGACGATCTCTTCGTCAGTATAGTATCTTGAGCTCGTATAGGTTCTGAGCTTGTTGCTCGAAGTGATGACCGGCATCTTGCCGCACATCGGGTTGTTCATGAACATGAGCGGACAGATATAGGACAGGATGATGCCTGTCTTCTCCAGACGCGGATAATAGTCAGTTTCTTTGAATTTCTCAATGACTGCCGGAGCAGCGGTAAAGACCGTCGGGATCTTCACCTTGCTGTTGCCGTACTTCTCAAGGTTCTCTTCGATCGTATCGGTCCAGTCTTTCAACTGCTGCAAAGACATGTGCGGACAGCCCATGAAACACAATTTCGGTTTGGCATCCTTATTCTTCCAGATGACCGGATAAGAATCATAAACTCTCTGCAGTTCCGCATCATCGATGATATATTCCTTCGCACCTTTCTTGATCAGATCGCGGCCCTGTTTCTTGGCTTCCGGAGTCAGCTTATCGACGTGATAAAGACCGACAGCTCCGTTTGAAGCTGTAGCTGCACCGAAGTCTTTCAGATAGGTACAGGCTTCATCGTTAAGTTTCTTACCTATCCATTTATCCAGACCGATGATATAAGGCACATCTTCCATGACTTTCATGCCGATGGCACTGCCCAGAAGCTGAGCTTCCGGTTTTTTGGTCGTCTTGATCCTGACGATCCAGTCAGCCTTTCTTCCCTGATCGGTAAGTAAACCGAAGTAAGGAACATAGCCGACGATCGAACCCATGATATCGATGATGCCGGAGTTGCGGTTGCATCTGGCACCCAGGACCGAGTTGGCATAGACGACAGCGGAAGATTCTGACCATGACAATACATCCCCTTCTTCCGGTGTATTGCCTACTTCCGGCATGTAACAGGTACAGGTGAACGCATCTTTTTCCAGAAGACCCAGTTCATTGAGCTGTTTCTCATAGAATTCCTGCTTGTTGTACATGAAGACCTTGAAGACCAGATCCTGCAAGAAGGTAGTCGGGACATTGGGGTCCATAGGCCTGGGGTCGACTGTGAATTTCTGTCCTGATTTAACCCCTTCCTTCAGCAGGGTATCCATCAGTTTATAGACCGGATCCATGACGCCCAGACCGAATGATGTGACCAGGTGATTGTATTTTGAAGTGACTTCGACCATCTTTTTCGCATCGAAAGCTTCACCGTACATCACCAGAGTTTTCATTACTTTGGCTAATGTCTCACCTTTTTCGCCATTCAGGATGGCCTGCTGCTTTTTGGTAAGTTTCATTTATCTTTTCCTTTCGTTTATATTTTCATCGCTACTTCATAGGCTCTCCAGATGACGGTCCTGAGGTTGCCGACCTTCAGGCAGTCACCGACAAAGTAGGTATTTCCGCTTTCTTCACCGATCGGTGCACTCACATAGCCGACAGAAGAGATGACACTGTTGCACTTAATACTGATCTCTTCACCGTCTCTGGTGCAGATGACTTCACCGTCTTTTACTTCCTTCAAAGAAGTATTGAGATAGACAGGTATCTTGTGCAGTTCAAACCACTCCTTCAGATAAGATGAGTTGGCCATACAGACACCGGTCTGTTTGATCAGGTCGTCCTGCATCTCCACGATCACCGGTTCCTTGCCTTTGAGGGCCAGTTCATAGGCAATCTCGCAGCCGGTCAGACCGCCGCCGATGACGACGACCTTTTTGCCGACTCTTTTGCCGCTCAAGTATTCACAGGCTTCAATGGTCTTTTCGAAACCCGGCAGATTCAGTTTGCGGGCTACAGCACCTGTGGCTACGACGATATCCTTGCCTTCGAACTGACTAAGATCCTCGATCTTCTTGTTATATTTGACCTTGATCTTGAGATCCTTCATCTGTTTCTCATACCACTTCAGCAGATCTCTGAGTTTGCCCTTATATGATTCGGCTGATGCCGCAATGAAGGCACCGCCAAGTCTGTCACTTGCTTCGTAGATAACCGGATTATGGCCTCTCAGTTTCAGTACGCGGGCTGCTTCCATACCGCCGATACCGCCACCGATAATGATGACATCCTTTGGACTGTCTGTTTTCTTTATATAATGCTTATTCGTCTGCATGGTCTCGGCATTGACGGCACAGCGGGCCAGATGCAGGGAATCATAAAGCTCCTGATCATTAGGAACGCCTTTGTAATGGCACATATTGAAACAGCCGTTATGACAGAGGATACACGGACGGATGTCTTCTTCCTTGCCTTTCATGAGCTTGGTGATCCAGGCATTGTCAGCCAGGAACTGGCGGGCAAAACCGGCACCGTCGATCTTGCCTTTCTTTATCGAAGCAGCTGCCTTCTTCGGATCGAGTCTGCCTGCGGCAACGACCGGTATATCGCAATACTTCCTGATCTCTTCGACGTCAGCGAGGTTGCAGTTCTCCGGCATATAGATAGGAGGATGTGCCCAATACCAGGCATCATAGGTTCCGTTGTCGCAGTTCAGCATGTCATAACCGGCTTTCTGAAGGAATTTAACGGCCTTGATGGACTCTTTCATATCTCGGCCTGCTTCCTTATACTTCTCACCCGGAAGTGCTCCCTTGCGGAAATCTTTGGTCTTGGAGATGACAGAGTATCTCAAAGAGACTGGGAAATCATCACCGCATTCTCTCTTGATGGCCTTGACGATCTCCGCCGCAAAACGATAGCGGTTCTCCAAGCTTCCTCCATACTCATCAGTACGTTTATTGACATATTTCAGCGTGAACTGATCCAGCAGATAGCCTTCATGGACGGCATGGACTTCAACACCGTCGACTCCGGCATCCTTGAGCTTTTTGGCAGTTTTGCCGAAAGCATCGATAAACTCCTGGATCTCGGCTTTCGTCATCTCTCTTGACGGGACCTTGTCCGACCATCTGTTTGGTGATGGCGAAGCGGAAGCCGTGATCTTATCCAGATCCATGAACGGTTTGGATAAGAATCTTAATACCTTGTTGGTATACAGCATCTCCATCATCTTGGAGATCGTAAAGCTTCTGCCGAAACCGGCTGTCAGCTGAACGAAGAGTTTGGCCCCGGTCTTGTGGAACTCCGGCATCCATTTCTTCAGATCGGCATACATGCGATCGTTCTTGTACAGCCATTGACCGAACATCGGGTTGTACACCGGCTGACAACCAGGCAAGACCAGACCGCAGTTGTTTTTGGCCACTTCCAGGATAAACTCCGCACCGGCCTTGTCAAAGTGGTTGTTTTCCATCCAGCCCAGAAGGTTCGTTCCACCCATTGAAGTCATGACGAAACGGTTTTTGATTTCGACATTTCCTATCTTCCAGGGCGTAAAAAGCGCCTCATATTCTTTATTGATTTTTGTCATAAGAGTTACTCCTCTACTTGTGAAAACATTAACATATTTTGGCAACTTATTCAATTTATGTACTACGATGACATGCATGATCCACATCCGACATATTATAAAGCATGCCATAATAGCAGAAATATGATCACATTGACACATTCTCCGTTTAATACGTATAAATATCATATAATGTAGTTGAATAAGGAACTGATCAAAATGAAAGAATTGGATAAAGAAAAAGGGATCAAAGAAGAAAAGATGGATGAAGTAAGCGGCGGCGGATGCTGGTTCAATGCAAGATTTGTAGCACCGGATGGCCATGATGTCGGATGTGAAATACAGTGGTATCGCGTACAGTTCAGTGACAACGAATTCTGCAATAAATTCCCATCGATCTGTCCTATAGACGGAGGCCCTCATGACAACAAAGGCAGACATTACTGCGGTAATGGCAATTATTTAATGAAATGCAGTAAATGCGGTCATTTTGTTGACAAGCAGAACAATTACACAGATGGCTGGGGTTTCCCGGTTGACGATTGATCTGCAGGCATGCGCTATATCATCAACAGCTATTATCTGATGATCGGATACAGGGATCATCCCTATTGTTTGAGTAATCTCTATAGTGGTGATACCTTTTTCTTTGACTCCAAAGAATATGAAATGATTCAAAGATGCAACGGAACAGATGATATCGATCCGCAATCATTTGAACCGAAAGAAAAAGAATTATTCGACAGACTGCTGCAGAATTATCTCATTCGTCCGAGTAACGATAATGAAACACTGTCGGACTATCAGAAATATAAACTGTATCCAAACAACTATAAAAACGATGTTCAGTTATCGATCACTGGTCATTGCAACTGCCGATGCAGACACTGTTTTGTTTCTGCACCGCATGCGAAATATGATGAATTATCTTTCAATGACTGCGTTCACATCCTGGATGAACTTGCCGGATGCGGTGTGCGCAAGATCGGTCTGACCGGAGGCGAACCTCTTATTCATCCTGGTTTTAAACAGATCATTGAAGAAATAAGCAAAAGAAGGCTTATTTTAAGTACTCTGTATACAAACGGACTGATTCTCAGTGATGAGATATTACAATTGTTAAAAACTTATAATCAGTCTCCGGATATTCAGATATCTTTTGACGGCCTTGGCACTCATGAGTGGCTCAGAGGGATCAAAGGAATTCAAAACACCGTCATCGATTCGATCAGAAGATCCGTAAAACACGGATTCTTTACCCACATCTCCATGGTGCTGTATAAAGATAATCTGAATTCGATCCTGGAAAATATCCGTTTCCTGGATTCGCTCGGTGTAAAAAGCATCAAAATATCACCGATCGAAAACCTCGGTGAATGGCAAGCTTATGCGAAAGATCATGGCATAAGTCATGAACAGGCTTATGAAGAATACCTAAGGATCATTCCTGAACTGCTTCAGAACAAACCTCAAGCAAGGATAGAATTAGGCGGTTTCTTTATCTATGATCCTTCAAAGGATCTGATCACTTCTTCATATGAAAAACGATGCAGCAGCAGAAATCAGGATCACTATTATCTGTGTAAAAGTTTAAAACAGAGTTTCTATATCAATTCCAACGGTATCCTGTATCCCTGTGCAACGATGATGAACGATGAAAACAACAATCAGTTCAATATCTTAAAAAGACCACTTGAAGAGATATTTGATGATGAACAGTTTAATTTCATAGCAGGCAAGACTGCCGCTGATTATTTCAACGAAAACAAAAAATGTTCTGAATGCGAATATAAATATCTGTGTGCAGGCGGCTGCAGAGCCAAGGCACTGCTGGATGGGAACTCTCTGATGGGTATCGATGAACAGACCTGCGCCTATTTCAAAGATGGCTGGAAAGAAAAGAAGGATAAACTGCTGTCATCCTTGTTAGGAGATCATGATTGAGGCCGAACTCAAGCCATGCTATGATTTGCTTAGAAGAAACAATGATCTTTTTCAGGAGAATACTTTCATGGATAAAAACAGAGATAATAAACTGAATGATGAAACCCTCAACAAGGTCGCTGGCGGATTAGACGAGCCAGGTTTGATTTTTGTGAATTCTAATTCAGATGAATATCAGAAATACATTCAATTCGGAGACTGCCCATATTGCTACAAAAGAAGTCCTAAATCAATAGAATTTCAAGGAACAGGCGTTCACATCTGCATCTGTTGCAGCAGGCATTTTGTGGTGTACAGCTCGTCAAACTGAAAGCTGTATATTATATAATCAAAAAGCCTAAGCAATAAGCTATTACAATACTGATCAAAACGACCCCTTACACACAGGGGTCGTTTACAATAATGCCTTAAGCGTTGATATCTTTATCCGCTGATGTATACACGTTCCACACCAGTTATCGGCAGGTTATAATGAGTAGGTTTCTTTTCCTTCTCCCTGTCTCTGATCGTAAAGAAGATCGGCTTGCTGATGTTGTCATCAAATACGACTGTGATATCGTGTTTGCCTGCACTCAATGAGTTCAGATATTCCGATTTCAGTCTGATGATCAGACTGCCATTAACATATTATGGTAAAGTTATTATAATAAATTATGTCGATTTAGTATATAGCCATCTTACAAACTATGGTTATCTAAAATCCTTATAATTAGGCGTTTTAAACCGGTTTTAAACATAAAGAAAGGTTCTGTTTCCAGAAC
>JAFRKA010000009.1 GCA_017432005.1 Erysipelotrichaceae bacterium
CCGACATTGTAAATTCTGGCCAGTTCTGATTTAGGTACGCCTACTTCTCTGTTCAGTCTGATGATTTCCCTTTTGTCTTCTTCACTCAATTTCATAAAAAACCCCTCCTATTGGTGTGTCCAATATTTGGGGTTCAGTTCAGCGGCAGATCCTTTCAACAGATCGATAAGCAGTTTATGGAGTTTATCCGCATCCATCTGATAGATGACCTCGACCGGATATTCCGGGGTGAACATTCCTCTTCGGTCGATCACCAGCTGACCGTCGGACATGCCGGCGGAGATGTCGACTCTTGCGACATCTTTTCTTTTTTCAATGATGACCGATTCATCGATGAGCGGAGCGACAGCAGCATAGTCATAGACACAGCAGTCTTCAAGATCGACTTTGAACAGGATGTTGCATCGGTCGATATAACCCTGCAGTTCCTCTTTCAGGAAAGCGGCGATCGGACCACCGATATCTTCGATCTGCTTCAGATCTTTCTGATCATAGGTCGCAGCCATCTCACAAGGTTCGATCGGACATAAGAGGATATTGGCTCCGGAAGTAAGAACGATCTCCGCCGCTTCCGGGTCATCATAGAAGTTGGCTTCCGCCAGCGGTGTGCGGTTTCCCATGTACAGGCCACCGCCCATGATATAGATCGTACCGATGTTCTTGACGATCGATGGATCCATGCGGATGGCCATGGCGATATTGGTGAGCGGACCGACAGCACAGATGTCGATCTTCTCTTTACTGTTCTTTAAAGTTTCGACCAGATATGAACAGGCATGTTTGTCTTCAGCATTTCTTTCCGGAAGCGGCAGGTTGAATGATCTTTCATGGATCAGTACTTCCTTGCCATCGACTTCCATTCTGATCCTTTGCATCAGAGTATTATAGTCACGGCCTTTGAGCAGATCTCTGACCATCGGTTCATTGCATCCTGCGTATACCGGTATATCTTTGCCACACAGATGTGTGACTTTCAGGGCATTCTCTACGACATCTTTGACCAGTATATTGCCTTTGACACAGGTCACAGCTATAACATCAGTCTTATCACTCAGCAGCAGCGCAATGAGTGCAACGGCATCATCACAGCCGATATCACAGTCGAATATTATTTTTCTCTTGTCCATCTTGTTTACCTCGAATTCAGTATAGCACAGCATAATATATTGCCGGTTTACTGTTGCTGCAGCATTATATCTTGACTAGCAGAAAACCCTGATAATAAAATGGATTTAGATAAAGTTGCTTCTGTAGAAGTACAAGAGTGAACGAAGATGTTCATATCAACGATTTAAGTTGGCCGGCTTTGAAAAGTCGGCTTATTTTGTTTAAGAAGCATATCACATCATTACACAAGGAGGCTTTATGAGCAGATTTCTCATCAGAAACGCCGATATCGCATGTTTCGATGATCTGAGCGTTTCAAAAAACGACATCCTGATCGAGGATGGACGTTTCAAAAAGATCGTCAAAAAGATCGAAACAAGTGAATGCCCCGGGGCGACGGTGATCGATGCCCATGGCATGCTGGCGATGCCGGGTTTCATCGACTGTCATTCCCACACTTATCAGACTTTCATCAAGGGACCGCTGGATGATCTGGTGATTACGGACTGGCTGGTCAGACTTTTCAAATTTGAAGATGCGATGAGCGAAGAGGATTATTACTATGCGACGCTGCTGTCGTGTCTTTCGTCTTTGCGTTTCGGTACGACGACGATCAACGAGATGGGCGGCTGGGATCATGTCGATGCGATCCTGCAGGCTTTTGAGGATGCGGGCGTACGCTGCACCTTCGGTATCTCAACGACTGATGTACCGGAGAATGAAGTGACGCCGTTAGTCAGCGTTGATGAAGCGTTAAAGAGAACTGAAGCGATCTATGAGAAATGCCACGGTCGCAATCACGGTCTCATGAGAGCTTCCGTAGCGCCAGCTGGATTGCCGGCTGTATCAGCCGAGATGGCTAAGGCTCTCAAGAAGTATGCGAATGAAAAAGGACTTATCTATCATACTCACTTAGGTGAAGGAAAGATGGAGACCGAGAATGTCGCTAAGGCATATGGGTTAAAAGGCGAGGCTGAAGCTTTGGATCAGCTGGGTCTTCTGGATAAGCATACTCTTCTGGCACATTCGATCTGGCTCAGTGATGAGGAGATCGATCTGATCGCTGAAAGAGGTGCGATCCCTGTCCACTGTCCTAACACCAATATGAAGATCTCTGACGGTATCCCGAAGATCGCCCAGATGCTCAAGAAAGGCATCCCGGTCGCGATGGGCTGCGACGGCGAGGCATCTTCAGGGACCAGGGATATGGTCAGAGAAGGCAAGGCCGGTTCCTATCTGCAGAAAGCCATCACCCTCGATCCGACGGTCATGGATGCCGGTACGACTTTCAAGATGATGACGATCAACGGCGCCAGAGCCTTGGGCTATGAAGATCTCGGTGAGATCAAGGAAGGCAATCAAGCTGATCTCGTTTTAGTGAACATGGAAGACGACTTCTCCCTGACTGATCACGATCACCGTATCGGCAACCTGCTTTATGCGGGAACAGGCCATGCGGTCGATACGGTCTTTGTGGCCGGTGAGCTCAGAGTCAGGAACAAACATATCCAGAATTTCGATGAACAGTTTATTTTGAACAAGTGTAACGAACTGATCCACAAGCTGAATGTCAGGACCGGTTACGTGAAGGAGGACTAAATGTCGATAAGAGAAAAGAAATATGTCGATAGCGAAGGTAGACTGTATTTTACCGGACTGAAGGAAGGTGATATTGCCAGAACAGTGCTGATGCCCGGTGATCTGGCACGTTCCCAGGTTATCGCTTCCTGCTTCAAGGAAGCACATATGGTCCAGAAGAGAAGGACTTATTATACCTATACCGGTGTGACGGAAAAAGATGTACCGATCTCAGTCGTCTCTTCAGGTATGGGCCCTCTGGCTGTATCGACGGTCGCCGAAGAGTGTTCCCAGATCGGAATGAAGAATCTGATCAGAGTCGGAACTGGTGCGGCCTTGCTTACGGATTACCGTCCGGGAAGGATCATCATTGCGACGGGCTGTGTCAGAGGTGACGGCAACTCCTATGAGTATGTTCCGCCTGAGTATCCGGCTATCGCCGACCCGTACGTCACCAAGGCCCTGATCATGGCAGCCAAGGAATTTGGCGAGGATCCGATCGTCGGATTATACAGAGCTCATGATTCCTATTACCGTGAGACCAATACGGCGATGATCGATACCTACGAAAGGATGAAACCGTGGGTCGATGCAGGCGTCAAGATGGTCGAGAATGAATCGGCTACTTTGTTTACAGTCGGACCGCAGCTGGGCTTAAGATGCGGAAGTATCTGTGTATCCCACACTTCCATGGTCGAAGATACGATCTACTATACCGGACCTGATTCCATGAAGGCTTATCCGGAGGCTTTTGAAGATGACTTCATGGACAAGCGGATCCTGGTATGTTCAAAGATCGCTGTCAGAGCGACAGAGATCATTGATGAAATGGAAAAGAAAGGAGTGATCAGATAATGGCAGAGAAGATCAAGAACGGTTTCGATTCTGTACCGCAGCTGGAAAAAGACGGAACAGTACATCATCTGGGCATCGATGCATCACAGATCGGTGAGGGATGTATCCTGACTTCCAATCTGGAAAGAGTCGAAACGATCAAGGATACTTTTGAGACCGCAGAGAAACAGGCTTTTCACCGTGAATACATCACTTATACCGGCATGTGTCACGGAGTCAGGATGTCCTGCATGTCCATCGGTAACGGCTGTATGCCTACCGAGATCGCTGTTGAGGAATTAAGACATATCAACTGCCGCAGGATGATCAAGGTCGGATCGTGTTTTGCGATCGATCCGAATATAAAGCCTGGTACGATCTTCGTACCTACCGGTGCCTGCCGCTGTGAAGGGGCAACCCTGGAATATGTCAATATCCAGTATCCGGCTGTTACTGATCTGGATACGCTCTTTGCGATCTTATCAGCTGCGAAGGAACTGAATATCGATGTAAAGACCGGTATCACCAGGACACACGATGCACTGTTCTTAGAATCTCCTTACGCTCATGACGGCGTTGCCGAAAGGATCGCTCCATGGCAGAAGGTCGGGGTAGAATGCGTCGACAACGAGTGTGCGACTTTACTGACGGTAGCTTCGATCCTGCAGTTACAGGCAGGATGTGTCTATGTCGTGACTGACAATCTGGCGACCGGTGAGTCCATGGATTTTGTAAAAGACTATGATAAGAAGATCATGGATACGATCAATATCGCAACACTGGCCATGTCCAAACTGATCAAAGGGGAAGAGTATGAAATATAAGTCCGCTAAACTTACCAACAATAACGGCAAGATGTGGCATATCGGTCTTGACGAGAATGATGTCGGAAAACACGTGATCCTTCCGGCCGATCCGGGCCGATGCGAGATGGTAGCCAAACACTTCGATGAGTCAAGACTGGCCGCTGTTTCAAGAGGCAATCCGACCTATACCGGCAAGTATCATGATGTGGATGTCTCCGTCATGTGTACGGGCATGGGTGCCATGGCTGTTTCGATCGCGGTCGAAGAGCTCAATCACCTGGGCGTCAAAACGATGATCAGGATGGGGACTTCGGGTTCCTTACAGCCAAATCTTCCGGAAGACAGTTTCGTCATTGCGACCGGAGCCATCAGAGGTGAAGGTGCTTCTAAGGAATACATTCCTTTAGAATATCCGGCTGTCGCCGATGTCGATGTCGTCTGCGCTTTAAGACAGGCCTGTGAGGAATATGGTGTCAAACCGTATCTGGGCATCGTCAGATCACATGATTCTTTCTACATCGAATCACCCGGTGCGCATGAGGGCGTGATGGAAAGGATACAGCCATGGGTCGATGCCGGAGCACTGGCTGTCGAAAATGAATCATCAGCTTTATTCACGGTCGGCTCACTCTTAGGCGGTATCCGTACCGGAACGATCCTGATGTGCGGCGGATATCTGGGATCTAATTACGGTTCCATGTCCACATCCAATAAAGATAACTATCAGGAGAAGGTCGATCTGATGACCAAGATCACTTTAAGAGCGATCGAGATCATCGATAAACTTCCGGATCTTGAAGACATAAGGTAAAAATGAACGGAGCGAAGAAGATCAATTTCAAGGCTTTGAGTATCAGAACTTTGCTGTCACTGTTTGCGACGACGATCTCGTCTTTGGGCATCGGCTGTTACTACGGATGCGGTCTCGGAACAGATCCGATCAGTGTCTTCGTGGACGGACTGCACAATATCACCGGCATGTCTTATGGAACGATCTCCACCATCTGCAACGTCATCCAGACGGCCCTGATCTTCATCTTCATAAGGAAATACCTGGGTATCGGTACGCTGATCGGCATGTTTATCGGGGGACCGCTGATCGATATCTCGGAAGCTCTGATCAGAGTCAATTTCCCTTTGGAAAGCACAGGTCTGCCTGTCAGGATCATCATCTTGCTGGTCGGCTTGCTGACGACAGGCATAGGGTATGGTTTAGGCATCGCCTCCAAAATGGGCATCGGCTGTTTCCAGTTCATCCCGCTGTTTCTGAGTGAGAAGACTCCGCTGGATCTCAAATATACCCAAATGATCTCGGACGGCGCTTTCTTCATCATCGGAGTGATCTTAGGCGGTGTGATCGGCATCGGCACGATCGTCGGCGTCTTCCTGACCGGCTATATCCTGGAATATACGCTTTCTTTATGTGAGAAACGGATCGATGAACTCGGTCCGATCGTACAGGAAAACGGCTAAATGGCAGTTTATTGCCTTGTTTATTCAGACCTTGAGAGGTAAAATTTAGGTAGAAATGCAGAAGATCAATCGTTTTTTATTTAACATATTTTTTTAAATAAAGATCTTTTTGATTATATGCATGACTATAGAAAGAAAAAGGAGAAAAAAATGAAGAAATTTCTTACGTTAGCTCTCACTCTTCTTCTTGCGGCTAGCCTGTTTGGCTGCGGTAAGAAAGACGGCGGTGAGAACACTAACACTGATGAACACTACGATGTAGTATTCCTCGCTGACTTAGGCTCTATCTATGATGGTGGCTTCAACGAGCACTCATTCTACGGTATCAAGGACTACTGTGAAGAGAAAGGACTGAAGTACACTTATCTGCAGCCTGCAGGCGCAGATGACGCTTCAAGAACAACTATCTTCGAACAGGCTGTCAATCAGATGTCAGCTGACGTACTGGTTGCAGTTGGTTACCTCTGGGATGCTGCTCTGGTTGAAGAAGTTCCAAAGTATCCAGATGTAAAAGTCATCTTCGTTGATGCTGATGACCTGTATAATGCCGACCTGGATTATGATGGTGAATATGATGACGGTATTCCTGAGCATCAGGACAATCTGGCTATGATCACATTCGCTGAACAGGACTGCGGTTACATGGCTGGTTACGCTGTTGTTAAAGACGGTTACAGAAATCTGGCCTTCATGGGCGGTATGGCTGTTCCGGCTGTTGTCAGATTCGGCTATGGCTTCGTCGAGGGTGCAGAAGATGCTGCTGAAGAGTTAGGTCTTGCTGAAGGCTCTATCGATATGAAGTACTTCTATACCGGTACATTCGATGCTTCACCGGATATCGTTACCCGTGCTTCTGAATGGTACACCAGTGGTACAGAGATCATCTTCTCTTGCGGTGGTACGATCGTTAACTCTATCATCCAGGCTGCTAAAGACGGCGAAAACAGAAGGATCGTCGGTGTCGATACTGATGAATACTTCACCAGAGCTGCTGATGGCGCTGCCAACGAACCGCTGTTCGTTACTTCTGCCATGAAGGAACTGGAGACCACCATCTACAACGCTGTCAAGGCTGCTTACGCTGGCGGTGATGAGTGGAAAGCTTATACTGATGCCGGTCTGCAGAGACTCGGTGCCAAGGAAGGTGCTTCTGTTATCGCTCCTTACAGAGCTGAAAACTGGAACACATTCACTGAGGATGACTACAAGGCTGTAGTTGATAAAGCTATCGCTGTTCATGACACGCTGCCGACTGAAGCTTCAGGCGTCAATGGTGCTCCACTGGATGGCTACAAGTACGTTAAAGTAAATTACTTCGTGCAGTAATAAGCAATTTTATGTCTTTTTAAAGGAGGTGTGGGTCAACTGCACCTCCTTACCTTTATTTAAGAAAGGATAATACTATGGAAAAAACGGAAAACATTATTGAGTTCCGTCACATAACCAAAAGATTCCCCGGTATTATCGCCTGCA
Organism: Erysipelotrichaceae bacterium; assembly: GCA_017432005.1. Taxonomy (GTDB): domain Bacteria; phylum Bacillota_I; class Bacilli_A; order Erysipelotrichales; family Erysipelotrichaceae; genus Colivicinus. The sequence goes on from JAFRKA010000009.1 coordinate 7,272, forward strand.
ATGACATAAGCCTGGATATCCACAAGGGAGAGATCCATGCCCTGCTTGGCGAAAACGGTGCCGGCAAGTCGACACTGATGAGTGTTCTTTTTGGTATGTATACACCTGAAGAAGGTACAATCTCAATAAGGGGCAAGGAAGTGAAGATCACCAATCCGCGTGTAGCTACCGAGCTCGGTATCGGTATGGTGCACCAGCACTTCAAACTCGTCCAGAACTATACTGTATTACAGAATATCGTTTTAGGCAGCGAGACGCTCAAGGGTCCTTTCCTTGACATGTATACCTGCCGTAAAAAGGTCATCGAACTGTCTCAGAAATACGGTCTGGCCATCGATCCGGATGCCCTGATCGAAAACATCACGGTCGGTCAGCAGCAGCGCTGTGAGATCCTGAAGATGCTTTACCGTGAAGCTGAGATCCTGATCTTCGATGAACCGACCGCTGTATTAACTCCACAGGAAATCGACGAACTTATGGATATCATGAAGGGATTGGCCAGGGAAGGCCATACGATCCTGTTCATTTCCCACAAGCTCGAGGAAATAAAGCGAGTATCAGACAGAGTTACGATCCTGCGCCGTGGCAAGCTCGTCAAGACGCTCAACGCTGCTGATACGACTACGACCCAGATGGGCGAACTGATGGTCGGCCGTGAAGTCAGCTTCCATGTCGACAAGAAACCGGCTGAACCGGGTGAGGAAGTCCTGAAGGTCGAGCATCTCACAATGATCAATGATGAGACCAAGAAGAAGGTCGTCAATGATGTATCGTTCTCCGTCAGAAAAGGCGAGATCGTAGCTATCGCCGGTATCGACGGCAACGGTCAGAGTGAACTGATCTACGGTCTGACCGGTATCATGCCGATCAATGAAGGCACGATCTCGATCAACGGCGAGGACTATACGAGAAGATCGATCAGAGAGAAGAATATGGTCATGTCGCATATTCCGGAGGACAGACATAAATTTGGTCTGATCCTGGATTATCCGCTGTCCTATAACCTGGCGCTGAAGAATTATTTCAAACCGGATTTTGTCTCCAAGACCGGTTTCCTGAAATTCAAGAAATTTGATTCTTATGCCGATGAACTGATCGACAAGTTCGATATCCGTTCCGGTCAGGGCAGGATAACCATGGCCAGATCGATGTCCGGCGGTAACCAGCAGAAGGCTATCGTTGCGCGTGAGATCGATCAGAATGCGGATCTGCTGGTCGCTGTTCAGCCGACCAGAGGTCTTGATGTCGGTGCGATCGAATTCATTCATAAGCAGCTGGTCGAGCAGCGCGATGAAGGCAAAGCCGTCCTGCTTATGTCGTTTGAACTTGATGAAGTCATGGATGTGGCAGACAGAGTCCTCGTGATGTTCGAGGGCGAGATCATGGGTAATCTCGATCCGAAGAAAGTCAGCGTTGAGGAAATGGGTCTGTACATGGCCGGTGTCAAGAGAGAGGAGAAACAGGCATGAGTGAAAAAACAGCTAAGAAATTCGATATCTCCAAGCATACCGGATTACTGTCTTCTCTGATCGCGATAATCGGCGGTCTGGTCTTTGCTTTTCTGGTCCTGATCCTGACTAATCCTTCCAAGGGTGTGGCAGCGTTCACGACCCTGATCACCGGTGGTTTTCAGCTCGGCGGCATGCAGAACCTGGGAACACTGTTCTATTTCGCTACTCCAATCCTGTGTACCGGTGTAGCCATGTGTGTGGCTTTCCAGGCCGGTATCTTCAATATCGGCGGTCCGGGCCAGTATTCGGTCGGTGCGCTGGCAGCCATCCTTACATCTTTATATCTGTCTAAGAATTTCCCTGGTCCTCTGGCCTGGATCGTACCGCTGATCGTTGCCACGATCGCCGGTGCAGCCTGGGCTCTGATCCCGGGTATTCTGAAGGCTTATTTCAATGTCAACGTCGTTATCGGTACCATCATGTTCAACTACATCGAAATGTACTACATGATGCACTGGATCAACGATTACTGCTATGATGCGATGAAGGGACAGACCCGTGCTGTTCCGTCACAATGCAAACTGCCGCAGTGGTTCATGCCAGCTATTACCAGTAACCGTTCAGCTGATATCGGTATCCTGGTCGCCATCCTGGTCGCGATCTTAGCCTGGGTGCTGATGGAAAAGACCCAGCTGGGCTATGAGCTGAAAGCCTGCGGTAAGAACCCTGAGGCTTCACGCTATGCGGGCATCAGATCCAAGAGAAACATCATGATCTCGATCCTGCTGTCCGGTGCACTGTGTGGACTGGGAGGCGGTCTTACCCACCTGTCAGTTTCTGGTACTTATATCACGATGAAGGAAGCTCTGGCAGCTGAAGGCTTCAACGGTATCGCTGTCTGCTGTCTGGCCAACAACTCACCGTTAGGTGCAATACTCGGTGCGCTGTTCCTGGCATTCCTGACAGTCGGCGGCAACTATATGCAGATCTACGGTTTCCAAAGAGAGATCGTCAGTGTCATCACTTCCGTCATCATTTACTTCGCCGCTTTCTCGCTCTTCCTGAAACTGTATCTCGAGAAGTTGCTGAACCGGCAGAAAAAAGAAATGAACAAAGTAACAGGGGAGGAGTTAAAGTAATATGGAAATGCTATATTTCATTTGCCGATATTTCATGTATTTCTTCATCCCACTGCTGGTCGTTTCCGTGAGCGGCATGTTCTCAGAGCGTTCCGGTATCATCCATATGGGTCTTGACTCCGTAATGGTCTGGTCCTGCATGTGGGGCGTCCTCTGCCTGCAATGGCTGGATGGCGTCGTAGAAGGTCAGATGAGACTGATCATCGCGCTGCTGTTTGCGGGTATCATGGGCATCGTCCTGACACTGTTACTGGCCGTGGCAGCCATCAACCTGAATGCCGACCAGACGATCGTCGGTATGGCTATGAATACGTTTGCTCCGGCGTTCTGTGTCTTCTTTGCCAGAGTACTGCAGGATGGTTCGGAACACCTTTCGATCAGAAATGATTTCCTGATCGAGAAGATCCCGGTCTTAGGCGACATACCTGTGCTCGGTGAGATGTTCTTCACAAGGACTTACATCACCAACTTCATCGGTATCGTCATCTTCATCATTTCGGCTATCGTTCTCAACAAGACCCGTTTCGGTCTGAGGATGTGTGCCTGCGGCGAGAATCCTCAGGCTGCTGAATCACTGGGTGTCAATGTGCAGAAGTACAGATATGCTGCGCTGATCATTGCCGGTTTCATCGGCGGTATGGGCGGTCTCATGTACATCCTGCCGGTCGCAACGCACTACTCTCAGACAGTCGGCGGCTACGGATATCTGGCCATGTCCGTTCTGATCTTCGGTCAGTGGCGTTCACTGTCCCTGTTCGGGGCGGCGGCGTTCTTCGCTTTCTGCAAGACGATCGCCAACGCTTATTCAGGCATCCCGTTCCTGGCTAATCTGGGCTTGCCTTCAGCTTTCTTCAAGAGCCTGCCGTTTATCATCACCCTGGTAGCTCTGGCCTTCACGTCGAAACACGACCGGGCACCGAAAGCTTCGGGTCAGCCTTACGACAAGTCAATGAGATAGACATAAGCCATCTTCGGATGGCTTTTAAAATGACTCAAAGTGATCTATAGCGTATAATAGGGATATTAGGAGAATTTGGAATGAAAACACTGATAGCCTATTTTTCACATATCGGAGAGAACCTGCAGAACAATGAGATAATCGTTCTGGAAAAGGGCAACACGGAAGTAGTGGCTGAAAAGCTTGCGGAACTCACCGGCGGAGATCTCTACAGGATCGAAGAGGAAGAACCGTATCCGTTCAGTTACGATGACTGTCTGAGACGTTCCCGCAGGGAAGATGAAAACAATGAACATCCTGCCTTGAAGCCGGGCATGCGTCTCAACATGGATGAATATGATACCGTCTATATCGGATTCCCGATCTGGTATAGGACTTATCCGCGTATCGTCGCTTCTTTCCTGGATGATTACGATTTTACGGGTAAAACTGTCAGACCGTTCTGTACCAACGATGAAGGTACTTTCGGTATCTCCTTACTGGAGATGCAGAGTGTGCTCAAGGGTGCTTCTTTCACGGATGGTCTGGCCATCAGAGGTGCTGATGTATATAACGCAGACGAAAGGATTGCTGCATTTGTCAAATGAAGAGAAAAGATGCTGTATTACTGAATGATCCCGATCCGTTTCATTCCATCGTTCCTTATGTGATGCCCAAGAGGACGGAAGCAGAGGTGTCCACGACCGCAACGTTCGATATCACTAAGCTGCTGAAGTTCATGAAATCACATAACAAAAAAGAAGGTACGGAATATAAACTGTTCCATGCAATCTGTACCGCTGTCGGCAAGACGATCTATCATCGTCCGAAACTGAATATCTTTGTCGCTGGAAGGAAATTCTGGATGCGCAATGACATCACGCTGTCCTTTGTCGCCAAACAGAAGTTTGAAGATGAAGCAGTTGAAACGCTGATGACGCTGAAGATCAAAGATGACATGAATCTCGACAGTATCTCAAAGCTGATCGTTGGTGACGTCAAGAAGGTCCGTACCCAGGGCAACAACTCCCTGGACAAGACGATGGACCTGGTCGGCAAGATGCCGCGCTTCGTGCTGGAGATCTTCTTCTGGATCCTGAGCCGTATGGAATATCACGGCATTTATCCGGAGGATCTGAAGAAAGGCGACCCGAACTATACGACCTGTCTCTTATCGAATCTCGGTTCGATCAGAGCTGATTCCTGTTACCATCACCTGAGCAATTTCGGTACCAATTCGATGATGGTCACGATCGGTACGATGTACAAGGATGCGGAAGGAAAAGACAAGGTCGATGTGACAGTTACGCTGGACGAAAGGATCGCGGACGGCTTCTATTTCGCCAAGTCTTTGAAACTGACGAAGTATCTGCTGGCTAATCCGAAGATGCTGATGGAAAAGATCTCTGATCCTGTTCCTGACGAGATACCTGAATAACACTATGACAGACGCAAGTCTGTCTTTTTAATGAGAAAAATGTAAGCGCTTATATTATAATGTATTTGTTCGCTTAAGGAGACTATAATCAATGGATAAAAAAGAGAGAGAAAAGCGTGAACTTGAAAGATTGGAGAAGGCAAGCGTCTTTCACGGTCATGAACATTATTTTGCGATCCTGATCATCGTATTGAGCATCGTCTATATCGTCGATGAGCTGGCATCCAATGTCAGAGGGATCGTAGAAGTACAGACTGTCAGAGACCTCTTCAACGTCGTCTATCCTTCGACGGATTATGATAAGGCTTCAGCGACCCTGGGCTTTGTGACGATGGCCGGTTATCTGTCCTATCTGATCTCACCGTTCTATAAATCACTGGCTGACAAATACGGAAGAAGACTGTTCTTGATCATCAATACCATCGGTATGGGCGTAGGCATGCTGATATGCATCATTTCCAAGAGCATCGCCTTATATATCGTCGGTGTGGTCATCATGACTTTCTTTACTCCTAACGATATGCAGGTCATCTATATCATGGAGTGTGCGCCGAAGCAGCACCGTGCCAAGCTGTGTTCCATCACCAAGGGCATCGCACTGATCTCGGTCTCTTCATTAGGTTTATTCGTTAAACTCTTTGTGAATGATGCCGTACCTGCCACCTGGAGAAACGTCTTCATCATCCCGATTATCCTGGCTTTCGTGATCGGTATCGCTGCCATCTATCTGGTCAGAGAGACACCGGTCTACACGCAGAAGCGTCTGGAGTATCTCAGAGCTTCAGAGGAGGAGAGACAGGCTGCTGCGGAAGCAGAAAAGAAGCAGGAAGAAAACGAGAAAAAGAAATCTGTCTCTGTCTGGTCAGCTTTCAGTTTCATCTTTACTAATCCGCAGACCAGAGCGATTGCGATCGTTGCCTTGCTGATGGCATTCTCGACCGGTTATACCGGCAAGTATCAGCCGATGCTGGAAGCAGGCCGATACAACGGCGTCATGAATACCGATGCCGTCAACATCATCCTGATGTTCTATCCGCTCATCAACGGTGTCTTTACGATGATCGGCGGTTTCATTACCGACTCTCTGGGCCGTAAGAAATCTGCTCTGATCCTGGGTTTATGGGCATCACTTGGTCTGGCCGTCTTTGCCTATGGCTGTATCAGACCGCTCAATCCATATATCATCGGACTGGCCTACGGAATCTCGATCGCCGGACTCTGGTCTATCTCCGATATGATTTATTTCGTCATCACTTCCGAATCGACTCCGACTGAGATGAGAGCCTCTGTCGTCGGTTCGATGCAGCTGATCGGCATGTTCGGTACCGGATTCAATATGATCTATAACAACGTCGTGACGATGCTGGCAGGATCGACCAATCTGCCGGTCGTACTGACCGTGGCTTATCTGCCGCTGATGGCGATCTCATTACTGATCATGATGCTCAAGGTCAAGGAGACCAAGGGTGTCGATCTCGATAATGTCAAGGTGGATGAATAATGATAAAGACAGCTGTGATCGTCTTTGCGATCCTGGTCCTGCTGCTTTATGCAGGCTACTATGTATTCAACTCCGTCTTTCTTTATAAAGACAAAAACAAAAAGGATGATATCGATCCGGATTTCATCGATTCCGATAAGGATATGATGCGTCCGACCGCGAAAAGACTTTACGAATATCACAAACCTCTTATCGAAGAGATGAACAGGATGGAATTCAAGGAACTCAGTATCATCTCTTTCGATAATCTGACGCTCTACGGTTATCTTTTGAGAGGCAATCCCAAGGAAGTCGTCATCTGTGTCCACGGTTATAAATCATCCATGCAGGAAGATTTCTGTGACAAGATCCAGATGTACATCAAGAGAGGCTCAACTGTTCTGTTGCTCAACGACAGAGCACATGGCAAATCCGAAGGTGAATATCTGGGCTTCTCCGAACATGACAAACGTGATGTAGCCCGCTGGGTGCAGCTGATCAACAATATGTATGATGATCCAAAGATCTATCTCCATGGCGTATCCATGGGTGGAGCGACAGTCATCCACTGTGCCGATATGAAACTGAAGAATGTCTGCGGCATCATCGATGACTGCGGTTTTGATTCGATCGTCTCTATCAGCAAGTATCTGATCAAAGATATCTATCATCTGCCTTATTTCCCGTTTGGCGATCTGGCCTGGTTCTGGTCAGTCATCATCACCGGTATCAGTTTCAATACTTCCTTAGGAGAAGACTGTGTACGCAACACCGATATCCCGATCCTGTTCATCCATGGCAAGGAAGATCATTTCGTACCTTGTTACATGTCGGAGAAGATGTATGAGGCCTGTGCTTCGCCTAAAGAACTGCATCTTATCGAAGACTGCGGTCATGCGGCAGCCTATATGGTAGCGACTGAAGAATATACAGCCGCGGTCAACAGACTGCTTGATGGAGAATTCAAATGAAATATCTAGGTGTCGATTACTATCCCGAACAGTGGGGTTTGGAGATGGCAGATGAGGATCTCAATAATATCGTTGAACTCGGTGCTGATCTGATCCGCATCGGTGATTTTGCCTGGGACCGCTTTGAACCGGAAGAGGGGAAGTATGATTTCTCTTTCTTTGATGAGTTCATCGAAAAAGCCAAAAAGAAAGGTCTGAAGATCCTGATGTGCGTACCGGGAGCGACTGTTCCTTCATGGCTGTACAGAAAACATCCTGAGATCATGAATGTGAGTGAGACAGGTTATGTCCAGCCGTTTGGGGCCAGAAGAGGCCACTGTTACAATAACGAGATCTACAGGGAAAGAGTCTTCGCTTTGGCTGAAAAGATGGCTGATCATTATAAGAATGAAGAAGCCATCGTTGCCTGGCAGATCGAGAACGAGATCGGTCATGAAGGTTCCGATGTCTGTTACTGTGCGACCTGTCAGAAGAAGTTCATCCAGTATCTGAAGGATAAGTATAAGACGATCGAAGAACTCAATGAGCGCTGGGGCACACAGTTCTGGAATCAGACTTATTATGATTTCGCTGATATCTCATTGCCTCATCCGTCTTTTACCGCCCAGAATCCGGCTTTAAGACTGGAGTATGCGCGTTTCCGCAATGAAGCGGCTGTGAGCTTTATTGCGGGTATGGTCAAGGCGGTGAAAAAGATCGATCCAATCCATCCTGTCACTCATGACTTTGAAGGTGGGACCATCAACAAATGCTTTTCTCCTTTCGATATAGCTAAGCATCTGGATTTTGTTTCCTACAACAACTATCCGGTCTGGGGTGGTCAGAGTGTTCCTCTTTCCGATTCCGATCTGGCTTTCACGGTTGATTTTGCACGGGGCTTCAAAGGGGAGAAATTCTGGATCACAGAGGCCATTATGGGCCAGCAGGGACACAATGATATCGGTTATGCCCCTAAACCTGATGAAGCCAAGAAATGGGCTCTGGATGCCCTGGATCACGGCGTAGAGGTTATGATCTTCTTCCGCTATCGCGGTTATACGAAGGGAGCTGAGCAGTTCTGCTTCGGCATCCTGGATGCGGATAATGTCAAACGCCGGAAATACTATGAGACGAAGTCTTTCTTTGAAGAAGCGAAGGACAGAAAGATCGAATATCCGAAGTCAGATGTCTGCATCGTCTATGATTATGATTCCAAGTCATCGATGGCCATCCAGCGTCAGAGCGATGTCTTCAGTTATGAACAGGAATGTATGAAACTGTACAGACAGTTATATGATCGAAAGATGAACTGTGACATCATTCCTTCAGACAGAGACTTCTCAGGATACAAGATCGTGATCTTACCGTATATGATCATCATGTCTGATGAATTCAAATTGAAGCTCAAGGAATACGTACGTGCAGGTGGAACTATCGTCATGACTCCGAGGACCGCCTGGAAGGATACGGACAACAATCTGGTCTTTGGTAAGCGTCTTCCTGTCGATCTCGATGATCTGACGGGCTGTGTGATCGAGGAACATGAGTGTCTCTTAAACGGCCAGTCTTCGCCGATCGTGTATGGCCAAGAAGAAGGAAATGGTTCTGTCTTTGCGGAAATGTTGAAGCTCAAAAGTGCTGAAGAACTCGTCAGCTGGAAAGACAATCCGTTCGGCGAGTATGCAGCCGTGACCGTCAATATATACGGGAAAGGCAGAGCCTATTATCTGGGGACATCTCCTGATGAACAGATCCTCACGAAACTGTTTGATGAAATACTGAAATGATCGGTCAATACCGGTCATTTTTTATAAAATAGAAATAGAAGAGAATGGAGAACGATATGAAGACAAGATGGTATAAGAATGCAGTAGTATATCAGATCTATCCTTTCAGTTTTATGGACAGCAACAATGACGGCTGGGGCGATATCGAAGGGATAATCTCAAAGCTCGATCACATCAAAGATCTGGGAGCGACCGCGATCTGGTTCTCACCTTTATATAAATCACCGGATTACGATTACGGTTATGACATCAGCGATTATGAGGATATCGATGAGAAGTTCGGTACCATGAAAGACTTTGATCGCCTGCTGGAAGAATGCCATAAACGCGGTCTAAAGGTCATTATGGATATGGTCCTGAATCATACTTCCATGGAACACCGCTGGTTCAAAGAGGCGATCAGTGATCCTGAATCACCTTATCGTGATTATTACATCATCCGCAAAGGAAAGACGGTCGACGGCAAGCTTCTTCCTCCAAGCAACTGGGAATCGACCTTTACCGGTTCAGCCTGGGAGAGGATAAATGATTCCGATGAATTCTATCTCCATCTTTTCTGCATGGAACAGCCTGATCTGAACTGGGAGAATCCCAAGGTCAGGGATGAGATCGTCTCGATCCTCAATTTCTGGCTGGATAAAGGTGTTGATGGTTTCAGATTTGATGTCTTCAATATGTTTTCCAAGGTCTATCCGATCGCTGACGATTTCGATAAAAATTCTTTCCAGAAAGGTGCACCGTTCTATGTCGATGGACCGCGCATGCATGAATTTCTGAAGGAACTTAATGAGAGATCACTTTCGCACTATGACAGTTTCACGGTCGGCGAATCTTTTCATCCTTCAAAAGAGAATGCTCTGGAATATGTGAAGGAAGAAAACGGCGAACTGGATTCGATCTTCAATTTTGCGCATCTTGATTCCGACAATATCGGTGGCAAGAAGTTCTTCTGGAAACCGTTCGATCTGCTGCAGTTCAAGAATGGTTTCTTCGGACCGCAGGCAGACAACTACAAAGCGGGATGGAATACACTGGTGCTGGAGAATCATGACAATCCGCGCAGCGTCTCCCGCTTCTCGATCGATACGAAACATTACCGCTATGAAGCAGCGACGATGCTGGCGACGATCACCTACATGGGTTTTGGTACACCGTTCATCTACATGGGCCAGGAGATCGGTATGACTAACTGCGATTTCAAGAGTATCGATGAGATGAAAGATCCGGTCAGCCACTTCGTCTATGAGCTCATGCATAAACTGGGCATGCCAAGGAAACTGGCTTTCAGTTTCATCCGCTATGGAGCCCGTGATCATTCAAGAGTACCGATGCAGTGGGATGATTCGATCAATGCCGGCTTCAATGAAGGACATGAACCGTGGCAGTGCATGAATCCGGAATATAAGCAGATCAATGTGAAGAAGGATCTGGACAGCACCAGATCGATCTATCGCTATTATCAGAAACTGCTTGCTATCAGAAAGAACAGCGAGGCAGCGATCTATGGTGAAACAAAGGAATATGATCATGACAACAGAAAGATCATCGCCTACAGCCGGGAATATGAAGGAAAGAAACTCTTTGTCGTAGGCAACTTCAGTAAGAAAAAGACTTCATATACATTGCCTGAGTTCGTAAAGAAAGCAAGTGTTCTGATAAACAATTATGATACAGAAGAAAGAAATGATTTGAAGATCACGCTCAAGCCTTATCAGGCGATCGTTTACGAAATATAAAAAAGACAACCGTTTTTCGGCTGTCTACATCTTTCCGTTGAAACGATAGAACAGATCGTTATCGACCAGTTCTTTCATATCAGAGAAATCGATATTCTTGTTGTGAGCGATCTCACGCATCAGTTTCATGGATATGACCGAAGCATAGAGATCATTGATGACATCATCTTCGTATCGGCGATCGATACAGATGATGTTTTTATATAGTCTTTTCATCACTTCATCAAACAGTTCATCAAGTTCATTGTCCATCCTGAAGAAGATCAGATCAGCTTTTTCGGCTTTGGTGATATTGATGCGTCCGTGACAGTAGTTGTATTTCTCATGGAGGACACAGGTCGCCATTCCGGATTCGATGATCGATGATTCCAGCAGGGTGGCAGCCGTGATGGTCTCGTATCCGGATAATACTTCATAGGATGTATTATTTGAGTCGCTTTCGATCTCCTGATCGAGTATCTCGTTGAGCAGATCTCTGTCATTGCAGTAATACATGAACAGGATACTTAACGGAACGATGGTTGCGGATACTGATACATATGAAAGTTCCGGCAGCATCCTGTAAACGATGTTTTCAACACCTTCTCTGGGATTGCCGGTAAACAGATATTTCTTGAGATCAGTCTCAAAAATCACATCGACACCGATGTTGCCTCCGGAATAGGATACAGCGATCACGTTTTCATAGGCACTCGTATCCATGTAAAGCAGATCACGGGGAAGCACGAAGGTGGCGATGATGTGTCTTTTCTCTCTCAAGACCTTGGCCAGATAGGTCGCCACGATCGAAGAACCGCCGACGCCGCAGACCAGTGTCGGACCGTTTATCGAGTCCAGGACTTCAGCGATCTTTTTGAAATCGCTGTTATCCAGAGCGTCATTGACTTTATGTTTCAGGGAAGCGAAACAGTCATCCATCTTGTCATAATTCATAGTTGTGCTCCTTTGCGAATTCAGTAAGTGTATCGAATGAACATACTCCGCCCAGTCCGCCAAAGACCGTGCAGGCATAGGCACCGTTGACGGTGGCCAATGACAGAGCTTTCTCATGATCAAATCCTGCTAACAGGGCAGCGATGAAACAGCCGGCAAAGGCATCACCGGCTCCGGTGGAGTCTGTGACTTCAACATTTTCTACGGAAGGTCTGAAGACTTCCTTTCCTTTAAGAAACAGAGTCGAACCTTTCGATCCGTCCGTTACGACGATGAAGGAATCGTCATCTTTCAGAATGATATCTTTTGGATCCTTGGGTGAGTGTTCCGCAAGTCTGGCGAAATCGGTGGAATTGATGAATAAGCCGTCAGCCAGATCATAGAGGATCTTCACACGGCTCGGATCATCATATTTTGAAGAACCGTCCAGAATGATCCTGGCTCCGTTTCTTTTGGCTTCAAGTAAAGGTTCAAGTGAGGAAAAGGAACGGTTGATCATATGCATGAGGGAATAGATATAAGTTGCCTTATTCAGCAGTCCCTGCATCTTTTCTGTAACTTCATAATGTGGTCTGATCGGATCGATCACGAACATCGTTCTCTTGTCTCCGGTCAGGATGATCAGCACCTTGCCGTTGGTGACATCTTTTCTGATCTCGATGTCACTCACATCCATGTTCAGTCTCTTCATCTCGCTGATCAGGAACGATGTAGTCGGATCATCTTCTCCCAGCATTTCCAG